>JANMJM010000128.1:0-17541 GCA_031371345.1 Vicinamibacteria bacterium
GCCGTTTTTCTCGCCGGACGGCGCGTGGATCGGGTTTTCTGACGTCGCCAACGAGCAGATGCGGAAAATCGCTCTCACTGGCGGCGCACCCGTGACCGTCTGTCGAGGATTTTCGGGCGGCGGGGCCGGTGGAACGTGGACCGATGGAGACATCATCTATTTTGTCGGGGGACATCCAGCGGGTCTTTCCCGCGTTGCCGCCGGCGGCGGACAACCCGTTGAAGTCGCCACGTTCGATTTCGCCAATGGCGAACGCGTCTACAAATTTCCGTGCGCACTCCCGGGAGGTAAAGGGATCCTTCTCACCGTGGCAACCATGGATTCCGAATCTTTCGACGATGCACACATCGCCGTCTTCGTGCTGGCAACCGGGCAGAAGAAGGTTCTCATAGACGGCGGCACCCACCCGCGCTACTCGCCATCCGGCCATCTGGTGTATGCCCGCAACGGCCAACTGCTCGCCGTGCGCTTCGATCCAAATCGGCTGGAAGTGACCGGCCAGCCGTCAACCGTTCTCGAAGGCGTGCTGATGAGTCGCAATAGCGGCGTCGCCAACTTCGATATCGCTGCGAGCGGCGACCTTGCCTACATTCCTGGGAAAGCCGAAGGAGGCGCGCGAACACTTCTCTGGGTCGATCGAAGCGGCCGGGCCGAAAAGGTGCCGTTGCCGACGCGATCGTATCTTCACCCTCGGATTTCACCCGACGGCCGCAAGGTCGCCGTTGAAATCGAAGGGTCGCATCATGACATCTACGTCTATGATTTTACGAGCGGCGTTTTATCGAACATCACGACCGACGGCGTGAGTCATTGGCCGGTGTGGTCGCCGGACGGGCGAGATGTCGGGTATCGCTCCGGACCGATGGGACGGTTTCAACTGTGGCAGGTTCGTGCCGATCGGAGTCGCGCGCCAGAGTCCGTGCCTGCTACCGGCGTGTCACAAAGCGTCGAATCGTATTCGCCGGATGGACGAGCGATCGCCTATACCGCCGCCGCTCCCGGCGTGCCGCCCAAGGTCACGGTCGTTGCGTTGCAGGGCGACCGAACACCACGACAGCTGGACAATTCCCGATATGCTCAAGGCTCGCCGAAATTCTCGCCCGACGGGCGCTGGCTGGCGTATTGTTCGAACGAATCGGGAAAGCCTCAGGTGTATGTCCAGGCGTTTCCGGGACCTGGCCCCAGAATCCAGGTGTCCAGCGACGGCGGAACGGATCCCGTGTGGAGAAGAACTGGTGCCGAGCTCTTCTACCGAAATGGCGACAGCATGATGGCGGTTCCCGTTTCCCCCGCGCCTTCATTTGTCAACGGCCGACCACACGAACTTTGGAAGGGGCATTATTCGCATGGGATGAGCAGCTCGTGCGGGCCGGCGGGACCCACGTCTTCCAACTACGATGTGACTCCTGACGGGGAACGCTTTCTGATGATCAATGACGAGGATCAGGATTCCGCCACGTCCCGGCAGGCTGTCGTCGTGCTCGGATGGGCCGACGAATTGAACCGATTGTCGAAGGCGTGATTCGGCGTCCAGGCTCGCCGGACAGACTGTGGCCACGATGTTGGCGAATCGGTTCTGTTCGTCCCTGATCTGGAAGCGGCGCGGCGAGGCCTTACTCCAAATAATTAGTTCTCCATGCGCTGCCGTATGGCGAATCATTCCGCCTTCGTTCGTGATGCGAAGGTTTGGCACTCCCACGCCAGTTCGTTCATCCACGACCAGCATTGTGAAAGGCGTCGGCGTGAAGAATGAACTAGCAAACTGATCAGCGCCATGAAATTCTTCAAAGGAGCCCACTACCCCGAAGTGCCCCTTACGCGTCCGTCCACCACTCCTGCAACTCGCAGCGGTTGCGGCCCCCCGCAACCAACATCACAAAGTTTGCTGAGGCTATAGAGGCCATGGGGACTGGCGAACGGCACCCCGTTGTCGGTGCGAATGGCCTGCCGCAAGCCAAAATCTTTGAACGCGCGCTCAAACACGGCGAAGGCATACGCTTCTCGGTCGTCGAGAGCCGTGATCGCGATTAACGACAACAGTGAACCGCCTGATTGGCCGAGTTGGCCGACATCAGGGCGCACACGTCGGGGGAACCACAGCCGTGGGCTTGCCGTCCACGGGGTTGCGGCTGGCGCGGTCGCGAATCGAACTGTTCCGTCGAGAAAGAGGCGCGCGATGCCACGGCGCGCCGGGCGGATGGGGTAGACTTTTGGAAAATGAAACCGGTTGCATGGCTCATTCCTTTCCTCGCCGTCAGCGCCTCCGGTTGCCGGGGGCCGCAGCCTCCGCCGTTCAAACCTGTGGCTGACGTCAAGCAGTTGATGCTGATGGTGGTGGACCCGGCCGGCGACGCCATTTGGGACGCGACCGGCACCATCTCGACGGCCGCGGGCGTGTTCGACCGCGCGCCGAAAACGCAGGCCGACTGGGACGCTGTCCGCAACGGCGCGATGGTCGTTGCCGAATCGGGCAACCTGCTGATGATGGTGCCTCGCGCCAAAGACAATGACGCCTGGATGAAGGCGTCGCAAGCGCTCGTGGAGATCGGGATCACGGCCCTGGCGGCCGCCGATGCGAAGGACGTCAAACGCGTGTTCGACGTCGGCGCCGACATGCACGATGTCTGCGAAAACTGCCATGAGCGATACATGGAGAACTATCGCTGAACCCTTGTAATCGGTTGCAGGAATGCGTAAGATTCACGCATCCATTTGGTCCCGTGACTCAGGAGGCATTTCGATGAAGCGCAGTTTTTTTCGCGTGGCCCTGGTCCTTGTCGTGGTTCTCGGTATCGGCATGCCTCTGTCTGCCCATCACTCGTTCGCACTGTTCGAGATGGACAAGAGTGTCACCTACGTCGGTACCGTCGTCGAGTACCACTGGGTGAACCCGCACACGCACATCCTGCTGAAAGTGGATCCCGCTCCGGGAGCGGACCCTAAGACGGTCGGCACCTGGGACGTGGAAGGTGGCAGCACCAATATCATGGGGCGCCAGGGATGGAACCGCACCACGTTCAAGGCCGGCGACAAGATCACCCTGGTCGGCCATCCGATGAAGGACGGCTCGAAGGGCGTGTCGCTCTTCTACGCCGTGCTGCCGGACGGCAAACGCCTGTATCACGACATCGCTCGCCCGAAAAACGGCGAAGGCCTCTAGCATCGCCGACCCTTTGACGCATTCAGACCCGTCACAGCGCGGAAGCCCTGAGAGGTGTCCCGCGCGTCGAGGTACCGCCGTGCCGGTCGCGAGACACTTGATCGCTGCAGTCAGTTTTCTGGCGGCGCTGGCCGTTGGCAGCGTGCTCGCGCGCGCGCAGGCGCCCGGTGCCTTCGTCCCCTACCCGCAACGCCCAGTGACCGATCCCGCCGCTGTGGAGCGGGGCAAGTTGCTCTTTTCCGTGAACTGTGCGTTTTGCCATGGCGCCGACGCACGCGGCGGCGACGGCGGCCCGAGCTTGATGCGGTCGAACGTCGTGCTGGACGACAAGAACGGCGAGCTGATGAGTCCGGTGGTGGTGAATGGGCGTACGGACCGCGGGATGCCGAGTTTTTCGTTCACGCCCCAGCAGGTGGGTGACGTCGCCGCGTTTCTTCACAGCCTTCCCGTGAACCCACGAACCGCCGAGGCGATCAACATTGTGGTTGGCGACGCGCGTGCAGGCCAGGGTCTCTTCTCAGCCAAATGCGCCTCGTGCCATTCGCCAACAGGGGATTTGAAGGGCGTGGGGGCGAAGTACGCCGATCCCAAAATCCTTCAGCAGACCTGGCTGGTACCAGGCACCGGCGGATCGCGTGGCGCCGCCCCGCCGCGCCCGGCCCCGCCGATTGGAGCGGTTGTCACGTTGGCCGACGGGCGGAAGGTTGAGGGTACTCTCGATCGCATCGACGATTTCAGCGTCTCACTCAACCTGGCCGACGGTCGCCACCAGTCGTTTCGGACCAACGGACCGGCGCCACCCACAGTGGAACTTCGCGACCCGCTGCGTGTCCACAAGGAGTTGCTGCGAACCTACAGCGACGCCGACATCCATAACATCACTGCATACCTGGTGACTTTGAAATGACGCGCGCACAGAACCTGCTCGTCCTCGCGGCCATGGTCGCCGGCTCCGTCGTCGCTGGCGCACAGCGGCTTGATCCGCCGACGCTGATGAAGCCGCTGGGAGACGTGTGGCCAACCTACTCTGGCGACTACACCGGCCGCCGGTACAGTTCGCTCACGCAAGTCAACCAAACGACGGTAAAGAACCTCACCCTGTCATGGGCGCATCGGCTCGCGAACGGCCCCGTCTCGCCGTCGGTGATTGTCGGCGGTGAGGGAAGCGGCGACATCGTGGCCGCCGGCGCCACGTCGGTGAAGGGCGCCGTTCTGATGGTTGACGGCGTGCTGTTCCCGACCACCCCCGACAACACGTGGGCGCTCGATGCGCAGGACGGGCACGAGCTCTGGCACTACTACTGGAAGACGAGAGGCGGCACACATATCGGCAATCGCGGCGTCGGCATGTGGATCAACAATCTGTTTTTCGTGACGCCCGACGACTATCTCGTCTCGCTCGATGCGCGAACCGGGAAGGAACGCTGGCACAAGGTGTTTACCAGCTTCGAACAGCAGTACTTCTCGACCATGGCGCCGGTCGTGATCGGGAACCATGTGATTGTAGGCAGCGGCAACGACCTGGACTCGCAGGGTTTTCTCAGGTCGTACGAGCCGGAGAGCGGCGGCGCAGAGTGGACGTGGAACGCGACGCCGCAGAATCCTGGCGATCCCGGTCTCGAGACGTGGAAGAGCCTGGATGCGTCGCGGCACGGCGGCGGCCATCCCTGGGTGCCGGGTTCCTACGATCCGGAGACGCACCTGTATATTTTTGGCACCGGAAATCCGACGCCGGCGTACACGTCACAGACTCGCGGCGAAGGAGACAACCTTTATACCTGCTCGATCGTGGCGGTGAATGTCGACACGGGGAAGATGGCTTGGTACTACCAGACATCACCGCACGACACGCACGATTGGGATTCGGCGCAGACGCCCGTGCTGGTTGACGGGGACTTCAACGGCCGACCGCGGAAAATGGTGCTGACGGCGAGCCGCAACGGTTATTACTTCACGCTCGATCGTCTCACCGGCGAGCATTTAGTGACGAGCAAGTTTTCTGATACGACGAACTGGGCGAAAGGACTGAACGACAAAGGGCAGCCCGTCCGAGATCCCAGCAAGGACTTCGACATCGGCGGCGCGCTCGTCTCGGGAGCCAATCAGGGTGCGACGAACTGGCCGCCACCGGCGTACAGCCCGGACACTGGTCTGTTCTATTTTCCCGCCTCGGATACGTACGCGATGTACTACCTCAACACCCTCGATCCGCGCGGTGGCGTCGGGCTGGGCGGCAAGGACGAACGGAATCTCGGCACGGTCTCCAGCTATCTGATGGCCATCGATTACAAGACTGGAAAGGTCGCATGGCGTCACAACTACCGGACCGTCGGCGACGGGCGCGGTCAAGGGTTGCTCGCAACGGCCGGTCGGCTTGTCTTTGGCGGCGATCCGTCTGGGAACTTCGTCGCGTATGACGCGACCAGCGGCAATGCGCTGTGGCATGCTGCCATCGGCCAGGTCACCAACGCGCCCGAGACATACATGGTGAACGGTAAGCAGCAGGTGCTGGTGGCCGCTGGCGATACGTTGTACTCCTTCGCGCTGTACTAGCGGAGAGGTGGAAAGGAAGCGGAAGATGTCGATCGTGCCGCCAAAACAACTTCCATAAGGAGATCAGTCTCATGTACTCACGACGGGAATTTGGGAAGACGGCGCTTTCGGCGCTTGCGCTCGCGGGGCTGCCGGCATCAGATCTGTGGGCGGCGCCGCTGGAATCGACGGTTCGCGGCGTGAAACTGGGATTGATTACGGGCACGCTGAACCCGCTGCCTTCGGTCCCTGGGAAAGATCCCATTGACGTCATCATTGAGGAGTGCGTTCAGCTGGGAGCTGCGAACATCGAATTGGTGAGTGTGATGGCCCAGGGAGAGCCGCCGGTCGTCAACGGCGGCCGCTTCGGCCAGCCACCCGCGCAGGTCACTCCGGAATATCAGCAGTCGCGCGAAGTCCTGCGCCAGTGGCGTGTGGCCCAGCCATTGGATCGGTTCAGAGACGTGCGCAGGAAGTTCGACGCGGCCGGCCTGAATCTGTTCTCCTACGTCATGACCATCGGCGATGACTTTACCGACGCCGAAATAGACGCCGTGTTCAAGCAGATGCAGGCCCTGAAGATCGACCTCTTCACGACAAATCAAACCCGGGTGAGCGTGGGCCCGCGTCTTGTTCCCTTCGCGGAGAAATACAAGATCCGCCCCGCGTGGCATTGTCACGCCAACGTGAAGGATCCGAACGAGGTCGCGACGCCGGAGAGTATGGAGAAACTGCTGGCGATGTCGAAGTCGTTCATGATCAATCTCGACATCGGCCATTTCACTGCGGGCAACAACGACGCCGCGGCCTTCCTCCGGAAACACCACGATCGCATCACGCATCTGCACATCAAGGATCGCAAACGAGACGAGGGTCCCAACGTCCAGCTCGGCACCGGCGACACGCCGATCAAGGAGTGCCTGGCGATCGTCCGCGATAACCACTATCCGATTCTTTGCATCCTCGAGAGAGAGTATCGGGGTCCTGGAACCGCGGTCGAGGAAGCGAAGTGGCAGATGGACTACATGAAACAGGCGCTGATGGCGTAGCTCGTTAATTTCCGTTGCCGATATACGGAAGCATCCGGCCGAAATAGAGCACCGCGAACCACGCGAAGAGCGAAACACCTCCGACGACTTTGAAGGATGAAGGCGTGTCGTCGTGGGGTGCCAGCGCCATGAGACGCGTGCCGAGGATCGTTTCGAAGGCGATCGCGTTGAGGCCCGCCACCATGATGAAGAAGAGCTTCGCCATGAAGGCAATGCTCCCGAAGTACATCTCTGGTGCCATGATGACAAAGAGCGCGCCAGTCACCAGGTTCATCGCGAATCCGGCGATGGCCCACGGCATGAACGCATGAGCGGCCCTGACCGGCACGCGGCGCATGAATCCCATCAGGCGGAGGTCGAAGTATCCCGCGCCGCCAATCACCAACGCCAATCCGAAGAAGTGAATCGATTCACAGAGCGGCCACAGCCAGGTGATGGAACGCATGGACCGTGAGAGCCAGGTGGCGGCCAGCCAGGGGACGAAGTCATTCATGATTGCTTCCTACTTGAGGTACGCCATCAAGCGGCCTGCGACGATGGCGCCGGCCCAGAGGGTGAGCGAGACGCCGGCAAGCACTCGTGCCGTGGACGAGGCAGGGCCCGGACTGGCTGTGCTACCTCCAAACGCGACGCGGCGGATCCGTACGGTAATCACGACCGCCGCCGCGATGAGTGCAAGCTTGACGAAAAAGACCGGCTGCTTCGCCTTGTCAGTGGCTTCGGCCGCGAACAGCACGAGTCCGCTGATCAGATTGATGACGAAGCCGACCCAGAAGAATCGAAACAAGGTGCGCATGTCTTTCAGCGGAATCTCGGCGCCGACGCCCAGCAGGCGCAAGTCGAGAAGGAGGGCCGCCCCGACGACGATACCCAATCCGACGGTGTGCAACGTGAGGATGGTGGGATAGGCCAGGAGGGAATCCGAACCGGTGACCCACGTTGAGAAAGCGCTGTTCTGCAACTGCTCGAGCATGCCGGGCTACCTCGCGGGCGAGATGTTACACCATGTGCAACCGATTACATCACTTACGTGGCGCGGCCGGAGCGGTGCTCGATCGAATGGTCAGGATGTGCGGCAGGGTCACCGGCTCGGGCGCGACCGAGCCGTCGCGCAGGATCTGCATCAGCAGACGGACAGTGCCTTCGCCGATTTCGCGCACCGGTTGCGCCACCGTCGTGAGCGGCGGAACCATATAGCGGGCGAATCGAACGTCGTCAAAGCCCACGACGGACAAATCGTCCGGAATCCGCAGGTTCAGGCGGTGCGCGGTGTCGTAGACGCCGATGGCCATTTCGTCATTGAAGCAGAAGATTGCCGTCGGGGGCTCCCGGCGGCTCAGGAGCCGCGCGCCGGCGACCGCGCCCGATTCGATCGAAAAGTCGCCGTTCATCACGACGAAGTCACGCGTGGCGCGATGCTTCCGCGCGCTCGCCCTCGCGCCCTGAAGCCGATCGCGGCTGAGTGGGCTGCCCAGGGGACCTGGGACAATTCCGATACGCCGATGACCGAGCGAGTAGAGATGGCCCATGACATCGCCGGCGGCCTTTGCGTTATCGATATGCACGCTCGGGATCCCGAGGCGCAGGCTGAATTCACAGCCGTTCACGACCGGCGCGGTCAGCGGTGCGAGCGACCGCATGAAGTCAGCCGCTTCTTTGGGAAGACGATGGCCCAAGAAGATCAGACCGTCGGCTTCCTTGCGCTTCAGCATCCGGGCGTACATCTCTTCGCGTGCTTGATCGTCCTGGGTGTCGCCGACCAGAACGAAATATCCCTCGCGCTGCGCCGTATCTTCGATGCCCCGGAGAATCAGCGAGAAGAAAGGATTCGAAATATCCGGGACGGTCACCAGCAGCTTGCCCGTGCGCAGCGTGCGCAGGTGCTTGGCCGCAGCGTTCGGCGTGTAGGCCAGCCGTTGCACGGCCCGCAGCACGCGGGTTCGGGTGGCGGGCGCCACCACGTCGGGGTGGCTCAATACGCGCGATACCGTCGCCGTGGAGACACCGGCGCGTTTGGCGACGTCGTAAATCGTGGACATCTGAGTGGGGGACCGGCCGGTGCGCACCATGATAGCGGCAAGGCGACGGCGCACCAAACGCGACGGTCGCGGTCCTGCGGTGATCGCAACCACCTTGCACGGTATCCTGTCTTGAACTACGATGTGAAACCGATTACATTGAAATCCTTCGGCCGCCACTGAGACGGTTCCACGCGATGGCATGCCGTGGAGGGAGACGCGATGAAGATCTATACGACGACGGTCGTCGCCGGCGTGGGTGTCCTGTTACTCGTGGGCGCAGCGTTCCTGCCGGCCCAGCAGCCGGGCGCGGCTTCGACGGCCAAGCCAGACTTGGAAGGCGGATGGGTACGCATCGACTTTACGGGATCCGGTAACTACAACGGACTCAACGACAGTGTGGCGCCCGCCGTGCTGACGCCAGAGGCGGCAAAGACTCCCGCCCCCACGCGGCAGGGAGGTCCGGGTCGCGCCGGCGGTCGACCGCTGTCATTCGACGAAAACCGGCAGCACACCACTGGCGAGGCGTACATCGTGACCGGCGGCGGCTGCAGTCTGCCTGGCGGCGTGGAACCCAACTCCTCGGCGTTTCACGTCGTTCAGTCGAACGACGAAGTCCTGATCGTTCGGGAAGGACCCGTGATGCCGCGCACGATCTACATGGACGGGCGTCCGCACCCGCCACTGGGGAGGTGGGAGCCGACGGCGACGGGACATTCGGTGGGCCGCTATGAGAGTGGCGCGCTCGTCATCGAGACCGTCGGGCTCACCGCCGGCGGCGTTCCCGGTGGCGGCCGAAGAACGCCCGAGACGAAACTGATCGAGCGCTACACGCCATCGGCCGACGGGAAGCGCCTCACGATGCAATACACGTGGGATGATCCGAAGATCTACCAGAAGCCGCACACCTATCAACTGATGGCCGAACGGGTACAGGGCGGCGGTTGGGCGTTCGAGGATTGGTGCGACTCCAGCGATCCGACGCAGCAGCAGTCGATCGTACCGCCGAAGCAGCTGCCATAGTTCGAACGAGAGGGGATTTCACGATGGAAGTCCGATGGAAACACGTCGCGCTGCCGCTGGCGATGGGCGTGCTGTTCGGTGTGGTCGTCGCGGCGCAGCGTGCCGGGACGCCTCAGCCGTCCGGTAGCAACGCTCGCGATATCAGCGGATTCTGGGAGCTGTCCCTCGATGGCAAGAACGTGCCTCCGGCAAGCCTCACTCCGGGTGTCACGAAGGCCATGCTCGATGCGCATGCCAAGCACGATGCCCATGCCATTCTGTGGTGCAATTGGCTGGGCGTCCCTGCCGCCATGGACTCGCCGAGGCCGATCGATATTCGCCAGGGTGCGCGCGAAATTATCATGAGTTTCGAGTTCAATGCCACGCCGCGCCATATCTATTTGAATCGCTCCACCCACGCGAGCAAGGACGAATACGACCCGACAACGAGCGGCGATTCGATCGCGCACTGGGACGGCGACACACTGGTCGTGGACACCATTTACATGGACGGCGACAAGGGCGTGACCGCGATTCCTGGCGGCGGGTTTCGCACGTCAGACTCTCATTGGGTCGAGCGGTACCGGCTGTTGAACAACGGGGCGGTCTTGTCCGTTGTGTCCACCTGGGAAGATGCGAAGGTGTTTCGCAGGCCGCATACCTACGAGTTTCGATACCTGCGCGCGCCGAAATTCTACGAGGCGCGACAGCCTCTTGCGTGCGATCCCTTCGACGAGGGTCGCGCGAAGTTCCTGAGCCAGCCGCCCGCCGCAGCCGCCCGATGACCAATTCGGTACGCGAAATGGTAGGATAATTTCCATGGGTAAGCGCCGCGGGTGACGCGCGGCGTTCTGGTCGTGGACGGTTCCAACTCATTTGCCGACCACTTTTACTTTCCGAGATAATACCGTGGTGGTGCCGGCTCCAGATCGCGTCGGTATCAGCCGTACTCTGAGGCGCCATGAACAGGCGTTGGCCGAAGCCGTCACCGACGCGTTTCTCCTGAGGCACCCGGACTGGGTCACTCGGTACGGTGACCGCGCGCGCCAGGCCGGCATCGAGGACGCTCGATTCCATGTACAGTTTCTGACGGCCGCCATTGAGCGCGACGCGCGAGATGACTTTCGCGACTATGTGCGGTGGGCGGCGCGGGTGCTTGGCGCGCGAGGCATCGACACCGTATTCCTGCGAGAGAACCTTGAGCAAATCCAGGCGGCTGCCGGCCAGCACCTCGCAGACGCCGACCAGGGACTCATTGCCAGCTTCATCACGTTTGCAACGGCCGCGGGCGCGATCGATCAGGCCCCTGATGCCGACGGCCCGCTTTCCCTGACTCGGCGATTATTCGTTCAGGCGCTGCTGACAGGTCACCGCCAGGCCGCACTGAACATCGCGCTGGAGGTACTCAGGAACGGCGTCGCGGTTCAAGATTTGTATGCAGACGTCTTTCAGGACGGCCTGTACGAAGTGGGTCGGCTGTGGGAGACGAATGTGATCACCGTTGCGCAGGAACATATGGCCACAGCAGTGACTCAATATGTGATGGCGCACGTCTTTGGCAGCATCAATAGTCCCGGCCCGAGCCGCGGCGTTGCGGTGATGACCGGAGTCCCTGGAGAGCTGCATCACGTGGGAGCGCTGATGGTCTCGGACATGCTCGAGACCCACGGATGGCAGGTCCAGTTCCTCGGCAGCAACTTACCGATCGCGTCCATCCTTGGGGCCATCACTAAAGCCCAGCCGCAGCTTCTTGGCGTCTCGATCACCATGCCGTTCAACCTGCATCACGCCACAGGCCTGATCGCACAGGCCAAACGGGCGATCCCCGGCCTGCGAGCGGTCGTGGGCGGGGCGGCATGCCGGGGAAATACCTGGCGAGATTCGGGCGCAGACGACTACGCGTCCGACGTGAGGGGCGCGATCGCGCTGCTGTGTGAACCCTCGTGATTGTCGCGCTTTCCCGATTCAAAGTTGTCAATGGCCTGGAGGGTGAAGTCGCGGCCGCCTTTGCCAACCGACCAGGCCTCGTTGACGACTGGCCGGGCTTCCTCGGTCTTGAGACGTTCACCGACGTCACCGACGCGACCGTGTTTTATCTGAGCACCCGTTGGACGAGTGCCGAGGCGTTTCACGCCTGGCACGGCAGTCCAGCCCATCGAGCCTCGCACAAGTGGATGCCGAAAGGGCTGCATCTGGATCCCGCGCAGACCCAGCTCCTGGAGCTCGAGCGCTTGCCCCACTCGTCTGTCAATGGCCTGGCGGCCCTCTCGACGGACGCGACTGCCGCGATCTCGACCTATCTCCGGCTGACTCGCGCCGTGCACGTCATTCGCTTCGACCTGGACGGATCGGTTCAGATGGCGAACGAGGCGATGACGGCTCGCCTCGGTCTCACCGAAACGTTGCGAGGACGCTCGATCTTCCAGTTTTTGACAGAGCCAGATGCGGCGGCTGTCGCGCTGCGCTTGAAGGAACCGCCGCGGGCCGATCCGGTCCATCTGAATTTCTGTGACGCGACGGGTCAGCCGTTTACGCTGTCGTCGTACATCACCGTCTATCCCGACGGATGTTTGATTCTCGGAGAGCCTGTCTGTGGCGACGACGAGCGGCTTCAGCGGCAAATGGTCGAGGTCAATGAGGAACTCGCCGCGTTGGCCAGAGCGCGTCAGCGTTCCGCGATATCGGAGCAGCGCGGGCGGCAACTGGCCGAGTCCGACAACCAGGCGAAAGACGAAGGATTAGCCGTCATCGCGCACGAACTTCGCCAGCCATTAAATGTCGCCATGGCGGCTCTAGGGGTGTTGAAGCAGAATCCGTCAAAGACTGCGCGTGCCGTCCAGATTCTCGAACGCCAGATCGCCGGCATGTCCGCGATCGTCGAAGGGCTGCTGCATGCGTCGCAGGTGATGCGTGGCGCGGTCACGCTGCAAAAGGAACGCACGGACCTTGCCGAGTTGGTACGCGAAGCCGCGGACAGCGTTTTGCCAGACGTATTGAAGCGCGGGCAGCAGCTGCACCTCGATTGCCCTGATGCGCCGTTGCCAATCGACGCGGACGCCAATCGCACACGTCAAGTGCTGGTGAATATTCTGTCGAACGCCGCGAAATACACGCCGGCGGGCGGGTCAATTACCGTCTTCGCGGGGCGCGGTGAGAATCACACCTACGCTATACGCGTGCGCGATACCGGGACCGGTATCGCGCCAGCCGCACTCGATCGCGTGTTCGATCTGTTCATGCGCGCCACGAGCGGCGGCAACGGACTGGGCATCGGTTTGGCGATCGCAAAGCGGCTCGTCGAGCTGCACGGTGGCACGATTACCGCCACGAGCGAGGGAATCGGGCGCGGTTCCGAGTTCATCGTGACACTTCCGCAGCCGGTCACGGCCCCGGCGTCGTATTCCGGTCCTGTCAATGCCGCACCTGCCCAGCTGTAGCTGCAGTCATCCGGCGTAGGGTTACCGCCCCCGGCCCTCGTGCCATGGCTCGCGGGCAGCGTCTCAGTCAGGGATTGGCAAATTTTCGAGTGATTTCGATATTCGCGATAGGCTTGCTCAATCCACTTGCACAACAGGTTATGAGCACGTAAAATAGTGCTGCACGTAAATGACGTGCTGACAGAAAATCATGAAAACCAACGTCACTTTGAAGCTTGACGCCGATCTGCTCAGAGAAGCGCGGGTCATGGCCGCCGAAGAAGGACGGTCCATTAGCGGCCTGCTAACGGATCGCCTCGAAACCATGGTGCGGGATCGGAAAGCTTTCGACAAGGCTCGGCGGCGCGCGCTCTCGCGTCTCCGCGCAGGTCTCGACCTCCAATGGACGCCCCCCAAGTCCCGTGACGAACTCCATGAGCGATAAGTACTTCGTCGACACAAATATCCTCATGTATGCGCACGACACGTCGGCGGGCGCGAAGCATGAGCGCGCCAAGACGCTGGTCGAGGAACTCTGGCGCGATCGGACGGGCGTCGTGAGCACGCAGGTGTTGCAGGAACTTAGCGTCAATCTGCGGCGTAAGGCCGGTCGTCCACTCGACGCCAGGGCCACACGCGAGATCGTGGCCGATTACCTGACGTGGCACGTCGTTGTGAACGGCGGCGAGTCCATTCTCGACGCGCTCGATCTCGAGGCACGGTATCAGATCTCGTTCTGGGACGCGCTCGTGGTGCACGCATCGCACGCGTCAGGTGCGGAGGTTCTGTACTCGGAGGATCTTTCCGATGGACAAACCTACGGGGCGGTGCGAGTGATCAATCCGTTACGACCCGCGTGAACGTTGCGATAACCTCTGTGGCAGTCCGCTCATCGGCACATTCACGGTCAGCTTCTCCCTCCGCTGCTCGATTTGACGCTCAACGACGGCGCGCTCGCGCTCGGGGCCGGCGCCTGCGCGACGGATTGGGACAGACCGTGACGCCGCCCAGCGAGTGTCACGGTGTGCGATAGTAACGGCTGTATGGAGACACTATGAGAGCCGTTGCTGCCGCCGTCGTGTGCGGACTGATCGTAGTCGTGAGCCTGATCGCGCAGGATGCGCCAGAGACCGTCGTACGCGGGACGAAGGAGTTCCGCCAGAGTGAGGTGGTGACCGGACTCGCCGGGCCGTTCGAAATAACGTGGGGCCCGGACAATATGTTGTGGGTAACGGAGCGCACGGGCAAACGCATCACGCGGGTGAATCCGGCGACGGGCGAGCGGAAGGTGGCGGTGACCATCGATGAGGTGCTCGCGCCGGGTGGGCAGGACGGGCTGATGGGCCTGGCGCTCGACCTCGGCAACAACTTCGTGTACACAGCCTACACGTACACCGACCGGAGTTTGCCGCCGCACGAGACGCGGGCTCCGGCGAGCCCGTATCGTTTTCTCTACACGAAGATCGTCCGCTTTACCTACGATCGGGCGAAGGAGACGCTGGGTAACCCCGTCACACTCGTCGCAGGAATGCCCGCCGGCAACGACCATCAGGCCGGGCGGATGAAGATCGGGCCGGATCGTAAACTGCACTACACGATCGGCGACCAGGGGAACGATCAGCTCGGCAACTACTGCGTTCCTATTGAAGCGCAACGGCTGCCGACGCAGGCGGAGATCCGCGCGAAGAACTACATCGCGTACGTGGGGAAGACGCTGCGGCTGAATCTCGACGGCTCGATTCCGAACGACAATCCGGAGATTGCGGGCGTGCGGAGCCACGTCTTCACGTACGGCCATCGCAATCCGCAGGGAATCGATTTCGGTCCGGATGGCACACTGTACGAGTCGGAGCACGGTCCGAAGACAGACGACGAAATCAACATTCTGAAGGCGGGTGCCAACTACGGGTGGCCGCATGTGGCGGGAAAGAAGGACGGCAATGCGTACGAGTATGCCCGGTGGGCGGAGTCGACGACGCCGTGCGCGCAGATCACGTTCAGCGACCTGGCGATCCCCGCGACCGTGCCGCGCGAGCCGGAGTCTGCGTTCACCAAGCCGTTCACCGAGCCGATCGCGACGATGTTTACGGTCCCGACCGGGTTCAACTTCAGCGATCCGGCGTGCGGCGGCAACGACTATATCTGCTGGCCGACCGTGGGCGCGTCGAGCATCGAATACTACGGCTCTCCCCGCAATAGTGGCATCCCAGGTTGGGACAAAGCGCTGCTGGTAACGGCACTGAAACGCGGGTCGCTGTACGTGGTCGCGCTCAGCGCCGATGGGCAGAGCGTGCGGGGACCGTTTTCGCGCTACTTCCAATCCGACAACCGCTATCGCGATACTGCCGTCAGCCCGGACGGCAAGACGATCTACATCGCGACCGATCCCGCGGGGCTGGCCGAAGCGACGGCGGGCGGCACCACGCGCACGATGACTAATAAAGGATCGATCCTCGCGTTTACCTACGTTGGGGAAGGGACGGGGGCGCCGATTGAACCTGTTCGCACGACCACGGCCGTTCCGGTCAGACCTGCAGCGCCGGGTGTGACGGGCGCCGCTCCGCAATACACAGCCATGCAGGCCGCCGCCGGCAAGACGGCATTCGATGCCGATTGTGCGGTGTGTCACGGGAATACGTTAACGAACGGCACGATGGCGCCGCCGCTCGCCGGCGAGGCATTCCGCAGCGTGTGGGCAGGAAGGTCCGTCCGCGCGCTGTACGACAGTGCCAAGACGATGCCCCCGGCAAATCCGGGTTCGCTCTCGGATGAAACGTACGCGAGCATCATCGCTTATGTGCTCCAGGTGAATGGATATGCAGCGGGCGAGGTGGTACTTACGACGGGAGACGGAACGACGCTGCGATAAAACCATCTCTGCCGACGCCTTGCAGCACTTATCCTTTGCCGACCACGGAATTTTCACAACGCCGCTTGCGAATCAGAGGCGGTTGGGCGGTTTCGTCACCCGCCCCGAACCTCGCAGGTAGTAATCGTTCTCACTTCGCGCTGAGACCCTTGAGGAACGCTACGACGTCGGCGCGTGCCGACGCGCTCGACACATAGAAGGGATGCGGAGCTGTGGTGCCTCGGCTCGGGTTCAGAAGAGTGTCGAGGTCCGGCACGGAGTTGTCGTGTAGAAAGACCGGCTTGCGCGCAAGATCGAGAAGCAGCGGAATCGCAATCCCGCGTTCCAACCCACGAAGGCTCGCGTTCACGACCACCATCTTGTCGTCAAAAATATTGTCGACCGTGTTCTGGACTGGATTGAGCGGCGGCTCGCGCTGGGCGAGGATCACAGGGTTATCGCCAGGGAAGATCACCTTCATCGGAACAATCATCGGCCCGACGATCTTGCTTTGATCGACCTGATGGCACGACGTGCAGTTCGCGCGGAAGGTTTCTCTCCCGCGGCCGGCTGAAGACCTGTCGACCATTGCGCCCGCGGGGGCTGGAAGACTGCTCATGTATGCGTTCAGAGCGAGCAGCTTTTTATTGTCAACGCGGATGCCAATTGGCCCCTGCTCGGTGGCGGGCGGCGTCGTTGTCGAGGCTTTGACGTAGGGGTAGCCGGTCACACGCGTTTCGACCAGGATTTTCACGTAGTCATCGGCGATTTCATCACCCGCGGCACCTCCCAGTTTGTGTAGAAAGGCCCGACCGCCCGGCGTTGTGAGGAGCGTCAGATCGAACAACGAGGTGTAGACCAGGTTCGAAAAGTTGTCGAGTTTGCTGATGGTGGCTTCGCTGCCCCACGGCGCGGCAAGATCGGCGCGGAACATCGGCGTGATATGCATCGGCGCGCCGTTTCCGTCGAACGCGTCGTCAAACATACCAACGGGGTAGTAGTCCGGGTTCGTGAAATAGGCGTCGAACTCGGCTTCGGTTGACTGCTCAGTGAGACCTTGGGGCGCGCGCCCGATCGTCTTACCGCCATTGGCCTTCAGCGCTAACTGAGCGATTGGATAGAATGCGCGTGTATTGGCGGCAATGGCGAGCATTGCGCCGACGTTCAAAAAGTGAGGGGTCGGTCCGTCCACTTCTTTCCCGATAGTGCCGCCCTTCGGCATCGCATACACCGAGCCATCGGTAATACCGTGGCACAACGCGCAGCTCACCCCCATCTTGTCGCCCGCGGTGATGTCGATGTGTCCGTCTGCGTTTGTGTCTTTGGCGACGACGCCGATGATGGCGTTCGCGTTGAGGAGCGCGATGGTCGTCGCCACATCATTAAGGTGGGGTGCGCTGGACGGCGACAGATCCGTCTTCAACTCGGCCGCTATGGTTTTCTTCATCGCGTCGCTCACGGCGTCGATGTTCACGTTGTAGCCCGCTTTCAGCGCGTCGATCGGCGTGAACGTCGC
>JANMJM010000279.1:0-7982 GCA_031371345.1 Vicinamibacteria bacterium
GCCGCCTCGAATCCGCCCGCGATTCGCTCGACGCCGATCGGCTGCCCGAGTGTGATGCATCGCTGAGCCACGACGTGACCCGGTGTGCCCGCGACCGCCAATGGCGCGGCTCCTGTTCCGGATTCGCCAAAAATTCCAACACCTAGCGCACCGGTCTGCTTTCGGATCGTCAGTGCCGCCCGGGCCAGCGCCGCGCGCTCGTCTTCGTTGTCGTGACAATGCGACAGCAACTCGGTAAGACCTTCGACGTCTTCCTGATTTGAAACGGGCTTTGCGGTGGCGGCGGAAAAAAACCTTGGGGCGGTCTCGTGCGCCGACGGTGTTGCCAGTCGTTCGAGGGCGCGGGCGAGGCGTTTGGCGAGAAGAGGTGGCAACACGACCTTCGACAGCGCCTTTAGGCGAGCACCGAGGTCGCGTGCCCGGCCTGCCCGCTTCGCCAGCAGCAACCCTTCAAGCAGCGTTAAACGCAACCGCACGGCTTGCAGCGGAAGATGCGCGCGTGCCGCTGCTCGTAATCCCTCGCGGACGTGGCATTCCAGCGCGTCAACGTCGCCGAGATGTGCCTGCACTATCGCTTCGCCTGTCCGCACCGTGCTTTCAGAAGCGGGATCAGCGTTTCCGCCAATCGTTTGACGCGCGTGCGCGACGGCGCTCCACGCTCCCGGTAGGTCGCCGGCTGTGACTCGCAGTCGAGCGACCACGCACCAGTAACGCGCAGCGCCGGTATCGCCGACTTGTGGCGTGAGCTTCTCGAGCAACTGGCTGGCGTCTCCAAAACGGTTTTGCCACAACAGGCACCGCGCGAGCGCCACGCCCGCCGTGAGTCGAAGGGTGGCGTCTGATAATGCCGACGCCGCCGAGTACGCCGCGCGCAGAATATCTTCCGCTTCGTGAAACATCGCGCGATCGGTCTGCGCCAGACCCGCGAATGCGCACGCGTGAACGGCCTTGGCTGCGGCACCCCGCTTGCTGTAGTGCCCGCTCGCACCTGTGAACACTTCGTACGCATCGGCGGCTCGTCCGCGATGTTGCAACAGCTGGCCGAGAAGAAAAGCGGCGTCGCCTGAGTGGAGGGTATCGTTCCGCCGCTCGAACGCGGCCAGCGCCGCGCGGAGGTTCCGCTCTGCCGCCGCATGCCGCCCGCGCGCCATCACACGGCGGGCCTCGTCGAGCATGCCGACCGCACGTCCGTCGATCATCGACGATCCCGCGCGCAGGGTGAACCGTTGCCGATGCGCGTCATCGCCGAATACAGGGCGTCCTTCGGCAGCGTGCGCCGCTCCGCCGGCACGCGAGGCGAGGGTGCCGAATCGAGGCGCGCCGACGATGGCCCACGAGCCACGCGTTTTCGCCGCAAGCAATTTGAGAAAGCCAAGCGCGAGCCGCCTGGGACTCGGTTCATCCTGAAGGACCACGACGGAGCGCTCCAACAATGCACTTGACAGCGCGGCCGCCGTGTCGAGGTCGTCGAATATCGCGAGGTTCAGCGGAATGAAACCTCGCACGCGGAGCTCTCGCGAAAGCCCGCCGGACAAGGCCTCGTGCATGATCTGGAAAATGCCGGGCGAAGCAGGATTCGTGTGCTCCAACCACTCGATCGCGCGTGGAATGGTGTCGGACGGACTGAAGGGCGCCCTCGATTTTCGAAGCGACGCGGTGAAGCGTCGATCGCAACCGATGAATCCGAAATCGACGAGCCGCGAGCGCGCCTCGGCAAGACTCTTTGCGCACGCCTCGGCCCACGATTGCTGATCGGCCCGCGCCCCTGCGCGATCGATGACGAGATCGACCCGCTCGGTCGTCGCGCAATCGATCGTGACGCCCCGTTCGAGTTCGAGAAAGCGATCCGCAATCAGTTGCGCCATCGATGCTGCAACGGTCCCGATGCAAGCCGTCGGCCCGCGAAAACAGGCGCAAACTCGTCCGTCTGCGGACGGAAGGTGCAGAAACTTCGTATAGAATGGCGTGCAAATGCTGCGTTTTCTCACAGCGGGCGAGTCTCACGGCAAGGGGCTGGTCGTCGTGCTCGAAGGCATGCCTGCCGGACTTCACCTCGACTTCGACGCCGTCAATGAACAGCTGAAACGGCGCCAGGGCGGCTACGGCCGCGGACGCCGCATGGCGATCGAATCGGACAAGGCCGAGGTGCTCTCCGGCGTGCGCGCCGGCGAAACGATCGGCTCGCCAATTGCGCTGCTCATTCGAAATAAGGACTGGGAAAACTGGCAACAGACGATGCATGCCGAAGATCAGGCGCCGTCAGGAGCGACGGGGGTCGCGCGCCCGATCGTCACGCGGCCTCGCCCGGGCCATGCCGACCTGGCCGGCGTCATCAAATACGACCGCGAAGATATCCGCGACGTGCTCGAACGCGCGAGCGCACGCGAAACCGCGGCGCGTGTCGCCGCCGGCGCCATTGCTCGGCAGTTGCTCCGGCGCTTCGACATCGAGATCGTCTCGCACATTTATCAGGTGAACGGCATCGGGCTCGACAATCCACTGCGCGTCACGTTCGAGGCCGCGCGCGACATCGGCAGCGATTCGGCACTCCGGTGTGCCGACCCGAATGCCGAGGTGACGATGATTTCTGAAATCGATCGCTGCCGCGATGCCGGCGACACCGCCGGCGGCGCCTTCGAAGTGATCGTGCGGGGACTGCCGGTCGGCCTTGGGAGTTACGTTCAGTGGGATCGCAAGCTCGACGGCCGTCTGGCGCAGGCGATGATGTCGATTCCGGCGATCAAGGGCGTCGGCATCGGTCTCGGTCCGAAAGTGTCCACCGTGCCAGGATCGCAGGTGCACGACGAGATCATCCCAGCGCCTAGCCGCACCCAGCCGCCGATTGGCGTGTCGCGCCCGACCAACAACGCGGGAGGGCTCGAGGGAGGCGTCACCAACGGCGAGGATCTGCGCATTTCCGGCTTCATGAAACCGATTGCGACGTTGATGAATCCGCTGCGATCGGTCGACCTGGCCGACATGACGGAAGCGCCGGCCGTCATCGAGCGCAGCGACGTCTCAGCCATCTCGGCCGCAGGCGTCGTCGGCGAAGCCGTCGTTGGCCTCGTGCTCGCCGATGCCTTTCTGGAAAAGTTCAGCGGCGATTCCCTCGGGGAAATCGAGCGCAACTATCGTGGCTCGAGGGACCGCGTGCAGGCGCGATTCACAACGCGACGGTCGTGATTCGTCCGATCCTGAAATTCGGCGAGGCGCCGCTGCACGACGTGGCCGTCGAAGTTGGCGCCCTGACCGACGATGTTCAGACGCTCATCAACGACATGATCGAAACCATGTATGCGGCCCCCGGCATCGGGCTGGCGGCACCGCAGGTCGGCGTACCGCTTCGCATCTTCGTCGTGGACCTCTCCCTTGGTCACAAGGCCGACGAGTTGCTGGTGTTCGTCAATCCCGTATTCCTTGAACGCGACGGCGTGCAGCTCGAAGAAGAGGGGTGCCTGAGCGTTCCTGGCTTCAACGCGACCGTCGCGCGACCGCAGCGTGCCGTGGTGCAGGGGCTCGATCGCCACGGCGACACGCGCACCGTCGAAGGTACCGATCTGCTCGCGCGCGCGTTTCAGCACGAAATGGATCACCTTGACGGCAAACTGTTTCTCGACCGCGTCCGCGGGATTAAGCGCGACCTCATCGTGACCAGAATCCGGAAGCTCTCGCGCGCCGGAAAATGGTGACCGCTGCTCGTCCACTCCGCATCGTCTTCTTCGGCACACCCGAATTCGCGGTTCCGACACTCCAGGCGCTCGTCGCCTCGCAACATCCTGTCGCGGGCGTCGTCACGCAACCCGACGCGCGGCGCGGCCGTGGCCAGCACTCGCAGCCGTCGCCCGTGAAGGCGCTCGCGTTGCAGTATCAGCTGCCGCTTCTGCAGCCCGACCGGCTTCGCGAGGAAGGCGTTCTCGACGCACTGCGATCGATGAACGCCGACCTTGGCGTGGTCGCCGCTTACGGAAAAATTCTCAGCGATGCCGTGCTGCAGATTCCCGCGCTAGGGTTGATCAACGTCCATGCGTCGCTGCTGCCGAAGTATCGCGGCGCCGCGCCGATTCACCGCGCCGTCATGGCGGGAGAAACCAGTACTGGCGTGACGATCATGCGCGTGGTGAAGGCCCTGGATGCCGGTCCCATGATCTCGGCCGTCTCGCGCTCCATCGGCCCCGATGAAACCAGCGCCGATGTCGAACGCGCGCTGGCGTTTCTTGGGGCCGACGCACTGGTGACAGCGGTCGATGCGATTGCGAGCGGAACGGCCCGCGAGACTCCACAGGAAGACGCGCAGTCGACCTACGCGCATCGTCTGGGGAAGATCGATGGCCTCGTTGACTGGTCGAAGCCAGCCCGGGCCATTCACAATCAAATTCGAGGACTGCATCCCTGGCCGCACGCGTATTCCGAGCTCGAGGGCGAGCGGACCATTCTTCTGCGATCCCATATAGAGACCGAGCAGAACGTGGGCCGGAACGTGACGCCCGGAGAAATCGTCGAAGCGGCCGGCGACGTACTGAGCGTTCAAACGGGCAAAGGCGTGCTTCGTCTGTTGGAGCTGCAGCGCGAGGGCCGGCGGCCGGTCTCGGCACGGGAATTCCTCTCGGGCCGACCTCTTCGCGACGGCGCGACATTCGAGAAGCTGCCGCGCCCGTCATGATTTCCCCAGCGCGCGCAGCGGCCTATACGGCGCTCGCCGATGTGAACGCGCGACGCCACGATCTTCCTGCGGCCATCGCGCGCGTGCGGCCAACCCTGGACGATGAACGCGACCGCGCGCTCGCCACAGAGCTCGTCACCGGCACGCTGCGGTGGCAGCAGCAACTCGACTTTGTCATCGAGCATTTCGCCAAACGCCCCGTCACGAAACTGGACGCCGCCGTTCTTCAGATTCTGCGTCTCGGCGCCTATCAACTGATTCACCTCGATCGCATCCCGGCCTCGGCCGCCGTGAACGATGCCGTGGCGATGACGAGGCGCGCAAAGAAAACGAGCGCGGCGGGGCTGGTCAACGCCGTGCTGCGCGCCATCGCCAAAAACAACCAGAGCCTGCCGCTCCCGGACAAAACCGATCCGCTCGCGTATCTCGCCGTCACGTTGTCGCATCCAGAGTGGCTGGCCGCGCGGTGGCTCGGCCGTCTCGGTTTCGCCGCGGCCGAGGCGCGCGAGACGTTCAACAATGCCGCTGCGCCGCTCACGATTCGCATGAATCGTTTGAAGACGAACGCGCCCGAACTACTCGAGGCGCTGGCGAAGCACGGCGTGGACGTTGCGCCCGCTCGATACGCGCCGGATGGCTTCATCGTGAAGGCCGGCAATCCGCTGCGAACGCCGCTGGCCGCGTCGGGCATGTTTTTTCTTCAGGACGAGGCCTCGCAGCTCGTGTCGCTTCTCGGTGCGGTGCAACCAGGCATGCGCGTACTCGACGCGTGCGCGTCACCCGGCGGCAAAACCATCGCGATGGCGGCCGACGCGGGCGATGGTGCGGCCATCGTCGCAGCCGATGTGCGGAGCGCACGCGTGCGCCTGCTCCGCGAAACAGTCGCGACGAGCGGCGCCGCCAGCATCCGCATCATCCAAGCCGACCTCGAGGCGGGTCTGCCGTTTGGACCAGCGTTCGACCTCGTCTTCCTCGACGCCCCATGTTCCGGACTCGGCACAATCCGCCGCGATCCCGACATCCGGTGGCGGCGGCACGAACACGATCTTCCCGACCTCGCCGGCGCGCAGGATCGGATGATTCACAATGCCGCGCAGGCCGTTCGACCCGGCGGCGTGCTCGTCTATTCGACCTGTTCGAGCGAGCCCGAGGAAAACGACGCCGTTGTCGCCAGATTTCTGTCGGCCGAGACCGGGTTCGCACTGATTGATCTTCGCGCCGAGCGGCCCCGCCACTTCGCTGCGCTCGAACCGGTGCTGGATGCCGACGGATTCCTGCGCACGTTGCCCGAGCAACATGGCCTCGAGGCGTTCTTCGGCGTTACCCTGCGTCGTGTAAAATAACGGGGCTACATGCAATTCAGCAGTCGCGTCTGGAGCGCCGGAAGGCTCCTTGCCATCACGGCCTGCCTGGTGGCCACCTACATTCTTTTTGCTTTCACCGCCATGCGCGTCGCGCTGAAAGTCCGCGAGGTGCCGGTGCCCGATCTGCACAATCACACGGTCGCCGAAGCCACGAACCTGCTCGCGGCCGAAGGGCTCGTGCTGCACGTTGACGAGAGCGGTCGGCTCGATCCGAAGGTGCCATCGGGACGGATCGCTGTTCAGGAACCGGCGCCAGGCAGCATCACGCGGCGCCAGCGCAGCATCAAGGTGTGGGTCAGTCAAGGTCCGCGCGTTACCCTGATTCCTACGCTCACCGGTGAAAGCGAACGAAGCGCGGCGTTGCGGCTGCAAGAGGACGGTCTCGGGGTGACGTCTGTGGCCGAAATACGCTCCGCCGAATATCCGAGCGGATCGATCGTTGCGCAGGAACCGCCGGGACAGGCGCAAGGCACGGCGGTTGCCCTGCTCGTGAACCGCGGCGAGCAAAGCAACCGCTACGTGATGCCCGACCTGATCGGCGTCACCGGATCGCGCGCCGTTGATCTGCTGCGCTCACGCGGCTTTCGCGTATCGATCGTCGGCGACCTCCCGTATCCGGGCATTCCTCCCGGCACCGTGCTGCGGCAATTCCCGTCGGCCGGCTTCCAGATTGGCGCGGGCGAACCGATCTCGTTGGAGGTCAGCCGATGAGCCGCCGTTCCACGGCCGCCCCTCGCATCGCCCCATCGATTTTGTCGGCGGACTTCGCCGCGCTTGGCGCCGCGATCGCCGCGGCCGAGCGGGGCGGCGCCGACTTGATTCACGTTGACGTGATGGACGGCCACTTCGTTCCGAACATCACCATCGGACCTCCGGTCGTCAAATCGATCAAGCGCGTCGCCACCGTGCCGCTCGACGTGCATCTGATGATTACCGATCCGGACAAATACGCCGAAGCGTTCGTCGCAGCGGGCGCTGACATGCTGTCGGTGCATGTCGAAGTCCTGCCGCACCTGCATCGCACGATCGCATTCATCAAAAGCCTCGGCGTGAAAGCCGGCGTCGTGTTGAATCCATCAACGCCCGTCGTCGCCATCGAGGAGGTTTCCGGCGACGTCGACTTCGTGCTCGTGATGTCGGTGAACCCGGGATTCGGCGGACAAAAATTCATTCCGCGCAGCGAGCAGAAAGTGCGTGCGGTGCGGGCGCTGCTCGATCGCGCCGGTAACGCAGCGCCGATTGAGATCGACGGCGGCATCGACCTGTCGAATATCGCGCGTCTCGTGGAAGCGGGCGTCGACATCTTCGTCGCCGGCTCCGCGATCTTTCATGCGCCCGATCCGGCGGCTGCCACCAGGGCGTTGAAGGACGCCGCCGCGTCGGTCGCTCCGCGATGACAGACACGCCATCCCGGCCTCCGCAGGCCGTCACTCTCCGAGTGCGCTACGCAGAGACCGACATGATGGGCGTGGTGTATCACGCAAACTATTTCGTCTGGTTCGAACTGGGGCGCTGCGAGGTCATCCGCACTGTCGGCAAGAGCTATCGCGATCTCGAAGCGGAAGGCATCGCCTTACCCGTGATCGAAGCGTACTGCGAGTTCAAATCGCCGGCGCGCTATGACGATGAGCTGCAAGTGAAGACGTGGGGCGAACTGCTGTCGCCCGCGCGCGTCGCGTTTCGTTACGAAGTGAGCCGGCCCGCCGACGGCACCGTGAATGCCGTGGGACGCACGGTTCACGCCGCCGTCGATCAGAGCGGCCGTCCCTGCCGGCTTCCCGAATACATCCGAGATCTCCTCAAATGATCGCATTAGTTACTGGCGCTGCCGGCTTCATCGCGTCGCACCTGAGCGCTGCTCTGCTCGATTCGGGCGCGACGGTGACGGGCGTGGATTGCTTCACCGATTACTACCCCCGGTCGTTGAAAGAGGCAAATCTTGCCACCCTGACAGGCCG
>JANMJM010000340.1:0-6173 GCA_031371345.1 Vicinamibacteria bacterium
AGGCTGGCCACCTGTTGGACGATTGCAGTGACAACGTTCGAGGTGAAAATCCTCTCACGCAAGGGCAACGACCTGACGAGCGATTACCCTCAGGTCCACGCCGCCGTGCTTCGGCTCAATGCGAGTCGCGTGATCATCGACGGCGAGATCGTCGCCTTCGACGAGCAAGGCCGGCCGTCGTTTCAGCAGCTTCAGCACCGCACGGCGAAAGGCACCGCGGTGCGATTATTCGCGTTCGATCTCCTGCATCTTGACGGCAAAGATATCGGCGGCGAGCCGCTCGAGCAGCGCAGGCGGCAGCTTGAAAAAGTGCTGCGGAAATCAGACGTCGAGTTCTCGCAGGAATTATTGGGTACGGCCGAGCACGTGATTCACGCTGTCGCCGAGGTTGGGCTCGAGGGAGTGGTCGCCAAACGCCGCGACTCGCGCTACGAACCTGGGAAGCGCACAGGCGCCTGGCAGAAATTCAAGCTGCAGCGCCGTCAGGAGTTCGTCATCGGTGGCTACAAGCCCGAGAACGAGCACTTTCAGTCGCTCGTCGTCGGTTACTACGCCGGGAAGAAGCTGCGTTTTGCCGGCCGCGTGCGCGCCGGATTTGCGGCGGCGCAGCGGGCGGCCGTGTTCGCCCGCGTCAAGCCGCTGGCGACTGCGACGTGTCCGTTCGCTGACTTGCCGACAGGCAAGTCGAGCCATTGGGGTGAAGGGGTGACCGAGGAAGACATGAAGGTGCTGAAATGGGTGCGGCCGGACCTCGTCGCCGATATCGCCTTCACCGAATGGACGCGCGACGGGCACCTGCGTCATTCCACATTCGTCGGATTGCGCGACGACAAAGATCCGCGCGACGTCGTGAGAGAGTAGCGAGCTAGAACTGAAAAATCATCAGGAACTCGATCTTCCTCGTGTTGTTCACCGTCGTCGGCAACCCATAGAACGGCGAGTTCAACGTGCCGATGTATCCCGTGTAGTTCGCGCGATTGGTTACGTTCAACGCCTGCACGATGAAATTCATGCGATACCGCCCATCTTCCAGGCTCGACATCTGCACATTCGCGAGCCCTTCCTCGCCGGCGCGAGTGACGATGACACCCGGTCCGCTCGGACCTTCGGGCCGGCGTCCCAGCACGCGCGAGTAATTCACGGCCATGTTGATCGTCCGCTGTCCCTGACCTCTCAACGAATTCCGGCCGACGCCCGGCAGTCGATCGTTGAAAATCAGATCGCCGTTGTTGTCGAAACCGGTGCGCATTGTGTAGGGCGCCGCGGTCAGCGCCGTCAGGCCGAGATTCATCGCGACGTTCTTGAGGGCGTTCGTGTTCACGGAGAAATTCATCCGCTGGTGAATGTCGTTCTGCGCCGGGCCCCAGTCGTCCGCAAGGGTGCCCGTAGACGGCGGTACGAAGGCGCCTTCGGTGTTGTTCCTGTTTCGCGCGACGATATAAAGAAGGTTGAATTGAGTCCGCCTGAGATTCCACCGCGGTCTGTTGACGGCGGCAGATGGGGAGGAGAGGTTGACCGTCAGATTGTTGTTCAACTGATGCTGCCGCTGGCTGGCATCGGTCGTCACTTCGACGATGTTCGTGAACGCCGCATCCGGCCTGGCTCCGTTCACCGGCGCATTGAGATTGCGGCCGCGCTGCAGGTTCGACGCGCGCACGTGCGTATAAGTCGAGCTGAACCGCACCCGCGGTGCCAACGTCTGATCGAGGCCGACGCTTAGCCGAGGGAGTCTCACCATCTGCAGGTCCCGCGACAATAGATATCTGCTGGTCGGCAACGCCGCGCCGGTCGGACCCGGATCCGGATAGCTCGGATTGACGATGTTGACCTCCTGCTGCCGGAAGCCGTCCACGCGCAATGTCTGCTCGAACGTGTTGGGAAACAGCCACGCGTAAAAGATGCCGCCGCTTCCACGGAACGTCGTTTTTCCGCTCTTCCATGGCGCGTAGGTAATGCCGAAACGCGGTCCAAAATTTGACTTGTCGCCGAGATGATTTTGGACCTCGTAGCGAAGGCCCGGGCTCAGTGTCAGGCCTTTCTTTAAGCGGATGTCATCCTGCACGTAGAGAGCGGTCTGGACGCTCGCATACGTGATGTTCGGATCGCCGATGCGGCGGATAAAGCTGCGCGGGCGCCCCTCATTGAAGGCGGCGATGCTTTCGAATGTATACGTGCCAAGGTAATTGGACGACTCATCCGACCGCAGATGCAGCGCATCCATCTGCATGCCCGTGCGAATCGAGTGCTTGCCGCGCACGTAATCGAGATCAGAGGCGACCGTGATGCCGGTCGATCGCCGCGACCCGGCGATCTGCTGGCCTCCGGTCGTGAACGCATCGAGAACGCGGATCGTCCGGGCTTCCAGCAGCGAGTGCGACTCGCTCGAGTTCGACGTCGCCATCACCCGCGTGTTCATGAAGAAGCGTCGCCCGAGCGGCCCAGCCTCCTGAATCCGGAAGCTGTCGAAGGTGCCGTCGTTCGAATATGCGCGCTCGGGGTAATCGAAGACGCCGATCCCGAGGTTGCGGTTTCGATTCTGCTGCCGCGTGAAGTTCATGCGAATCGTCTGGTCTTTGGTGACGGCATAGTCGAGCAGTCCACTGAACAGCATGCGGTCGAGCGGCATTTTCGGAAGCAGGCGTTGCGACTGCGCGCCGCCTGGCACGATCGCGTTCTGATTGGGCGTGGTGAACGAATGCTCGCCGGAAAGCGTGACGGAGAACGAGCTGCGGTTCTTGAGCAGCGACCCGCCGAGGGCTAAGAGATAGTTGTCGATTTCTTCGGGCGCTCGGGTCGTGGTGAACGGACTGCGACCGCTGAACGCGCCCGCGCGAAACCGCATCTGCGTCATTCCGCGGACCGAGCCCACGCCTGGTTGCGTGATGATGTCGACGACGATGCCCTCGATGTTGTGATTTTCAGCGGCGAACGCGTCGCGCGTGATGTGAATCGATTTGATTTGCGCTTTTGGGGGAAGCTGGCCGCCTTCGAAGCTATCGACGCGGATAATCGCGTTGCCGCCGGCCATCTCGAGAATCTGCCGCTGCATTTCCGCCGGGTCGTCCGACAAGACATCGATCTGCTCTCGCGTGAGTGTTGTGCCGAACGTGCTGTTGCGATCGGCCGCGGCGATCTGGTTGTCCTGACTGACGTTGATGCTGTCCTGCACCCGCTGCAGCGGGAGGACGACGATGTGCTTGTTATCGCCCTGGCGCACGCGCACGTCTTTCAGCATGCCCAGCTCGAAGCCGGAAAATTCCGCGACGATGGTATAGCGACCTGGCGTCAGGCCTGTGAAGACGGCGACGCCTTGCGCAGAACTTTGCACAGGCGCAGTTGGCAAAGGTTTCGTCGTGGCGTCGAGACCGACGAGGCTTACTTTCGCATTCGGAACGACGGCGCCGCTGGGATCCGCGACGGTGATGATGAGCCGAGTGTCGCGACGCGATTGCGGGGGTGATTGCGCGCGGACAAGTGCAGCGCAAGATAAGCAGACGATGACAATGAGCGGCGCCATACGCATTGGATGCCGGCGAGTATAACGTGCGGCTGTGCGGTGACGTTCTACTTTTCCCGAATCGGGACCACGCGCATGTCGTCCGAGAACTGCGCGTCGATCCGCTGGCCGTTCATGGCCTCGACACGAAATCCAATGTCGCCCAAACAGTTCCGGTACGCTTTGATGAAGGCGTCCTGCGCGACATCTTCTGCGTCCTCGCGCTGTCGCAGCACGCCGTAGGCAGGCGCTCGAACTCGCCGTCGAGGTCCTCGCTCACACGACCAAAGGCATCCGGAAGTCGGTCTGCGTATTCGGACATGTCCGTTGCTCGCTCACATAGCAAGACGTCACCGGGTCTTATTCGGTTCACCGGCCGCGTCGATTAAACTACGGATTCGTTCTTGCGCCGGGGTGGCGGAACTGGCAGACGCACAGGACTTAAAATCCTGGGTTCGGCAACGAGCGTGCGGGTTCGATTCCCGCCCCCGGCACTCTTAATGTCCATGAAACGCAACAACGCATATTGGTTTCCGGCAAAACCCTCAGGCCTCGGGTGGGGTCTGCCAACCGCGTGGCAGGGCTGGTTGTTTTTTGTCACGTGGCTCGTGGTGCTTCTTGGTGTCTCGCTAGTACTAAAACACGAAGGATCCGATCCACCGCTGGTGTTCATTGGCGGGATGATCTCCTTGCTCTTCATTGTGTTGTATTTCAAAGGCGAGCCGTTAGGTCGGCGCGGAAAACGAAACTAAACGTCGGGAGGTTGCGCGAAGTAATCAGCGAAGTGGTGAGAAAAGCTGTTAACCGATATTGAAGCTTCGGGTAGAGGGCGCCGATAGATCGGTTAACGATGCTTTGGACCTTTAGCCGGGGGAACGATCGCATTCGAATTGGACGGAGTACCGATACGTGCGACCTGGTCGTCATGACCCGCCCTAATGAGCCACGGCGATACTCGTTCAAGGATTGGTCGACCCTCGAGTCATTTCACGCCGACCTGGAGGCGGTTCTGTTGAACACCGGCTGGACCCTGCTCCAGTACTCGCCCGAACGCCGCCGCGGGCGAGATCGCCGCGGGTTTCCACGTCTGGAAGAGCGCCGGCGCTGGTGGACCGACAGCGCTGAACTGTGGAAAACGGTGTCCGGCCGCCGCCGCTAGCTACTGCCATCGAAAGATTTTCAACGCCACGAAAAAGCTCACCGTTCCCCACACGGCCAGCACCGCCAATTCGGGAAGCAGCGGCCCAAGTCCGGTTCCTTGGAGCATGACGCCGCGCAGCGCATCGTTGAGCGCGGTCAGCGGCAGCGCCTGCACGAACGGCTGAATCTTTTCTGGAAAGCGCTCGGTCGAGAAGAAGATGCCGGAAAAGATCCACATCGGCACCATCACCATATTCATGATTCCAGACACACCCTCGATGGTGCGGGGGCGCGCGGCTGTAAGCAGTCCCAAGCCGCTGAAGGTCAACGCGCCGAGAAGGGAAACTACCACCAGCAAAACAAACGATCCGCGAAACGGCACGCCGAGCGCGACGCGCGCGAACAGCAGCAAGGCTCCGGCTTCTGGAATCAGGAAAATCAGGCGCGACGTCAGTTGCGCTGCAAGCAGATGGCTTTTGCGCACAGGCGCGGCAACGAGTCGCTTCAAAAGGTTGCCGTTGCGTGCGACGACGAGCGAGAAACCGATGCCCCACATGCCGGTGCCCATCAAGTTCATCCCAAGCAGGCCAGGGACCAGAAAGTCCACGTAGCGGGCACCCGGTTCTGTCATTTGCGCGTTGCGCGCAGTAAACGCATCGGCGCGCCCGGCGGCGCGCTGAAGCGCGCCGTCCACGGCCAGTCGAGCGGCGCGGCTCTCGGGCTGCGTGGGATCGTACGAGTACACCGGCGTCTCGTCGCCCGACACCACAAGGACCACGCGCCCTCGGGCAAGCGCTTGTCGCGCGTCTGTTTCGCTCAGAAGGCTCGGCTTGAGATCCGAGTCTTTCGCGAGCGTCGCGAGACGCGCGTCGGCGAATGGACCTGACACGACAGCCACCGGCAAGGCCTCGGGTGGGCGGCTTCGGAATGCGAGACCAAGAATGGCTGTGAGAAGAATGGGGAAGACGAAGACCCAGAACAGCGCTTCCGGTTCGCGAGTCAGTTCTCGTATGCGCGCGAGCGTCAGCTCGGTCAGCGGTCCCCGGACTCTGTAGGATTTAGCCATCGCGCAACCGTCTTCCCGTAAGGCTCATGAACACGTCTTCGAGCGTGGCGTGGTGCGTCGCAAGGTGCATCGGTTCTGTGCCCTGTTCCGCCAGAGCCGCCAGCAGCGCAGGAACCGCGCGATGCACCTCGCGAACGGTGAGGCGCCAGTGCACACCGTCATGGACGACGCGCTCCACAGTGGGGAGCGCGCTCAGGACGCTCTCCAATTGCGCGGTTGATGCCTGCTCGCCGACGGCGAATTCGATGACGTGTTCGGCGCCAAGCGACGCAATCAACTCGCGCGGCGTACCGAGCGCGATGACCTTTCCCGAGTCGACGACCGCCACGCGATCGCAAAGCCGCGCCGCTTCTTCCATGTAGTGCGTGGTCAGCAGCACGGTCCGCCCACGTACTTTGAGACCCTCGACGATTGCCCACGTCTGATGGCGCGACTGCGGATCGAGGCCGGTGGTTGGCTCGTCCAGGAAGA
>JANMJM010000014.1:0-9732 GCA_031371345.1 Vicinamibacteria bacterium
GCAACGGACTTGCCGGCATGCTGGGGCTGGGCGAGCGCCAGGTGCGCGTGATCGCGCCGTTCGTCGGCGGCGGCTTCGGCCCGAAGATCATGATGTTTTACCCCGAAGAGCTCATGCTGCCATGGGCGGCGATGCGGTTGAATCGCCCGCTGAAGTGGACCGAAGATCGCCAGGAAAATTTCTTCGCGACGACGCAGGAGCGCGGACAGATCCATGACGCGGAGATGGCCCTCACGAAGGACGGACGTATCCTCGGCGTGCACGACGTGTTTCTGTTCGATACCGGCGCCTACGATCCGTACGGATTGACGATTCCGATCAACAGCCAGTGCACGCTTCTCGGTCCGTACGACATCCCGAACTACGAGAGCGAGTTCACGGCTGTATTTACCAACAAGACGATCGTCACACCCGTCCGCGGTGCCGGACGGCAGCATGGCGTGTTCGTAAGCGAGCGCTTGCTGGATTTTGCGGCCCGAGAGCTTGCCCTCGATCGCGTGGACATCCGGAAGCGCAATCTCCTTCGACCCGATCAGTTTCCGCACAATCACGAGATCATGTTTCAGGATTCGGCGCCGCTCATCTACGACAGCGGAGACTACCTCCCGACGCTGGAGCAGGCGGCCGAGCTTATCGGGTACGACGCGTTCATTCGCGACGAGCAGCCGCGTCTGCGCGCTGAAGGCAAACACGTCGGCATCGGCGTCGCGTGCTATGTCGAAGGGACTGGCATCGGGCCTTACGAGGGCGCGCGCGTTACCGTCGAGCCGAGCGGTAAGGTGCGCTGTGCCACCGGTGTAGGCACTCAGGGACAGGGACACTTCACGGTGTTTGCGCAGCTGGTGGCCGACGCCTTGGGCGTGGACGTCGAAGACGTGAAGGTCGTAACCGGCGATACGCGTGAATTTCACTGGGGCACCGGCACGTTTGCGAGCCGCGGCGCGGTTGTTGCGGGCAGCGCCTGCCATGCGGCGGCGATGTCGGTGAGAGAAAAAATTCTCGATCTGGCGAGCAGCCTGCTGGGCGTCCCCAAAGACGCCTTGGAGCTTGTCGGCGGCACAGTGCGCGTGAAGGGCTCACCAGATGTGGGCATCGGCCTTGGAGAGTTGTCGGGGAAGGCCAACCCCCTGCGCGGCGCAGTTCGTCCAGGCACAGAACCGGGCCTCGAGAGCACCGCATACTTCGGGCCCGACCGAGGCAGCACGGCGAGCGGCGTGCACGCGATGATTATCGAGGTCGATCCGGAAACGGCGACCATCGACATCAAGCGGTACCTCGTTGCGCACGACTGCGGCATCATCATCAATCCACTGCTCGTTGAAGGACAAATCCACGGTGGCGTGGCGCATGGGATCGGCAACGCGTTTTACGAGCAGCTGATCTACGACGACCAGGGACAGCTCCTGAACGCGTCGTTCATGGACTACCTGCTTCCGACGGCGACCGACGTGCCGCCCATCGAGACCGCGCATCGCGAAACGGCATCGCCCTTCAACCCGATGGGACTGAAAGGCGTTGGTGAAGCCGGGTGCATTCCGACGGGCGCACTGTTCGCCCAGGCGGTGGAGGATGCGCTGGCCGGCTCCGGAGTCGAGATCACCGAGATTCCGCTCAGCCCGAACAAACTCTTCGAGCTCATCAATGCGGCGAGGATCAAGAGGGGTAAGGGGTGAGGAGAAAATGCTACTTGAGGGAACGTTCACGTTCAACGGGCCGCGTGCGACGGTGTTCGATCTGTTGCAGGATCCTGCGGTGCTCGCCAAAGCGCTGCCAGGCACAAAGACGTTGACGAAGACCGGTGACGATCAGTACGAAGGCGTCATGAAGGTGAGCATCGGGCCGATGACGGCCGCCGAGTTCGTGGTCAAGGTCGAGCTGAGAGACAAAGTGGCGCCGGAGAAATTCTCGATGCACATCGACGGCAAAGGCGGCGTTGGCTTCACGAGGGGCACGGCGACAATAGAGCTGCGAGAGCAGCCCGGCCCGGTGACGCTGATGACGTACACGTCCGATGTGCAGATCGGCGGCAAGATCGCCGGCGTTGGTCAACGCCTGCTCGAGTCGGTTGGGAAGATGATGACCAAACAGGCGCTCGACTCGCTCGATAAAGAGCTGCAAGCCCGACTACGATGATGCCTTGTGTCAAGGGCGAAGCGCTATGAAGCCGGCGCCTTTCGAGTATTTTCAGCCGCAGAGCCTCAGCGAGGCGCTCGCGTTGCTTGCCGAGCATGGCGGCGACGCGAAGCCGCTGGCCGGCGGACAGAGCCTGATTCCAGCGATGAATTTCAGGCTCGCCACGCCCGCCGTGCTCGTCGACCTGAACGCGCTTGGCGAGCTCGCATACATAAAGGGTGGAGAGGCGCTCCGCGTTGGCGGGATGACGCGCCAAAGCACTGTGGAGCGCAGCGCTCTCGTCGCGAAGGACGCGCCGCTTGTGAGCGAAACCATGCCCTTCATTGCACATGCGGCCATCCGAAACAGAGGAACGGTAGGAGGCAGCCTTGCCCACGCCGACCCGGCGGCGGAATTACCGGCGGTGATGCTCGCCTTGAATGCGCGCTTCACGCTGAAAAATCACAAAGGCACGCGAACTGTTTCGGCCGGCGATTTTTTTGTCGGATTATTTACCACGGCGGTTGAACCGGGCGAGCTGCTGACCGAAATCGAGATCCCGAAAGCGGCAGCGCGCACAGGATTCGCGTTCCAGGAGATTTCGCGGCGTCACGGCGACTTCGCGCTGGTTGGCGTCGCCGCTGCGGTCACGCTCGACGAGAGCGGGAAGTGTGCCGACTCGCGAATCGCCCTGCTGAGTGTGGGCGATCGGCCCATGCTGGCAGAACACGCGTCAGCGGCGGTGCAGGAGCAGAGGCCGTCCCGCGAGGCGATTCAGGCCGCCGCCGATGCGGCCGCTCAGCACGACATCGATCCGTCCAGCGACATTCATGCATCCGCGAAATTCCGCCGGCAGCTTGCAAACGTGTTGACCCGGCGAGTGCTCACACTCGCTTTTTCCCGAGCCCAGCAGCCATGAAAATCTACGATCTGTCACAGCCGCTGAACGAACAGGCACCCTTCTGGCCGTACTATCCGCCCTTCGAAGTGAAGTACATCAAGCGCAAGGCCGAGCACGGCGTCAACGCGCAGTACATCATGACGTCGAACCACATGGGCACGCATTTGGATGCACCGCGTCACTTTGTCACCAACGGCCGGACGATCGACGAGATTCCGGTCGAGTGGCTGTGCGGTCCTGGCGTCATCGTGAATCTGTCGGACGTGATGGGCGAGCTTGAGCTGTACACTCCGAAGATGATTGAGGACCGCGTCGAGGTGAAAGACGGCGACCTCCTCTATCTCCATACGGGTTTCCACAAACACGCGCAGTTCGGCGTGCAGGCAGACGAGGAGAAATACATCCATCGCCATCCGGGCGCGCACCCCGACCTGGTGCCGTGGCTTCTCGAGAAAAAGATCCACATCTGGGGCGTCGATTGCGTGTCGACCGACCATCCCATGAACTTGCCGATCGGCCGTTTCCTGGGCAAAGGACAGCATGGCCATTGCGATCGCGTGCGCAAGCAGGCCGAGGAGAAATTCGGCGGCAAGGACGCGGTTGACAAGCTGTTTCCCGATTCCGCGTATCAACTGACGCACAACGCGCTGTTTCCGAAGGACTGCATGCACATCGAAAACCTCGGCGGCGACATCGACGCCCCCGAGCTGCAGAACAAGCGGCTGATCCTCGGCTGTTTCCCATGGAAGTTCAAGGGCGGCGAAGCGGCATTTTGCCGCGCCGTCGCGTTTCTCGGCGACTGGCAAAAGCCGTGAGCGAGCTTCCGGATCTCTCGGCGTCTGAGCTGCGGCGGCTCATGGCCGCACGCAAAGCCTCGGCGGCAGAAGTTGTCGAGGCCTGCCTCGAACGTGTCACCGCTCTCAATCCGACCCTCAATGCTGTGGTCACGCTGAACCCGCACGCGCTCGAGGATGCGGTAAAGCTCGATCGGCGACTTGGCAAAGGCGAAGACCCGGGGATGCTGTGTGGATTGCCGGTGGGCATCAAAGACGTCACGCCGGTCGCCGCCTTGCGCACCACATTCGGCTCGCCGATTTATGCCGACTACGTTCCCAAAGAAGACGCGCTCGTCGTGAGGCGGCTGCGCGAAGCGGGTGCGGTGATTCTCGGAAAGACGAACTGCCCGGAGTTCGCTGCGGGCGGCAACACCTTCAACGAGGTTTTTGGACGCACACGCAATCCGTGGGATCCGTCCAAAAGCGCTGGCGGATCGACCGGCGGAGGAGCGGCGGGCCTGGCATCGGGCATGTTCGCGCTTGCCGAAGGCACCGACCTCGGCGGGTCGCTGCGCATTCCCGCCTCGTTCTGCGGCATCGTGGGGTTGCGCCCATCGGTCGGCCTCGTGCCGACGCATCCGACCGATTGGGTCTGGGACACTCTGCAGGTGACGGGGCCGATGGCGCGGACCGCGGAAGACGTCGCCTTGATGCTCCAGGCAGTGGCTGGGCCAAGCGAATTCTCACCGCTCGCTCAGCCGACAGCGGGTAGGGATTTTGTCGGCGCAGCAAAGGCCGGCGCCCGCAAGGGACTTCGCATTGCGTATTGTCCGGACATCGCCGGCATTAGCGTCGATCCGGATGTTGAGCGCGTGTGCCGCCAGGCCGCATTTGCGTTGAAAGCCGAAGGTGCGACGGTCGAAGAAATCGAGCTCGACCTTTCTGCCGGTCGAACGGAATTCCTCGCGCTTCGCGGTCTCTGGTTCGTGGCGCAGATGTTTCCGAGACTCGACATGCGCGATCGTTTCGGGCCCAACGTTTCCAACAACGTGCGGTCGGGATTGGACGTGACGACGAGAGAGTTAGCCGCGGTTGAAAATTACCGCGGCCAGCTGTGGCATCACTTCAGGGGCTTTTTTGAAAGATTCGATCATCTACTGACGCCCTGCATGGCGGTGCCGCCATTTCCGGTCGAACAAAACTATCCGGATTCGATCGGCGGCAAGCCGATGAACACCTACATCGACTGGATTGCGCCGACGTTTGTGCTCAGCATGACGGGTTTGCCAGTGGCGTCCGTGCCGGCGGGGCTCGACACCCGCAAGCTTCCAGTCGGCCTTCAGATTCTCGGCCGGCAATTCGGCGAGGAAGCGGTGCTCGCGCTCGCGGCCACAGTTCAGCACATCAGCCCGATGGGACGGCCATAAGGCCAGCTCACAGCGATGGGTGCCAGCTTCTTGATTGGCCTCGTGCTGCTACCGGCCATAGTGTTTGCGCTGGCCTACTACCCGATACTCAACAGGCTTTCTGTTGCCCTGGTTTCGCCGTACGCCAAAGCGGATGTTGCAAAACGCTTGTCGGCCGTCATCGTGGACGGTTTTTTGGTGATGAGTTTGTTGGGTCTCTATCGGAGTTCCGGTTCAATGTTGTTTGTGATCGCCGGAGCCGCCTATCTACTCTTGCGAGATGCCCTATGGGGTCGCAGCGTCGGCAAGCTCTTCTGTGGTCTCGTGGTCATTCACGTGGAGTCGGGCCTCCCATGCGGAACCTGGGGTTCGGTCAACAGAAATCTTCTTCTTCTGCTCCCCGGGGCAAATATCGCGGCAGCCTTCCTGGAGACCGCCACGATCGTGAGAGATCCTCAGGGTCAGCGATTGGGCGACAGATTCGCCCAAACCCAAGTGGTTGAAGGATTAGGGCCCAAGGACTTGGTGACTGCCGTTCAGGAATGGTGGAGCGACTTCGTCGGTCAGCTTGATGGAAGTCCCCGCAAGCCTCGTCGAGTGCCGATGAAGCGGGCTCTTTCCGGATCTGGCCTCGGCACGGCGGCCAGCAACGTTTGCGTGTAAGCATGCTGCGGGTGTTGATAAATGTTCTCGGCTTGACCGATCTCCACAATCTTTCCTTTGTTCATCACAGCGATGCGATCGGAGATGTGCCGCACGACTGACAGATCGTGCGCGATGAAAATATAGGACAGCCCGAACTCCTGCTGCAGATCCTGCATCAGGTTCACGACTTGCGCCTGAATCGACACGTCGAGTGCACTCACGGGCTCGTCGGCGATCACGATGCGCGGGTTGGTCGCCAGCGCACGCGCGATACCAATACGCTGCCGCTGGCCGCCAGAGAACTCGTGCGGGTACCGGTGGATGTACTCGGGCGAGAGGCCGACTTTCTGCATCAGCCAGACGACGCGCGCTTTGCGCTCGGCCTGCGATTGCCTTGTGTGAATCGTGAGCGGCTCTTCGATGATTTGCTCGACGCTCAGGCGGGGATTCAGCGACGAGTACGGATCCTGGAAGATCATCTGGATGTCGGTGCGATACGGCCGCATCTCGCGCCGGCTGAGCGGCGCAAGATCGACCACGCCGCTCTTCGAGTGATAGAGCACCTGGCCGGTGATGTCCACGCTGTAGCTCATCGCGCGCAGGATGTTGATAATCGCGCGGCCGACGGTCGTCTTGCCGCTTCCGGATTCACCTACCAAGCCGAGCGTTTCTCCCTGCTCGAGGGTGAACGACACGCCATCGACCGCGTGGACCTCGCTCTGCTTGCGAAGCAGCAGACCGCCGAGCACGGGAAACCTGACGTCCAGGTTCCTAACGTCGAGAATCGTGGGCATGTTCGTCGGTGATTCCGTAGAGGTGGCAGCGTACGAAATGGCCCGGTGTGCGCTCGACGAGCGCCGGCTCGATGTCCGGGCACGGCTCGAACCGATCCGGACAGCGCGTCGTAAATTTGCAGCCCACCGGTAGATCGAGAATGTCGGGTACCGATCCCGGGATGGTCGTGAGCCGCTCGGCCTTGGCGCCGTCAACGCGAGGGAGCGAGCCGAGCAGCCCGCGCGTATACGGATGCATGGGATTTTTGAAGAGCTCCTTCACGGGCGCGAGTTCCTGGATCTTTCCTCCGTACATCACGGCGACGCGATCGCAGGTTTCGGCCACTACGGCGAGGTTGTGTGTGATCAAGAGAATGGCCGACTCTTTGAGGCGCTCCTTCATCTCCATCATCAGATCGAGAATCTGCGCCTGAATCGTCACGTCGAGTGCCGTCGTCGGCTCGTCGGCGATGAGCAGGCCGGGATTCAGCGCCAGGGCCATCGCGATCATGATGCGCTGGCGCTGTCCGCCTGAGAACTGATGCGGGTACTGCTTCATCCGAGTCGCGCCGTCTTCGATGCCGACGAGGCGCAGCATCTCGACCGAGCGATCAAACGCCTCTTTCTTTGAAATGTGTTCGTGCTGGAGGTACACCTCCATCAACTGAAAGCCAATCGTGAATACCGGATTCAGCGATGTCATCGGCTCCTGGAAGATCATGCCGATGTCTTTCCCGCGCACGTGCCTGATGGCGTCGTAGTCGAGCTTCAGCAGGTCTCGACCCCTGAACATGATTTCGCCTCCCACGATTTTTCCAGGTGGCTCTGGAATCAGCCTCAACACGCTGAGAGCTGTCACGCTCTTACCTGAACCTGATTCCCCGACCAGCCCAAGTACTTCGCCTGGATAGATGCTCAGATCGACACCGTCGACCGCTTTGGCGACGCCGGCTTCGGTGAGGAAGTGGGTGCGGAGTCCGCGAATGTCGAGAAGCGGTGTGGTCATCGGAGTTCCGAGAACTCCTTGGGATCAAACGCCTCTCTCACGGCTTCGCCGACGAAAACCACGAGCAGCAATGTGATGAAGAGCGCGCCAAGAGGAAAAAACACAAGCCACCACTTGGTGAGATTTTCAGTGCCCTGCCCGATCAACTCGCCCCAGCTGGGCGTCGGCGCTGGAAGACCGAATCCCAGGAAGTCGAGGGCGACCAGGGCGCTGATATTGCCGACGATGACGAACGGTGCAAACGACACGACGGGCGTCAGCGCATTCGGCAGGATGTGTTTGAACATGATCTTTGTTTCAGACACCCCCGTGGCGATAGCGGCGCCCACGTAGTCTTTTGCCTTCTCGCGATAAAACTCGCCCCGAATGTAGTACGTGATCGCGACCCAATCGAAGACGGCTAGGATGAAGACCAGAAGCCAGAACGACGGCTGGAAGACCTGTGACCGTCCGGGCACATACACCGGGACGATGATCGAGCTAATGATGATGATGGTATAGAGGAAGGGCAGCGACGACCATATCTCGATCAGCCGCTGTCCAACGATGTCGACGATTCCGCCAAAATAACCCAATGCCGCGCCTGCCGCCACGCCGACCGACTCCGAAAACATCATCACGACAATCGCAAACGTCATGGAAATATTGAACCCGTATGCGAGTCGCACGAGCACGTCGCGTCCTCGATCATCGGTGCCGAAGGGGTGCTCACGCGTCGGAGGGTTAGGTGGCGACTGCGTAAGGTCGAGCAGCGCCTCATTGGGGCCGAAAGGGTAGGGGGCCATAAGGACCCAATCGCCCTTGCCGGCGTCGGCGAAGCGCCTCTTTAGATCACGATAATTCGGCTCACCGAACCCCTCGGCGCCGAACTCCGTCACGTTGTGGAACCGCACCATGGGAAAGAAATACCGGCCGTTGTATTTCACGGCCAGCGGAGTGCCGGTCATCACAAAGGGAAGGAAGAACGAAAACACATAGGCGCCGACGATGAGGACAAACGAGTAGTAGCCGCGTTTCAGGCGGCGGAACTTGCGGAGGCGCTTTCGAAAAAGGGATTCTGACCGTCCCGAAGTCATTTGAAGCGGATCCGCGGATCCACGAGCGCGTAAATCATGTCGGAGATGATGTTGCCGAGCAGCATCAGCAAGCTCCCGATCACCAGAATCCCAAGCGCGACAGGGTAATCGCGCTGCAGAATAGAGGTGTACCCCAGATAACCCATGCCATCGATGTTGAAGACTTTCTCGATAAGAAACGATCCGGCAAGGATCAGACTGAACGCGTGTCCCAGCCCAGTTGCGATCGGGATCAGGGAGTTCCGAAGCGCGTGGACGAAGATGACCCGGCGTTTCCGAAGACCTTTGGCGAACGCCGTGCGCACATAATCCTGCGACATGTTTTCCATCAACGAGTTCTTCGTCAAAATCGTCAGTGTCGCGAACTCGCCGACCATGTAGCAAACGACGGGAAGAAACATATGGGTCGCCTGGTCGGTCACCTTTCGCCAGAAGGGCAAATATTCCCACCCGTCTGACCGGAAGCCTCCCAACGGAAAAATACTCCAGAAACTTCCGCCGCCGAGCAGCACTAAAAGCGCGGTGCCCAATGCCCATCCCGGTATGGCGTAGCCCATGAAGACCAAGACACTTGTCGCGAAGTCGAATTTGGAGCCGTGCTTTACCGCTTTCCAGACGCCGAGAGGCACGCAGATGAGATAGCTCAGAAAGAATCCTGTCAATCCAATCGTCAGCGATATGGGAAATCGAGCGCGAATGATGTTCCAGACTGGCTCTTGGTACACGTACGACCGGCCCAGGTCGAGATGGACGACCTTCCAAAGCCAGGACACGTATCGAATGTAGACTGGCTTGTCGAATCCGTAATACCGGGTAATCTCGTCGATCGCCTCCTGCGGAATTTCGATACCTCCGCGAGACGCGGCGGCACCGCCCTCGCCTCCGGCGGCTGCCATCTGAAACCGCATGATTTGCCGTTCGACGGGACCACCTGGCACGAAGTGCATGATCACAAACACCGCCAGTGTAATCCCGATGAACGTCGGGGCGATCAGTAGAAGCCGCCTGAGAAAATAACTTCTCACTTACTTTCCGTA
>JANMJM010000015.1:0-12790 GCA_031371345.1 Vicinamibacteria bacterium
GCGCGAACACGCTGGTCGATACTGCCAAGAGACCGAGGAACACGAGGACGTTACGCGTCATACAAGACCTCCATCTAATCCATCGTTACCGGAACGAGTGAAGATTTTGCCACATGCGGGCATGGAACGTGGCGGTTTCTGCAATGTGCTGGAGTAAGGTAACAGTCAGCCCGGCCACTCAAGCGACTCCGGCATCGCTTGCGTGCGTCGCGATACGATCCAGTACTCCACATCGACGCGGCTCATCGCCGCAATCCAGCGGTAGGTAGGCACGCCAAAGAGTCGGCCGCGGTCGATCATCGCGCGGCGCGACTCGGGCATGGGCGACACGCCGAATTCCATTCCTCTGGCAAGCGCCCGCCCGCTCCACGGCGTATGCGTGCGGCTATGGTTTTCCTCCCAGATTCCCATCCACGGAAAATCTGCGCGCTTCCAGACGTAGCCGAAGGCGAGCTCGAACGCCGGCGCGAACGCCACAAAAAATGCGTGCTGCTGCTTCGGATCCATCAGATGCGCGGTGTATGCGCTCGACACGGACGCGTCATTGAGGATGCGCAGGTCCGCGAGGCCGCCGTCCGCTCGCGGAGCCATCGGCCAATCGAACTCGGCCGATCGCGTTAAGTAATCGGCCACGCCGAATTCGGTTTCGAACACTTTCGAGCGCGTGGCTGAGGCACGAAACTGCGTGCTCCCCGGCTCGAGGAACGGCGGGCCAAGCGTCACATGCTGCGTCCAGCCGATCGCGCGATCGCAGCCCCCCGAGCTTTCGATCGTCTCATGGATTCTGATGCTGCTCTCCTCGAGCTCCATGCGCCGCTCGAACTGCATCTGCGCGAGCGGAAATCGCGCGCGACAGATAAGCACTCCATCACTCTCGGCTATGTCGTACGGTGCGACCGACCCTTCGCCATGCGGTGTCAGGCCCGCTGCCGCCTCGTCGTCGGACGGACCACCGAAGATGTCCAGGCAGAGGTTGTGTCCCATGATGCCCGCGAGCAGTTTCGCGTCGGTTCCCGTGCCGTATGCGCGGGTCTTGCGCACGTCGAACGACGAGGGTTCAATCGATGGCCATGCGGGAGTCCACAGCGGATTGACGCCGGCGTCCTTGTTGAACACTTCGGCAATGTGCCCGCCTTCATGGAGAACCGTCACACGAAGATGGCTGTTCTCGATGACGGTCGCGCGCCGCTGCCGATAGGAAGCCTCTGGCATACTACGACTCTACCGCATGCGTCCGCACCCTCTTGTTCCCCGCCGACAGGTGTTACACAATCATCCGTTCCAAAGACGCCCATGACTACCAAAACCACATCCAGTCGCGCCGGCACGCAGGACGCCATCGACGCCGGTGCCGGCATCCTGAAGCTCGAGCCGTGCTGGGTGCCACGCACGTTCATGATTCCCGGACGCCGGCTGAAGCTTCACCCCGACGATCTGTATGCGTTAGGCGGGCACCGCGGCGGCATCAACGAGCGATGGTTCTGCTCCACGACGCACGCGTCCAATGGTCCTGGCACACCAGAGGACGAGGGACTGAGCTATGTACGTGCTGGAGATGGTAAACGGGTGCTGTTCAAGTCGCTCGTCGACGAAGCAGGCGATCTGCTGATCGGTTCGTCGGTGATGCAGCGCGAGGGCGGCTGGAATCTGCTCTGCAAGTTCTTCGACAACCTTGGCCCGATCCCCCACCACATGCATCAGAGCGACGAGTTCGCCAAAATGGTGGGACAGAAAGGCAAGCCCGAAGCGTATTACTTCCCTCCGCAATACAACCAAATCGAGAACAACTTTCCTTATACCTTCATGGGTCTGGAGCCGGGGACCACAAAAGAAGACGTCCGGCGATGTCTCGCCAATTGGAACAAGGGCGACAACGGCATCCTGAATTTTTCGCGCGCGTTCCGGCTCCAGCCGGGCAGCGGCTGGCAGATCAATCCCGGAATTCTTCATGCGCCCGGGTCCCTCGTCACCTACGAGCCGCAGGTGAACAGCGATGTCTTCGCGATGTTCCAATCGGTCGTCGATGGCCGCATCGTCGATCGCAGTCTGCTCACGAAGGACGTGCCGACAGAGCGCCACGACGATCTCGATTTCCTCGTGAGCATGCTCGATTGGGACGCCAATGTGAATCCGGAGTTCGCCACGTCGAACCGCGTGTTTCCGAAACCCAAGCACACGGCCGATCACCAGAAGGATCTCGGCTACAGCGAGCAGTGGGTGTGTTATGGCACGCGATGGTATTCGGCGAAAGAGCTCACCGTCTTTCCCAAGCGGACCGTCACGCTGAAGGACAGCGCGGCGTATGGGCTGATCCTGACGCAGGGCCACGGCACCATCGGCAAGCACACAGTGTCGACGCCGTCGATGATCCGGTTCGGTGAGATGACCGAGGACGAGTTGTTCGTGACCGCCGATGCGGCAGCGGCCGGCGTGAAAATTCAGAACCACAGCGACACCGATCCGCTCGTGATGCTGAAACACTTTGGCCCCGGCAATCCTGAGGTGATCGCATGACGGCAGCCGCGACCCACTCGAAGCCGGCGTTGCACAACGCGATGTGGCCTGGCCTCGTCGGCAAGGGGCCAGACTCGGAGCCGCCGATCGACCTCGATACGATGTTGCGTCTGACCGCAGAAACCGAGGTCGACGGCGTGAGATTCGACGGCGTCGATCTGTTCTTATTCGATCCGCACACCAGCATCGACGCCACCGATACCGAGCTGAAGCGCCTCGCCGACACCGTGAGCGCGAAGAAGCTGAAGATCGGATCGCTTGTCGCGCCCGTGTGGCCGCCGACGGGCGGCGGTTCGGCGATGGGCACCGACGAAGAGCGCGGCCGTTTTCTCACGCAGGTGAAAAAAGCGTGTGCGATCGGAAGGAAGCTGCGCGAACTCGGCGTCCGCAAATACGGCGTGATTCGGATCGATTCCGCGACGAGTCCAGCGGACTGGGCGACGGATCCGGCAGGCAACACGCGGAGGATCGCCGAGACATTTCGCCGGGCCTGCGATATCGCGGAGGAATCCGGCGAGCGTCTTGCGGCCGAAGGCGAAATCTGCTGGGGCGGCATGCATAGTTGGAAAAGAAACCTCGAACTGCTCGAGGCCGTCGGTCGTCCAAAGACACTCGGCTTTCAGGCCGACATGGCGCACACGCTGCTCTTCACGCTCGGCTACAACGCTCCCGAGGATCGAATTCTGCCCGAAGGGTACGACTGGTCGGACCAGTCCACGCTCGACGCCGCGATCAGGACGATGACGAAGGCGCTGCGCCCGTGGACGATCGATTTTCACGTGGCGCAAAACGACGCGACCGTGAAAGGCTCGGGGTCGCACGACAAGACAGGACGGCACTGCCTGCCGAACGATCCGAACGGGAAGATGGACGTCGTGCGCGCAGCGGGGGCGTGGCTGCGCGACGAGGCGGGGACGCCGACCCGGGCGTTCGAGCACATCTGCTGGGATGGGTGCATGTTCCCGAACGCGACCATGATGAACCCGCAGACGTGGCGCGACGTGCTCGCCACCATGATTGCGGTAAGGAACGCGCACGGCACCGACTAGTCGAGTCACTCATGGCCAAAAAGACACTGCGCATCGGTCTGGTCGGATACGGTTTCATGGGCCGGGCGCACTCCAACGCATTCCTGCAGGCGCCGAGATTTTTTGATTTGCCGTACGAACCTGTCCTTCAGGCCGTGTGCGCGCGCAACGTCGACCGGGCAGACGCGTTTGCCGCCAACTGGGGCTACGCGTCGGTCGAACGGGACTGGCGGGCGCTGATTGATCGCAAGGACATCGATCTCATCGACATCGCAAGCCCCAACGATACCCACGCCGAGATTGCGATTGCGGCCGCGCGCGCGGGCAAGATGGTGCTGTGCGAAAAACCCCTCGGACGGACCGCTCCTGAAGCCGAACGAATGGTCGAGGCGGTCGAAGCGGCGCACGTGCCCAACATGGTCTGGTACAACTATCGCCGCGTCCCCGCCGTCATGCTCATCAAGGGATTGATCGACGAAGGCCGTCTCGGCCGAATCTTTCACTACCGGGCGAAGTTTCTGCAGGACTGGACGATCTCACAAGATCTTCCGCAGGGCGGCGAGGGCTTGTGGCGGCTCGATGTGGCGGTCGCCGGCAGCGGGGTCACCGGCGATCTGCTGGCCCATTGCATCGACACGGCGCTGTGGCTGAACGGGCCGATTGCCAGCGTGACGGCGATGACCGAGACCTTCGTCAAAGAACGGAAACACAATCTGACCGGCCGGGTCGAACCGGTCGGCATCGACGATGCGAGCGCGTTTCTCTGCCGGTTCCAGAACGGCTCGCTTGCCACGTTCGAGGCCACGCGATACGCGCGGGGTCACAAAGCGCTCTACACGCTCGAGATCAATGGTGAGCACGGCTCGGCGGCGTGGGATCTTCACGATTTGCACCGCGTGCAGTTTTTCGATCACCGCGATGAGGGAAGGCTGCGCGGGTGGAAGAACATCCACATCAGCGACAGCGACCATCCTTATATGAAGCGTTGGTGGGTGCCGGGGCTGCAGATTGGCTACGAGCACACGTTCACGCATCAGTTCGCCGATTTCCTGGACGCGCTCAGCGAGGGTAAGCACGCGGAGCCGACGTTCCGCGATGGGCTCGCGACCGATCGGGTCACCGATTCGGTGCTGCGGTCGGCGACGACCGGGCGTTGGGAAACAGTGGCGTCTTCCCGGTAGATAGGCGGGCATCGCGTTGAGTGTTCGCCCGTGCGACACGAGATCTCAGGCGGTTGACATACATAGAACAGCAATGTATAAGAGTTCTACGTATGGACATGGGTAAGGACCTGGTTGCCGCTTCCGCCACGCCGCTCGTGCTCGCCATCCTTGCCGAAGGCGACAGTTACGGATACGCCATCATCAAGCGAGTGGCAGAGTTGTCTGGCGGGCACCTGCAGTGGACCGACGGCATGCTGTATCCCGTGCTGCACCGGCTCGAGCGCCAAGGCCACGTCGCAGCCAAGTGGTCCGCGTCCGAGAACGCACGCAGGCGCAAGTACTACCGACACACGAAAGACGGGCGAGCGCACCTCGCCGCCCAGCGGCAGCAGTGGAAGGCCGTGGACGGTACCCTCCGCGGTATCTGGATGGAGGCGTGCACAGTATGACGACCGCCGCCGATCAACCACTCGAGGAGCAAATCGCGCAGTGGCGAGCGTACTTACGCCGCCGTCAGGGGCTTCACGGTCCCGACGTGGAGGAGCTGGAGGGACATCTGCGCGACCAGTTGGCGGCGCTCACCGAGGCCGGTCTGTCCGGGGATGAGGCGTTCTTGGTCGCGGTGAAGCGCATGGGCAGTCTCGATGCGCTGTCACTCGAGTTCGCACGCGCGCATTCCGAACGACTGTGGAAACAGTTGGTCGTGGCGCCAGAGGGTGATGAGTCGGCGAAAACCTCATCCGCCGAGACGCTCGTCGTCCTGGGCCTCGCCGTCGCCGCGGCGTTGGCCGTTAAAGTCCCGGCGCTGTTCGGCCATCCGATCAACCCTAATGACGACCTGCCGTTGTTCTACGCCAGGAACGCCAGCCTGTTTGCCTTCCCGCTCCTCGCCGTCTACTTTCTGTGGAAGCGAGGGTCGGACGTTGTCAGCGGCCTCTTGCTGGCAGTGCCCTTCGCGGCCGGGGCGGTGTTCGCCAACGTCTACCCATTTCGCATACCGCGCAGCGACACGTCGTTACTCACCGTTCTGCACCTGCCAATGGCCCTGTGGCTGGCCGTCGGCTTCGCGTACGTTCGAAGCCGCTGGTTCGCCGACGGTGGGCGTATGAACTTCGTGCGGTTCTCGGGCGAGCTGGCGATCTACTACGTGCTCATCGCGCTCGGCGGGTTCGTCCTCATCCTCTTCACGTTCATGATGTTCCGCGCCATAGATATGAATCCTGACTGGATCGTCGCGGGGTGGCTGATCCCGTGCGGCGCGGCGGGGGCGGTCATCATCGGATCCTGGCTCGTCGAGGCGAAGCAGAGTGTCATCGAGAACATGGCACCGGTGCTGACCAGACTGTTCACGCCGCTGTTCACCGTTCTGCTGCTGGCGTTCCTCACCACGATGGCGTGGACAGGCAGCCCGATCAACGTGAAGCGCGAAGTACTTATCGGCTTCGATCTGCTACTGGCGGTCGTCGTCGGGCTGGTGCTCTACGCCGCTTCCGCGCGCGACCCGCAGGCCCCGCCCGATTTCTTCGACGCGCTCCAGCTGCTGCTCGTGGTCAGCGCGCTCGTGGTCGATGGGGTGGCGCTCGCGGCGATCGCAGCCCGCATCTCTGAGTTTGGCTTTACCCCCAACCGCGTGGCGGCTCTTGGCGAGAATATGATTCTGCTGGTCAACCTGGCGTGGTCGGCGTGGTTCTATGCGCGCTTCCTGCGTCACCGGGGCTCGTTTGCCGCCCTGGAGCGATGGCAGATCGCCTATCTGCCCGTGTACTCCGTATGGGCGGCACTGGTGGTCGTCGTGTTCCCACCCGCGTTCGGCTACCGTTGATGTGCGTCGACGCGACTAGACGACTCCGTATTTCTTCGCGCGAGCGAGCCACTCGGCCTGGTCAATCACTTTGGCCGCGACATCTCGCGGAAGTTGCATCTTCGCCGCCTCGGTGAACTTGCCGGTCGCTTTAATTTCTTTCAGCGCCATGTACATGGCGCCGATGCCGATGTTATCGATGTGGTAGAACGCCATGTCGACGCCCTTCGCATGCCACTCGGACGCCGGCCCGCTCGAACCCACCATCAGCGGCTTTTTCAGCACGACCTTGGCTCGTTGCTGTTGATCCAGCGTAAACCCCGAGATAAAAAACGCATCGGCGCCTGCGGCGGACAATGCGCCGAGAAGATCCATTACTTCCTGCTCGCCGTATCCCTTGGCCGGCCGATCGGTGCGGGCGAGAATCATCATCTGCTGATCCTTGCGCGCATCGACCGCTGCCTTGATGCGGCCAACCATCACCGATTGAGACGCCATCGCCACGCCCTTGCTACCGTATTCGCTCTCTGGACCGGTGGAATCTTCCAGCATGACGACCGCCGCTCCTCCACGCTCGAGCTGTTGAACGGTGCGATAGGTCACCACGGGACTGCCGCCGCCATTTTCACCATCGGCCAGGATCGGCAGGTCGGTGTTGGACATGACCTGCACTTCGTAATCGATGACTTCCTGAACCGTCTGCACGCTGGTGTTCGGGAGCGCGTTGCGCGCGGCCATGCCGCTTCCTCCCATGAAGCCGGCTTTAAAACCTTCGAGCTCGCAGAGCCGCGCCAACATGATGCTCTCGACCACCGGGAGCACCAGCGGTTCTCCGCTCGCCAGGGCGGCGCGAAAGCGCGCGGCCTTGCTGCCTGACGATGCGCCTGGCGGTTGTCCAGACTGGGCGGCGACCGCCTCTGGAACAATCGCAGAACCCAACACGCCGCCGGCGGCCACGCCCGCACCCTTTAGGAATCCGCGCCTGCTGTGCTGATCTCTACTCATAAATGTCCTCGAGGAAGTAGGAGCATACCATGTGAAGAAAAAATGGATAATGATCGCCATGGACCGCACGCAGCGCTTTCCCGCGATGCTGGCTGGCATCTTCCTGGCGGCAACTTTGGCCGGCGCACAGGCGCCGCCTGTTCAGTCGGGCCCGCCGGTGACCTTTAAGATGGACATCAACTACGTTGATGTCAGCGTGCGCGTCCTCGACGAGCGCGGGAACTTCGTTCCGAACCTCAGGCAGGAGGACTTCCGAATTCTCGAAGACAGGAAAGCTCAGGCGATCACGGCGTTTGGTGTCGTCACCATGCCGGTCGAGCGCGTAGAAAAGCCGCTGTTCCTGGCACAGCCAATCGATTCCGACGTCGCCACCAACGCGCAGGAGAACCACGGCGGACTCTACGTGCTCGTGCTCGACGACCTCCACACGGATCCGCTACGAAGCCAGCGAGTGAAGAGTGCGGCGCGGGCGTTTATCTCAGAACAGCTCGGCCCGAACGATCTTGCGGCGGTCACCATCATCGGCCGCAGCGACGCGGCGCAGGAACTGACCAGCAACCGGCGGCTTCTGCTGTCCGCCGTGGACAAATTCCTGGGACAGCAGCCACGGTCGGCAACCCTCGAAAAGATCGACGCCTATAACCGCGCGGTGGGTGTGGGGGCGATCGATCCCGGCGGCGACGTTGCCGATCCGTACTTTCAAGAACGACGGTCGAACACACGGCGGACGCTCAGATCGCTGACGCGGCTCGCTGACTGGATGGGCGTGGTGCACGGGCGGCGCAAGGCGCTGATTTATTTCAGCGAAGGGTTTGGTTACGACATTAGCGATGTGTTCCGGAGCCTGGATGGGGCGACCCAGCCCATGAAGCCGGACATTCTCGAAATCTTCGAGAACACGCGCGAGGTGATTGGCGCCGCGACGCGGAACGACGTGAATATTTATGCCGTCGATCCTCGCGGGCTGTCGGCGGCCGGCGACGAGCTGATCGCGGCCGGCAATCTCGCCGACAGAGGAATGCCGCTGAATGCCGACGACCCCAACTTCGGCAACAATTCCACGACGTTCCGTTCGGATCTCGGATCGAGGTCGCTGAATCGCGAGCTGGAGACCGCCCAGGACAATCTTCGGCGGCTCAGCGAGGAAACGGGCGGCTTCGCGACGCTGAATTCCAACGACCTTGCGACCGCGTTCAATCGCATCGTCGACGAAAACCGCTCCTACTACATCCTTGGTTATTATTCGAGCAACGAGAAGCGCGACGGCAAGTACCGCGCAATCGACGTGCGCTTGATGAATCGCCCGGGACTCGTGCTCCGAGCGCGGAAAGGCTATCTCGCATCTCGAGGGAAGAACCAGGCGTCGGCGATGGCGACCGATAGCGCGCCGGATGTTTCCGCTCAGCTACGCGACCTGCTTCGGAGCCCCGTGCCCGTGCGTGGCCTGCCATTTAGTACGACTGCGGCGGTATTCAAGGGCACCGCGCCAAACAATACGGTGGTGGTGACAGTTGAGGTCAGCGGCAAGGACCTGGGGCTCGTCGCGAAGGACGGTGTGTACGCGGGGAATCTGGCAGTCGCGCTTGGAGTTGTCGATGGGGACGGAAAACTACGCGCGAGCTCTGCGCCAACGTTGGCGCTGCAGTTTCGTCCGGACACCTACAACCAGGTCGTGAAGACCGGCAACTTCCGCCTCGTCGCGCAATTCGCGTTGCCACCCGGCCGATATCATCTTCGGGCCGCGGCGCTGGCTGCTGCCGGCAAGAACAGCGGCGCCGTTCAGTACGACCTGGAGTTGCCCGATTTCAGGAAGTCGAATGTCACGATAAGCAGCGTCGCGCTCACGTCGTCTCGAGCGGCGCTCTGGCCGAGCGCCACCGATAAGCACCTCGACGAGCGCCTGCCCGAGCCGACGACGCTGCGGGAATTTTCCGCCAACGACGAGCTGGCCTCGTACGTTGAGGTCTACGACAACCAGCCCACTCCCGTGCATCAGACTGACGTCATCACCACTGTACGCGCCAGCGACGGTCACGTCGTGTTCCGGGATGAACAGACCCAACGCGCCCTCGGTGTGTCGACGCGGATTCCCCTTACCCTGCTCACGCCCGGCCTTTACGTTCTGGATGTCGAAGCACGCGCCCGACTGTCGAGCGTCGATCCGGTCAGCCAGTTCGTTCAGTTTCGCATTCGGTAACGCGTCCGAACAAAACGGTTAAAAGTCGAACTGGCCGCCGAACTTAAAGTAGCGACCCAGCTGCAGCAGCATCGGCTTCTGCCAGTCCGGCCCGTATGTGGTGTTCCAGCTATCGATTCCCGAGCCTGCGTTGAAGAGGTTGAAGATGTCGACGTTCCCCATGATGCGATTGCGGCCAAATCGGAAGCGCTTTGAAAAGCGCATGTCCAGCTGCCGCGCGCGCGGGCCGTACATCGTCCCCGGCTTGATCAACTGCACGTTCACGGTGCCGTTGACTCCGTTCGACAGATTGCGGCCGAGGACCGGCGCGATTTGCGCGTTCGCTACGTTGTAGGTCGCAGTCAGTTGCGGCCCTGGAAAGTCGCGATACGTCGCGCTCGTCAACATTCCCCACGGCAGCGGCACAAAACCCACAAACGAGCCGGTCGGCTGCATTGGCGGAGTCACATCGCAGTTCATCAACTGGCCGGGTGAATCGACGATGAAACAGTTGTTCGTTTTCGTCCGGCCCCAACTCACACCACCGGATATCGTCGCGCCTTTCGGCAGCCGGACATTCTCGGTCACATCGACGCCGTCGAAAATCTGGGTCTGCTTGCCATACTGGTCGGCAGGATTGATCACGTTCAGCGACCTGCCGAACAGTGCCGGGCTGATGTCATACAGACCGCAAACTTGATAGCCGCCGCCATTCGGCAGCCCTTCGTTTATGGGCGCCGTAATGCAGTAGTGGCTGTAATCGTTCGGCGTAACCAACGTATTGTCGGTTGCCAGGAAATTGCTGAACGTCCGGTGGTAGTACCCGGCAGTGACTGACACGTTCCGTGCGAGCTGGCGCTGCACCAGCGCCGTCGTTTCCCAGTTGGCGTTTCTCAATCCATGGGTCAGCTTATCGTTGTAGGTATTCGCATTCGGATTGTTCTGGCCGAAGTTCAGATCGGAGATCTGTGCGCATTCGCCGTTCAGAAGCGGATTCTTCAGGTCGCAGTCCACCACGAGGTCACGATTGGTGTCGTTCCAGGTTCTGGTCACGAGCAGCACGGATCGGATGACAGGGTTGTTGCTGCCGAGACCGCCCGACCCCGACGGCTGGGAGGCAATGAAGCGGCTGGCGGTCGCCTTCAGCGCGGTCTTCCCGTCTCCAAAGAGATCGTAGGAGAAGCCCACTCTGGGATTGAGATCCTTCCATTGCACGAGAGACGTCTTTGGGAAACTACGCGCGGGTACGAGGATGCCCTGGGGCAAATCCTCGGGGGCCGAATCGAGCGTGAAGTAATCGTGGCGGAGGCCGCCGGTGAGCGTCAGCCGCTTGAACGTCCACTGGTCCTGCGCGAACGTTCCAATGTTGGCGTGCATGTTGTTCTGATACACGATCGGGCTCGCGTACTGTGTGATCGAGCTGCCCAGACCGTTCCGCAGTGTTAACGCGATGGCGCCGTTCGGATTGACGGACACCCATTCGCCCCCTCGCTGGAACTGCACGCCGACTTTAATGTTGTGTGAACCAGTGATGTAGGACGCGCTGTTGATGGACTGCCAGATGTGGCCGGCGTTGTGGCCGTAGTTGTTCGCAGTCGTAATCGGAAAGGAGCCGGCACCCCACATGGTATTGGTCGACGTCTCCTGTTTCGAGATCACGTCGTAGCCGATGTCCGGCGTGTGGCAATTGCACGTCGCCTCGGTCTGCCGCCGCTGATCGTAGTCCGAGTAATTGCGAGCAGCCGTCGATTCGAGCAGCCACTTATTGGTGACCGTGGATTTCCACGACACGCTCATGAACGTGTTCGGCAAATACGGGCTGTAGTTGGTGGCTTCCTGCGAGATCCGGTTCGCATTCGTGTAGCCCCGATGGAACGCCACCTGAGGCGCCGCATCCGTAAAGATGCTGAATTTGTTTTTCGGCGTCGCCTGCCATGTGAGTCGCGTGCTTCTGCTCAATTCCTTCAGGCTCGCCACCGACGGCCTGGTCAGGTCCGGCGTATACGCGAAGCCGAGCGGCGTCAGATTGTCCCAGACGTTGACACGCGTCTGGCTGACGTGAAAAATCCGAACCGATGAAAAGAACCAGAGCTTGTCTTTGAGGATACGCCCGCCGAGCGCCGCGCTGACGTCGTCAAGATGAGACAGCTTGGTCAGACTGTCGGCTGTGAACCCCTGCAATCTCAACTTGTCGGTGAGGTTGCTGGCCGCAAGACTCGAGCCGGTGTAGTCGGCGTAAAAACTTCCGGTGAACGTGTTCCCGCCTTCCTTGGGAATGACGTTCGTGACCATGCTGCCATACGCCGTCTCGGCCATGCCGCCGCCGGTCATCACGTTGACCTCTGCGGTGTAGGCCTGGGCGATTCGAAAGACGATACTGCCTCCGCCAAAGCCGTTCACTGTCGCCGTCGTCAATCCGTCGATCTGATAATCGGAATTGGCACCGCCATGAGCGGCATTGCCCATGTCGCTGACACCTCCTGGAATAACGCCAAGCCCGGGGGCCTTGACGCCAGGCGTGAGCGACGCAAGCGCCTGAGGCGATCTCGCAGCGGGAATGGCCTCTATCAACTGCTTCGAGAGCAACGTGTTCGACGTGACGTTCTGCACGTCCACGAGCGGGGCGGCGCCGGACACGGTGATCGTTTCCTCAACTGAACCGACGGCCAGATCCACGCTCACGGTCGCCGTAAACGCCGAGGGCAACTCGATCCCGTCGCGTTTGATCGTGTTGAAGCCGGGGAGAGAGAACGTGACCGAATATTGGCCGGGCCGCAGGTCGATGATCCTGTAACTTCCGTCACCGTCCGTGACGGCCGAACGGACCTTCTCGATCAGCGCCGGACTCGCGGCTTCGACGGTGACTCCCGGCAGTACTGCTCCACTCGTATCCCTGACCACGCCAGCAATTCCGCTCTGGGCAAGCGCCACGCGTGGCGTGAGCGTGACTGCCGCCAAAACCAACATCGCTGTCCACAAAATTTTCCTGCTGCTCATATGGTCCGCCTTTAGATTGTTACTCGACGCCGCCCAATTTGCGAAGCAGCTCGACAGTGCTCGGATGCGAAACGCGGCTGGTGTATCCGTCGCTAGACGCCTGCGG
>JANMJM010000057.1:0-23910 GCA_031371345.1 Vicinamibacteria bacterium
GTTAGAAAGCATCGATGCAGCCCTTCGCTTGCTCGAGGCTCCGGAGCTACGAGGGGACATTGTTGAGGCGTCGTTCGTCGAAGAGCTCGTCCTTCGGGCCGATCGTGATTCCTGACGCCTGTCTTACCAACAACCAATAACCACATCGTGCTGTATCTGGTGCACCACGGCGATGCAGTCGGGCCCGACGTGAACCCGATGCGTCCGCTGTCGGATCGCGGCCAGGCCGAGGTCGAGGCGCTTGCCAAACAAGCCGCCTCAAACGGCGCCAAGCCCGACATTATCTGGCACTCAGGAAAAATGCGGGCGCGTCAAACCGCGGAAGCCTTCTGGCGCCATTGCAATGCGCTGGCGCCGTTTGCCGCGACGCATGGCCTTCAGCCGACCGATCCGACCACATGGATTATCGACGCCATCGCGGGTGACACGCGCGACATCATGCTCGTCGGCCACTTTCCTCACATGCCGAGGTTGCTCGCGGCGCTGCTCGGCCAACATGGCGACGCCGCACCAGCAGACTTTCCGCTGCATGGTGTCGTGGCGTTGGAGCGCGTCGAGAATAAGTGGATTGAGAAGTGGAGACTTGGCGCCTGAGGCTTCGGGCCAACGCCCGAAGCCTCAAGCCTGACGCTTCGTTATTTCTCGACCGTCACCGTCGCGGGTGCCGACATGCGCACCGTGACAGTTGAGCCGGCAGGCAACGTCGCGACATTCGGCTCGCTCGCCGCCACCGCCGCGCCACCCGCGCCGGCGCCTACTGTGCTGCCGATAATCGCACCCTTCTTGCCGCCGAGAATCGCGCCGAGCACCGCACCGCCGACCGCGCCGCCCCCGATCTTTGCGGCGCTTTCTTTCGCGGGCGAGTCGCCCTCGCGATAAATCGTCTCGGTGGTAATCGGCAGCCGCGTGCCGTCGGCCAGCACGATCGTGTGGAACCGGATGCCGAGCCGCGCCTGATCCTTCAGCCGCCCGCCTCTGTCAACCAGCGTGATCGATCCTTCCGCACGGGCACCAGCCGGAATCGCCACATGGTCGCGCACCTTCACATCGCGGCTGACGCGCGCGCGGACCATATCTTCAACCTTCGCGCGATCGCTTGTGATGGCATTATCGATCTGCAATCCGATCACCGAGTCGGCCGGAAGCACGAGTTCTTCAAACTGCTTCTGCGGAACTGGGGGCACATATGGCGCCCGTTCGACCGTCGTATTTTCGACCGGCTCGATAGCCGCGCTCACCGGTGGATCGATCGACGCACTTGGGGCGCTCGATCCGTGAGCAGGCGACTGGCTTGCCGGGCGCGAGCGCTGAGCGGGCGCAGGCGCTGGTGCCGGAGCACGTGACGCCCGGGGCGCAGCTGTCTCGCGACGGGTATTTGCAGAGGGCACTGCTGCGGTCGGCTTAGCCGGAATTTGGACCGGCGCGGCCGGGGCCGGCGCGATGTTGTTTTCCGTTTCATTCACGGAGCCGGCGACCGTGGGGGCGTCCAGCACGCGGTCGGCAGACGACCTGGGGTCGGCTTGCCTCTTTACGGTGCATGCGCCACTACCTACTGCGACGACTCCGAAGACTGCCAGGGCGCCAATAGCGGCCCGATTGATTTCCATTGTGATACTCCTCGTTACCCTCTGACAGCAAGGGCCGTACCCATCGGCCGCGACGAGAATCGCGTGAAAAACCGCGCATTTTTGGCCCTTCCGAGCGCCCCCCAGTGTCCCCTTGGGGGGGTGTCTGTCCTTCGCAGGGAGCACCCCGTCGCGCGTAAGATGATAAGGAATTATGGCCGATTGCGATGTCGCCGTGGTCGGGGCCGGCGTCATTGGGGGGGCGATTGCCTACGAATTGGCGGCGCGCGGGGCATCGGTTACAGTGCTGGACGCCCGGGGCGCCGGTTTGGGATCGACACAAGCCGCCGCCGGCATGCTCGTCCCCTTCATTGAAGGGTTCGGCCATCCGCTCCTTCCGCTCGCGGCGAGAAGTCTTGAGATGTACGGTCCATTCGTCGAGCGTCTTACGCGCGACACCGGCATCGGCGTTGGCTATGTGCGCACGGGATCGCTGCAGATTGCCGTCGAAGACGAATCGATCGACGAACTCAAGGCCGTCGCTGCCAGCGCGAGATCCGCCGGCGTGAACTGCGAACTTCTCGACGCCCGTCAAACGCTCGCCGCCGAACCCCATCTCACGCCGGAAGTCAGAGCCGGCCTGCTCATTCCAGGACATGGTGTTGTCGTGGCGATCGATTTATCGGGCGCCTTGTCTGCGGGCGCGATCAAGCACGGCGCACGAGTGATCGTACCGGCGCGAGCCCGCCGCATCGTGCCGCGCGGCAGCGACATCGACATCGAGTTGGAGACCGGCGGCCATGTAAGCGCGCGTCACGTCGTCGTCGCCGCGGGAAGTTGGACGGGCCAGATCGATATCGACGGTATTCCGCCGTTACCCGTGCGGCCTGTTCGTGGGCAGTTGCTGCACCTTGCGTGGCCGGCGGAGCCCCTGAAGCGCATTGCCTGGGGCCCGCGCTGTTACATCGTGCCTTCTGGGCCGAATTCGGTTTTGGTCGGCGCCACCGTTGAAGAAGCCGGATTCGACGAGCGGACGACCGTCGCTGGTATCCGCGATCTACTCGATGCGGCGTGTGACTTGGTGCCGCACATCTGGCAGTCGAGTTTTACGGCGGCGCGTGTCGGACTGCGGCCGGCCACTCCCGACGGGATGCCGGTCATTGGTCGATCGCACACCATTCCTGGCCTCGTATTTGCCACAGGTCATTTCCGGAACGGCATTCTGCTGGCACCGTTCACGGCCAAGGCCGTGGCCGATCTCGTGCTCGACAACCGCGAAGATCCGCTTCTGGCGACCACCTCGCCGCAGCGTTTTGGGAGGAAGTAGCATGTCGATACTGACCGGGCAACAAGTGGGGCAGGAGTTGAAGAAATTGCAGGATTGGACGCTCGAAGGCAGAGCCATCCGGAGGCAGTACACCTTCAGCGATTTCCCGGAGGCGGTCGCCTTCGTCAACCGCCTCGTCCCTGACGCCCAGGCCGCCGATCATCATCCCGACATCGTGATCAACTACCGCCGCGTGACGCTGGTTTACAGTACGCACAGCGAAGGTGGACTCACGCAGAAGGACTTCGACGGCGCCGCCATGGCCGATCGGAAGGCCGCGAGTAAATAGGATGCGGTTAGATCTGAAGACGAACTACAGCTCGCGAGAGGTTGCCGCGATTACGGGCTTGTCGGCCCGACAACTGCAATGGTGGGACGTGCGTAAGCTCATCAAGCCGTCTGTTTCATCGCACCGAACCGATGCCGGCGGCTTTACCGAACGGCGGTATTCGCCGGTGGATCTGTTCGAGCTCGCGGTGCTGGCCGATCTCCGCCGCAACGGACTGTCGGTTGGGAAAATTCGGCAGTTGCTCGACACATTGCGACGCCGATTCGGCATCAGGCTGTTCGATGCCATCGGCGGCGGCAATGCCATCACGCTGCTGACAGACGGTAAAGAGATTTACGCCCGCACGGAAAGCGGGCAGTTTTTCAATCTGCTGCGCGCCCCGGCCCAACCGCTGCTCGTGGTTGGCAACGAAGACAAGCTGAAAGAACTGAAACTGCGGATGCGATCGAAGACGAAGCGGAAGAAACGTGTGAAGGTGGCGAAGGACGCCGACCGATGAGCGATTCGCACACGCCGGAGCAGCGCGCTCGTAGTACCGCTCCCCACCCAGTGACGCTACTGCCGCGGGCGTATGGGCCGCTCGTCGCTCGCTTGTTTTCCGAGCTGAACGAGTACGTCACGCGAAGCGGGTTGGGCCGTGTGCTGAACGATGTCGACGTCGTGCTCGATCGCCGCGCCGATCTCGTGCTGACGCCCGACATCACATTCATCGTTGAGGGGCGGGGGTCGATTGTCAGAGAGCGCATCTGGGGGCCGCCAGACATGGTGCTCGACGTCACCTCTCCACTTACACACTCGGGCCAGCTGGAAGCGCGCGTCGCCTGGTTCTCCGGCGCAGGCGTTCGAGAGTTCTGGCTGGTTCAGCCCGATCGCCGTGAGCTGGTCATTCTCGACCTGGCGCATGGCGGCGTGCGTCGGCGCACACTTCTGCGCGACAGCGCGCCGATGAATTCGGCGCTGTTGCCGGATTTCAACAAGACGCTGTACCGGATGATGCGGCGTTAGCCGATCGGAAAGATTTTTTCGAGATCGTCGGCGGGACGGGCGATGACATGCACGCCGATGAGCTCGCCCACTCGGCGCGCAGCGGCCGCGCCTGCATCGGTCGCCGCTTTGACGGACGCGACGTCGCCTCGGACGATCGCGGTGACGAGGCCGGCGTCGACCTTCTGCCAGCCCACAAACACCACGTTAGCGGCTTTCACCATGGCGTCGGTGGCCTCGACCATGCCGACGAAGCCCCGGGTTTCGACAAGACCGAGCGCCTCGCCAAGCTCCGGCTTCGCTGGGATTTGCGGCTTGCGAGTATCAGCGCTCATGGCGCGCATCGTACCACGTCTCGACGCAGAGGCGCAGAGGCGCGGAGTCTTTTTTTAAAAATTAAATTTTCTCTAAAGAAGTCCCGGGTAATTTGCCGGCTTGATCGCATATCCCGGAAAGATCGGCGATGGGTCGCTCACGCCAAGGTGACGCACGACAACTTCGGCAAACACATCGCGGAAATCGGTCGTGACCGCCAAATCGCGCTGCTCGTATCGCTGCTCGGCTCTCAGACCGGGCCACCTACCGTAGACTTTCCCGCCCTTCACATTGCCGCCGATCGCCATCATCGCGTTACCGTGGCCGTGGTCGGTGCCGCGATTGCCGTTCTCCGCCACCGCGCGCCCGAACTCGGACATCGTCAGAATCACCACGTCGTCCATGCGATCGCCGAGATCGGCGACGAGCGCCGCGATGCTTCGGCCGAAATCGTCCAGCCGCGCGGCGAGCTGTCCCGTCGCGGCGCCCTGGTTCACGTGATTGTCCCATCCGCCGATTTCGGCAAACGCAATTTCGAGCCCGAGATCGGACTTAATGAGTTGACTAATCTGCAGCATCGATTGCCCAAATGGCGACCGTGGATACTCTGCGCCGCTGGCGGGCTGATACTTCTGGGGCATCGCGGCGCGCAAGGTCTTGATGGCATCGAACGCTTCCCGCCCGGTGCCTCCAAGAACGCTGTCGGAGGCTCCGGCGTACTGCGATTCGAGCGACGCGCTCATCGTGTCGTTGCCGCGAATGCCGAACTGTGCGATCTGATTGACCGCGAGCGCCGCTTCTCGACCCTGCAGCATGCGCGGAAGCTGCTGCGTAAGCGACACGGCGCGAAAGCTCGAATGTTCTTCGGCGTGTTTCGCCTGAAGGTATCGGTTCAGCCAGCCATCCGTCGTGCTCTTGCGCCCGGGCGTGCCGGTCTCCATGTAGTCCTGCGCGTCGAAGTGAGACCGGGTGCTGTCGGGAGATCCGCACGCATGCACGATGGCGAGCTCGCGCCGCGCGTAGAGTTTCTGCAGCGGCGCAAGCCGCGGATGGAACGCGAAAAATCCATCGAGATCGAGGGCCGACATGTCCGCTGCACCGGGGCGCGGAATGGCGATTGTCGGCCTCGACTTGTAGTAATCCTGCTCGCCGTACGGCACCACCATGTTCAAGCCGTCAACGGCGCCTCGCTGGAAGATCGTCACAAGCACCTTCTGCCGCGCGTTGCCGGCAGCATTCACTGTGCGCGTGAGAAACGACGGCGCGAAGCCGAGGCTCACCAGCGCGAGCCCGCCGCGACGAATGAAGATGCGTCTGGAAATCATGATGACCCTTACTTCCTTTGAAACTCTGGCGCTCCGAGCCCAAGCGCGCCAATCTGCGCTGTGTCGAGCTCGACGCGCACGCCGGGCATCCGATTGTCGGCGAGCGCCACGGCGAAGTTCATCCGGTTGACGAGTCCGCCGGCGTTCACCCAGACGTCGACTGTGTCGGCGTATCCGGTGGGCGGTTGTGCTTGATAGAGCGGCATCCCAAGCTGCTGCAGCGCCCGGGCGACGCCCAGGCCGCTTCGGATTTCCGCAGACGACGCGCGCAGGGCGCTGACGACGAACTCGAGCGGTGTCTTCACCTTGGCCCGCTGCGCTTCGGGAGCGAAGAACTCAGGCGACTCGACGATCGTGCGCACGACTTCGCGGATGTCGCCCTTGGTCTCAAGGAATCGCTTGGCCGCGCGATCGATGAGCGCCTGCGGCGGCTGATCGCTCACGAATCGGCGCGCGAGTTTCGTGGCAATGAACGTGGCCGTCGACGGATGGCTGGCGAGAATGTCGAGCACTTGCTCGCCGTCGCTCTCGCCGCCGCCCGCCTTGATGGTGTGGCCGAGCACATGCTTCTCGCCTGGGTCGTGCATGCGGGCATCGAACTTGAACTCGCCGCCGAGGCGAGGCCTGTCGATGGTCCATCCGGTCAAGGCGCGCGCCACTTCGACCACGTCCTGCTGTGTATATCCGCCGTCCACACCAAGGGTGTGCAGCTCCATCAGCTCGCGCCCGTAGTTTTCGTTCAGGCCGGTCGGCCGGGCTTTCTGCCGTTGCGCGATTTGTTCGGCGAGATCGGGACGCATGACGCCGAGCGCGCGCGCCCGATTGCGCTGCCGCATCTGATCCCGTCCGGTGACATGCGGCCCGGCAGGATCGGTGCTCATCCAGTTGTCGAGATAAAACAGCATGGCGGGGCTGTGCGCCGTGGCGCCGAGCAGCGTCCGGAAATTGCCGAGCACGTTCGGCCGTATCGTGTCGCGTTCGTAGGCGGTCAGCAACTGCCGATCGGCGCCCTTGCCGGCGAAGACGTTGAAGTGGTTGAACCAGAAATCGGCGAGCACTTCCTGCAGCTGGCGCTCGCTGTAAGTGGCTCGCAGAAGTTTCTGCTCGTCCAGCTCGGAAATCACCTGCCGCGCTTTCATCATCGCCGGCGATATGTTCATCCGCGGAACTTGCTGCGAGTCGTTCCCTGCAGATGCGGATGGTCCGTCCTCGTTTTGCGCCTGCACTTTTTTCTGTTCGCGCTTGGCGAGCTGCGCGGGGATGAAAATTTCTCGGGCGAGCGCCGACTGGCTCATCCCAACCGTTTTCAAGCGCTCGAGCCTCGCGTTCACGCCGTCATCGGCGATACGCTCTGGATGCAGTTGTCGCTCGATGTAATTGACGACGCCCATCTCGCGGACCTTCTCGATATCGCCTGGTCTGGCGCCGTAACCGAGGCGATCGAGAACGTGGGCGATGGTCTTGTCATCTGTCTTGGCCGGCGCCGCTGCGACAAGCAGCACCGCGGCGACCACGACAGTGGCGATTTTGCGTAAGCGAGCTGACATGGGCAACCTCCGAGCAGGAATTTCGTGCTCAGGAGGTTAGACCGGAGCGAGGGCAGGATGGTTAAAAGCGTCGAGCGCTAGGGAGGGGAGATGTCGAGGGTCAGCGATGCGGCCTGTCCTTCGGTCAGCGAGAACGGCTTGGCCTTGGGCCGAAGCCGTTCGAGCAGCGCCGGATCGTTCTGCGCGCCGTTTTCCAGCGTGTCGATTGCCACCGCGAGATACCGTCCAGGTGGTAACCCCTTCAAGCTGAAGGCGCCCTCCTGATTGGGTCGTGCCGTGCGCACATATCTTGACTGTCCGCCCCACAACTTTTCATCGGTTGGAAAGATCACCAGCACGTAATCCTTTGCGAGCTGATCTTTCCCGTCGTGAACGGTTCCGGAAAGATCGGTGAGTCGATCGGTGAGCGTCACGACAATGCCAGTCACGTTATTGCCAGGCTTGAAGTCGTAACCCATATCGGTGATGTCTTGGCCGTTCAACGTAATCGACTTCAGCGCCCAGCCAGCAGGCGCGCCGCCGAGAAGGATCATTTGCTGTCCAAGCACGCCTCGCAGTTCGAACGTTCCGTCGTTGCCGACGCGACCGCCGCCAAGCGCACGGCCGGCAATCCCCATGATGGATTGCTGACCCGAAACCGGTGCAACCGTCACTTGCACGTTGCTGGCCGAAACCGCCTGCGGCTTCTGCCCTTCGAACAAGACGCGTCCGGAAACCGAAATGCCCGGCGTCGTGATGATGGTGAGGCCGCTGATGTCCTCGCCCGACACGCTCAGCGGGATCGACGCAAATTCGAGCTGCCCGCCGGCGACGCTCTGGAGATCGCGCGGCCGCTGCTGCACATCGAGCGTATAGTCGCCCGGCGCCACGTTGTTCAGCGTGAAACTGCCGTCTGCGTTCACTTGATTGCCGCCTCCGATGTTGAACGGCCCTCCGCCGCCCCCGCCGACGCTGGCCGAACGTACGACCACGACCGCGCCAGAGAGCGGCTTGCCGCTCGCGCTCAGCACATTGCCAGATACTCGCGCGAGCCGCGTCGGCACAAGCGAGAACATCACCGAGTTGAATTCCTGGCCGAGCGCGACGGTGACCGGCTGCGCCTGGCCAACGTCGGTCGTGCCAGGGTAGTAGGTGGTGGGATAACCCGAAGGTTCTTCAGCCGCCATCACAGCGGCTGCCATCGCGCCGTTGTCGCGGACCGACGCGCGGACGATGTACTCGCCCGGCATGAGACCGAAGATGCGGAATTGTCCGATGTCGTCGCTCGTCGCGATGCGTCCCGCGTTGACGAGCTGGCGTTGTCCGCTGGTGAACTGATACCGCATGGCCTGCACTTGCGCGTCGGCGATCGGATCACCGAACTCGTCGGTGACGCGTCCGGCGATCACGCTTCCGCGAGGCAAGCTGAAGTCGATTTTCTCGAGCACCTGTCCATCGGAGAGATCGAGCGGTTTTCCGGCTTCGAACGGCCGCGCTTGTCCGTACTCGAGCGTGACGTAACCCGCTTTGCTGATCTGTAAGCGATAACGCGCCGCCGGCAACTCGGCGATTTCGTAACGTCCCTGATTGTCCGTGGTCGCCACGCGGCTGGTCCGCACATCGGGCGCGTTCACCCGAATCTGCGCTCGGCGAATCGGACTGCCACTGTCGGCCGACACCACGCGTCCAGTGATTTTCGCCGTGCCTTTCGGAGCCGGCGTGTTGTCGCGAGGCGGCCCGCCGAAGCGTCCACCCGGATCGACGAGCGGTCCCTGTCCCTGTCCTTGTCCGCCAAAGCGGCCGCCGCCGCGGCCGCCGCCTCCTCCAAGCCCTGGCCCGGCTGCGCCGGGATCCTGTGCGGAAACGCCGGCGGCTGCCAGCGCCAGTGCAACGGCGAGAAACAGTATTCGAGCCCGATGGGTCATAAAGATGTATACGAACGTCCCGGCCAAAAAGTTACGCAAACAGCCTTACTGCAGCATATCAAGTTCGAGCGCGAGCGCCTGTCCGTCAGCCAATCTGAAGCGTTTGGCGCGCAGCTTCACGCGATCTTGAAATGCGGGATCCCATTGCTCGCCTTGTTCGATCGTATCGATGGCGGCGGCAACATACTCGCCCGGCGGCAATCCCGTCGTCTGATATTTCCCTTCCTGATCGGGCCTCAACACTCTGATGAAACGCGCGGGAAGATCGCCTTCGCGGAGATTGGCGGGAAGAATCACGACAACGTAGTCCTTCACGGCACCGCCCGCGTTTCGCACAGTTCCAGAGAGCGTCGTTTTTGTATTCGTCAGGGTCATTTCCAGACCGCTGATGGTATGGCCGGCCTTTATTTCGTAGGGCGTATCGGTGATGTCTTGGCCCTCGAGAGTGACGGACTTCACCAACAATGTGGTTCCGGTCGAACGGAACGTACCTTTTCCGTTGAGCCCCTTGAGCTCGAACTGGCCATTAGGATTCACCGTGCCGCTATCCATCCCCATCGCCATCGGGGAAGTGTATGGGTCGATCCCCGTAAACATCACGCGAGCCGTCTGACCGGGTACCGCAATGGATTGAAGCGTGATGCCATTGTCGAAGATGATGCGCCCGGAGATGGAGCCGCCTGGCCCTGTCGTGACGACGAGACCGCTGATGTCCTGGCCCTGCACCGACACAGGAACGGACGCAAACTCCGGCTCTGGGGTCGGCGTGCCCGCGGCCATGACCGGGCGCCCCATATTCGCCGGACGAACCTCGAAGAGATATTCTCCCGGCGCAATGTTCTGCATGGCGAAGCTGCCATCGGGGGCCACCGTACCGCCGAAGCCAAACGTTCCCATGCCGTCCCTTGACCGAACCGAGAAACTGGAATTGACCGCCGGCTGTCCTTGTGAATTTCGCACAACACCAGACACGCGCGACAGACGCGCGGGAATCAGCGAGAAAAACGCAAAGGCCTCCTGACCGATGCTGACGGTGATGGGCTGCGCCTCTGACTCAGCCGCTGTGCCCGGATAGTAAGTGGGCGCGTATCCGTCGCTTCCGTCATTGCTGCCAGGCGACGAAAGCATTGCACCGCCTGCCATCGGAAAGACGACGCCGTTGCCCATGGCGTTGACCGTCGCCGACAGCACATATGAACCCGGCATCAAACCGAAGACGCGGAATTCTCCGAGGTCGTCGGTCTGAAGATTGAACATGCCGAACGACGCGCTCACGGGCATGAGTCGGCGCCGTCCGTCGGGCTGATACTGGTATCGCATGGCGCGCACGCCAACGCCAGCGAGCGGCTCGCCTAACTCGTCGGTGATGCGGCCGGCGATGACGCCGCCCCGCGGAAGCGCGAAATCGATTTTCTGCGCGACTTGCCCGTCGGCCAGGTCGAGCGGTTTTCCCTGCTCGAACGGACGTTGTTGTCCAAACTGCAGCGAGACGTAACCGTTGCGCGCAACGTTAATGGAATAACGTCCTGCGGGCAGGTCGGTGAAGGAATACTGTCCCTGCGCATCGGTAACGGCCGACTTCATCAACCGCTGCTCAGGCGCCGTAATGCGGATTTGCGCGCGGCGAAGAGGCGCACCGTTGTCGGCCGACACCACGCGTCCGAGAATCTTTCCCGTTCCAGTGGCGGGCTGTAGTTGCGAGTTGTCTCGCGCGGGCGCCCCGGGCGCTTGCGGGCTCGGCACCAGAGTGGGACCTTGAGCCTGAATGCTCGAGAGGGTGAGTACTAATCCGGCGGCAGCCAATCCCAGGGGACCCAGGGTCCGCATCGGCATACGACCTCCAGGAAACGGGAAAGACCCCGTTATTTCAGCGAATTCGGACGCGGCTCTGTTCCCGCATGAACTGCTGCACGTAATACGGCCCGCCGGTGCCGCGGCCGGTCGAGCCGCTGGCCTTCCAGCCGCCGAACGGGTTCACGCCGGGCCAGGCTCCGGTCGTCGCGCCTGCGCGGCGGTTCGCGTACGTGACGCCAGCCTGGATGCGATCGAAGAACAGCTTCAGCTCGTTTTCGTTCTCCGAGTAGATGCCCGCCGTTAATCCGTACTCGGTACGATTGGCGAGATCGATAGCCTCGTCGAGCGCGATCACGCTGGCGACGACGGTAATCGGCACGAATAGCTCTTCAGAAAAGAGCGGATGACTCGGCGGAAGACCATCGATAATCGTCGGCTCGACGAAATACCCGCGATCGAACGGCGACGTCGTCATCCGTTTGCCGCCGATCAGAACTTTGCCGCCATCGTTCTTCGCGCGCTCGATCGCGGAAAGGTAGGTGTCGACGGCGCCTTCGTTGATCACTGGCCCCATCCACACGTCGCGTTCGAGCGGGTTCCCAATCTTGATGCGTTTGGTTTTCTGAACGAGCATGGCGACGAACTTCTCGCGCACGTCCTTGTGAATGTAGACGCGCGAGCACGCGGAGCACTTCTGACCTTGCGCGCCGAACGCCGAACGCATGACGCCGTCGGTCGCCTTGTCGAGATCGGCCGAGGGTGTCACGATCGCCGGATTCTTTCCGCCCATTTCGATGATGAGCGGGCGCGGCACGCCGCGCCCCGCATTGTCGCGCATGAGCTTCAATCCGACGTCCTTCGATCCGGTGAAGACGATACCGTCGATCCCGTCGTTGTCGATGAGCTCCTGGCCTGCGGTTGACCCTGGGCCAGTGACGAAATTGAAGACGCCGCGCGGTAGCCCGGCCTCGACGACGGTTTCGCTCAGCTTGGCGCCCATCAGCGGTGTGTCGCTCGCGGGTTTGAACACCACGGTGTTGCCCGACGCCAACGCGCCACCAGCTGGGCCGGCTGCAAGCGCAAGCGGAAAATTGAACGGCGAGATCACCGCCCACACGCCGTAGGGCCGCAGCACGCTCACATTCTCTTCGCCCGGGCCGAGCGTGCCCATTCGTTCGACGAAGCCGTTGTGTGACTCGATCTGATCGCAATAGTAGCTGATGAGATCTGCCGCTTCCTCGACATCGCCGACGCATTCGAGGCGGTTCTTGCCGACTTCGTATCCCATCAGCGCCGAAAGCTCCCAGCGATGTTTGCGAATACCGTCCGCAATCCGGCGCACGTAGATGAGGCGCTGTGGCCAAGGCAGCGCCGCCCACGCAGGCTGGGCCGCGCGCGCCGCCACGATGGCGTCCTTCACCTGATCACGCGACGCCTTCTGAAACGTGCCGAGGATGATGCTTGTGTCGATCGGACTACGGTCCTGGAATTGGTCCTCGGCCTTGACGGCTTGACCATTGATGTAGAGCGAATGCACGCGGCCGAAGGATGCGGGCGCCTCGGCGATCGCGCGGTCGAGCTCGCGATGCAGATCGTCAAGTTGATCGCCGCCTAGCGTGGCGTATGTGATTTTGGTTGCCATAGAGATATCTCTATGACGAGCGTAACGTACTTCTAGTCGGACGTTGCGATCGGGCGCTGGTACACGATTTTGCCGTCGAAAATCGTGACAGATACCGCGGTTTCGCGAAGCGACTCGGGGCGGTTGTCGAAGATATTGTTTGAAAGGATGACAATGTCGGCGAGCATGCCTGCCGCGAGCGTGCCTTTACGCAGCTCGTCGTAGGACGCGTACGCGGCGTGCGTGGTGTAGGCGTCGATGGCGGGCAGCAGCTCGGCAGGTGTCGCGACCGCGTGTTCAATCGCATCGCGCGGATCGAGCGGCGCGGCGGGCCAGTTACTGCCGAACAGGATGCGCGCAGTGCCGTCGCTGAGCAGGCTGTCGTCGAGTCGGTAGCGCCGATCGCGAGCGGGCGCCGGATTCAACGCCGCCGCATGTTCGAACGCGTCCACCGCTGCGCGCACGTCGGTGCCGTTCACCGTGCGAACCGTCACGTTCCAGTTGTGTTTGTCGAGCAGCACGACCGCGCGATCGAGCGTCGTCGAATCGCACGTCGTCGACGTGGAAATGGGACCGTGAGCTTTTCTCTCGCAGACGATCTCGACGCCGCCGAGTTTCAATGTGGGGTCGTCGGGATATGTCTGGCGCAGCTTGTCGAGCTCGGCCACGTCGGCTTCGGTGATCGTCGGCGCGATGGCGATCGAGCCATATACGCGCATCGTAAGGTCGCCCTGTTTGCGGATGGTGCTGAGCAGATCCATTTCCTCTTCGCCGGTCGTCACCGAATACACGCTCGTCACGCCGAGTTTGTGGGCTTCGCCGATTGCCGTCCGCAAGGCCGCGATCCGTTCCTCGCGCGTCGGCTGCGGAAGCACCCGCGCAACGAGGTCCACGGCCGCGTCCCTCAGGACGCCGGTGGGCTCGCCGGTGCGATGGTCCTTCACAACGATCCCATACTCGGGATTTCGCGTCTTACGACTGATACCGGCGTTCTCGAGCGCTTTCGAATTCGCCCAGGCGACGCTGCCATCTTCGCTCGTCACGAACACCGGGCGCGCCTGAACGGCCGTGTCCAGAATTTTCCGTGCAGCCGCGTTCGGCGTCGCGAGGATTCCGCTGTCGCCGTTGCGCGCGAGCACCCACGGGCGCGCGGGAAAACCGTCGGCGTAATCGCGGAGCTCGGTTTCGAGGTCGTCGACGATTGCCACGCCCGACAGATCGAGACGGTCGAGCGACAGCGCCCCGGCCATCAACTGCACGTGTCCGTCGTTCAGCCCGGGAATCACCGTGCCGCCATGCGCGTCTAATACGAGAGTCTGAGCGCGGCGAAGGCGTTTCACCTCGCGGTTGGAGCCGACACGAAGGATTTGATTGCCGCGCACCGCGACGGCTTCCTGAAACTCTTTGCCGCCGCCAGGATAGACCTTGCCATTCACGATAATCAGGTCGACCGGCCCGTTTGCATCGTCGCGCTGCGCCCCGACGATGAGGCCCGCGATGAAGGTCGCGCCGACGATCACAATTACGAGAAGAGTGGCCAGACGCGTCGCCATTTCGAGGATTCTAGCATGGTAGCATCTAGGGCGATTTCAGCACCGAGGAGGAAAAATGACAGCTCAAAGTCAGGGATCAAACGTTCTGGTGAGCACCGAATGGGTCAGCCAGCACCTCTCTGATCCTTCAGTCAAAATTGCGGAAGTCGACGTCGATACGGCGGCCTACGACCAGGGCCACGTGCCTGGCGCTGCGGGTTGGAACTGGACGACCCAGCTGTGCGACACGCTGGTGCGCGATGTGATCCCGAAGCACAAGTTCGAGGAACTGCTCGGCAGCTCCGGCATCGACAACAACACGACCGTCATCTTGTATGGCGACAACAACAACTGGTTCGCCGCGTGGGCGTTCTGGCAAATGAAGCTCTACGGCCACCAGGATGTGCGCATCATGGACGGCGGCCGCAAGAAGTGGCTGGCCGAAGGCAAAGAGTTAAGCACCGACGCGCCCAAAGCCGCGAAGAAAACGTACAAAGCGAAGGACGCCGACAATTCGCTTCGCGCATTTCTCCCAGAAGTACAGGATGCGGTGAAAGGGAAGAAGGCGGCGTTTGTCGATGTGCGTAGCCCGGCAGAGTTTACCGGCGAGATTCTGGCGCCGCCCGGACTTCCGGAAACGTGCCAGCGCGGTGGCCATATCCCTGGAGCGAAGAGCATGCCGTGGGCGAAGCTCGCCAATGAAGACGGCACGTTCAAGAGCCCGGCGGATATCAAAGTCCTCTACGACGGGGTGGGCGTGACCGGCGACAAACCGATCATCGCGTATTGCCGCATCGGCGAACGGTCGAGCCATTCGTGGTTCGCGCTGAAGTATTTGCTCGGCGACAACAACGTGAAGAACTACGACGGCTCGTGGACCGAGTGGGGCAATCTCGTCGGCGCGCCTGTGGAAAAGCCATAATGAAGGCAGAAGATTTTACTGAGCGGAAGCAAATCGTCGACGGTTGGCCGGTCAACATCGTGACCTACCGAATCGGCGACCGCTGGTACTGCGCGATAGACAACGTCGACCCCGGCGCGCGGTTTGCGCGCGCCGAGGGTGCGACGCGGGAGGACGTCGAACGCATCGCGCTCGAGAAAGCGCAAAAGTACCTCAAGCAGACCCGCAAGTTTCCAACCGGCGGCTGAACTCGTCCATCGCCGCAGCCCTTTCAGCCTCAGGCACGAGTGGAAACGTCGCGAGGACGTGCCTGAATTCTTCAAGCGTCAGCTCATACGCCTGCGCGGCCGCCGCCTGAAGGCGCGCGGCTCCTTCGAGTTGTGCTCCTCGGCTCAGCGACCGGGCCAGGAGCGAAATTTCCCGAAACTCGACGGATCTCGGCGCGAGCTTCGGCACGCGAAGATCTTCGACCGTGGTTGATCCGAGATGCGTTTGTATCACTTGCCGCACGAGATAGTTCGCGACGAAGCTGTTCAGCATGCCGCACAAATAGTGCTGTTCGTCGTCTCCCAAGAGCGTTTTCACGCAAAACAGCGAGTGGGTCGTGAGCACACCTATCGGAAGAATCGCGGCGATGAGCGAGACGCGGTTTGTCGAGCTCGCCACATCGCGATAGGCGAGTCGTGGTCGTTTGAACGAACGCGCGGGATCGATGAGTTGGGACGCGTGGGTCTCGGCGATCGTCTGCGTGCTCTGCTCGACGTGCGCGATAAAGGGTTCAATGTGTTTCCCTTCGAGCACGGGCATGCCGCGGCCGCTTGAGGAGAAATGCGCTTTATCGTCTGTGGCGTTCAGCTCGCGGCCAAATCGCGCGTTCCACCCGTCGGCGTCGGCCAGCCGCGGAAAGCGATGAACGATCCGCTCGACGATCGCGACATCGCGCGGCGTGTGTAGCTCGGGGATGGTGAGTTGTTCGCCTGCCAGGCGGCTCATGAGCGCGGGCGTCAATGAGACCGTATAGATTGGGTCGCGCGCGCGATCGCCTTCGTCGGGAACCGTGTCGAGCACAGCTGGGTCGTCGATGCCGAAGCGGCATCTGATCGATGTCGTCGGCCGGCCGGTCGTCGCGGTGACGAGCACGAAGCGGACGCTTCGATGAATGGGAAAGATGGCGCGACGATTGTCGAATCCGGCGAGGCTGTCGAGTTCGCAATGATCCAATAGACGGCGGCGAAGCGCCGAAGATGTGTGATCGGTCGCGAATCCCGACGGCAGCACGAGCCCCATGCGCCCGCCTCGTTTGAGAAGCGCCAGTGCGCGCTCCACAAACAGCTGATACCGATTCACGTGCCCGCGACCCTGGTAGCGGTAGACGCCTGAACCGCGGATAAAAGCTTTCTCCGGGGAGTCGCCGCGCAGCATATTCCACGGAGGATTCCCGAGCACGGCGTCGAACCCAGGATTGTCGAGCGGTTCACCCGCGGCGCCGAAATAGATTTCTGGAAACTCGAGCGGCCAATGGAGAAAACGGCTGCGTTCCGCGATCGCGCGCGCGCGCTGCAGCAGCGGCTCCGCAATCCGCGCCGGCAACGTTCGCCGGCCCGAGATGATCTGTTCGCGAAGAGACGAGAACACCGCGCCGCCCGCACTTATCTCGCGCTCCGGCCACATCCAGCACGCACACCACAGGTCGGCCAGTGTCTTCCAACGACTCGTCGCGCCGAGCCGTTCTAGACGCCGCTCCTTTTCGCGAACGACGGCGAGCGTATCGTCGGCGACATCTGCCATCCACGTGCGCTCGAGCACGGCGGCTGCCAGAGAAGGCTCGAGGTCCGCATCGGAAAACAACGGTGTGTCGACATTCCTGGATGCCGACGTCGAGCGGCCCGCTCGCGGCGGCGCTTGACGCGCAAGATCGACCGGTGATGCGCCGATAAGGCTGTCCCCGCAGACGAGATGATGATCGAGAAAACTCAGCGGCTTGTCGGCCGCAAGCGTCGCCAGCCAAAGCGAGAGACGCGCGAGTTGCACCGCAGTCGGATTCAGATCGACGCCGAAGAGGCATCGCTGCGCGATGGCCCGCCTGAAGCCAGCCCGATCGCGGTCATCGATGTCATCTTCCCCGCACGTCCTTTCTCGCAACAATGCGCGTTCGTAGGCGCGCGCCAGGTAGCGGCACGCCGCGACGAGAAAGGCCGCACTACCCATCGACGGATCGACGATGCGAAGCTGAAGAATGTGTGCAGACGCCGCGTGCTCGACCAGAGGATGGAGCGTGCGGCGGACCAGGTAATCGGTGATCGATTGTGGGGTGTAAAACGACCCAGTCGTCTTGCGTTGATCGCTGCCGCACCGAAGCAGGACGTGCCCGTTCGTCCCTTCGTCTTCCGCGTAGGCAGGTTCGTATTCCAGCACGCTCTCGTACACAGCGCCGAGTTGCTCCACGCCGAGGTCGCGGTAATCGATTCTCGTGCGGTGAGCAGCCGTGTCGTGTTGCGCGCCACGAGCAGGCGCCGTCGACAACGCAACGAGCGCACGGCGCACCACCTCGTCGGCAACCGATGTTGTTTCGGCCATCGGCGCGCGGCGTGGAGAGAACAGACGCCCATTGAATGCCGGAACGCCAAGTGCGCCGGCGCGACACCCACGGTGCGCCAGCCGAGAAATCGCCTGGAGAGCGTCCCACAGCCCTTTCGCATGGCCGGGATGCTCTGCGGCATCGCGCAACGATTCGATCGTGTAGTGGTCGCGATAAATGGGGTGCCACACGGGCACCAGGCCGCGAGCTTCGGCAAACATCAAAAAAAGGATGCGATAGACGAGCGTCAGCGACTCGTCGAAGCCGGTCTGCAGCTCTCCATCTTTTGGCCGTCGCCTCCTGAGCTTCGCGTCGAGCAATCCAGAAAGCAGCGCCGTAACCGACTGGACGACGCCGACACGGAGCGATCGGCCGACCGCTGCACCATGCTGCGCCGACTGGCGGACGATTGTGTTGATGAGCGGCGCGTGGCCGGTTGGCGCATAAAACGCTTCCGCCCGCAGCGTGCCCCAGAAAACCGAAAACGCGCGTGCATCGTCGGCGATACGTTCCAGATCGAATTGCAGATACGCGCGGGAGTACGTGCGTTCGGCATCGACGAGCCTCAGTTCGCGACCGTTGCAGCATAAACACCATGGCGAGGACACGCCGAGTCCGGCGCGCACGGCGTTTCGCCATAACGCGTCGAGGGGGTCAGTCCAGGCACCTGTGAGCAGTGCGATGCGCACCTCTTTATAAGTAACGACAGATCCGCTCGCGACGCCGAAGCCAAGCGTCTCGGCCAGCGGCCGTACGGCCTGCTCGAAAATACTCCGCAAGCTCGACGCCGGGCCGAGTTGCGATCCCTGTTCCCGCCACCATCGCCCGAAGCGATGGAACGCCGGCTGAACCGATTCTTCCCCGAGAGCGCCCGCGAACTCGACCGCGAGCAGGCGTTCGGCGAAATAGTGGGAGAGCAGCGACCCGCTCAATCCGCTCAGCATTGAAGAAGCAGGAGGACGAGCTCCGGCGCTTGAGCGATCGACACGACGGCATCCAATTCGAGGTGACCGATCCGAGAGGCGGCCTCTTCCATGAATTGCTGCTGTTGCGCGTGGAGGTCTTCGCGTTGTTTGATCGAGCGCGCGTCGAAAAGTCCGGCTTGAAACAGGGCGGTGTCCGCGCCAACGACGAGCGCGAGCTGTCGCTCTCTCGCGAGCGCTCGCGTGACCCACTCACGACTTGCGGCGGCAATCTGAGCGGCGCGCTGCTCGACGTGACGCCGCACGACAGATGCGACCGCCTCTCGGAAGCGCTCGACGGTGTTGTCGGCGGTCGCTCGAATATCGCGGCGCCTGCGCTTCAACGCGCACGCGTCCACAACGCCGGATTGTGCCAGCGGAAGGTGCACGGGGAGGAGCAGTTCTTCAACGAGCCGGCCGCAGCCATTGACGATTCGGGCGCGGTAGAACCAAATAGCAGATGGCGACTGGGTGAATGGCGATTGGGTGAATTGGCGTGATCGGCGCACGCAGACAGCCAGGCGCCCTTCATCTCGGTGCGAGACCAACGTCGCCCTCTTCAGCTCGCAAAGTCGTGACGCTTCCGTTTCCGCCTCGTTCTTGAGATCGGCCACCAGGCTGACAGGATGTGGCGCGCCCCTAGCCGCCGACGCCATCGGTGCGACATCGCCTCCACCGAGGACACACGCCGCCATTTCGATCTCGCTGGCCCGTATTTGCCGGACACGCCTGTGAAGATTGGCGAGCACCGTTGCCTCGGCGGTCCCGTTTGCGAAGAGATGTATGGCGTGGACCGGCCGCAGCTGGCCGAGGCGGTCGACTCTGCCGATGCGCTGTTCGAGCCGAATCGGATTCCACGGAAGCTCGAGATTGACGACAAGGCGGCATCGCGACTGAAGGTTGAGTCCCTCGGAGCCCGCATCCGTTGCCAGCAGCAGATCGGCGACGCCGGTATCGAACGCGTGAACAGCGGCTCGTCGTTCCACGGCCGACAGCCCACCATGCAGCAATGCGACGCGCCGAAGCGGCCGCAGTGTTTCTTCGAGCATGGCGAGCGTGTCTCGATACTCGGTAAACACCACCGCCGGTTCCGTTACGCGACGAAGCAGGCGAACGAGCGCGCGCACTTTGCTTTCGTCGTGTCGGGCTCGTTCGGCGACGTCGAGGATGGCTCGGAGCGCATCCTTCTCCTCCTCGACACGATCGAAGGCCGGAGTCGGGAGCAAGGGCGCCGCGTCGGCAGCACCTTCGTCTTCCTCGAGACGATCGAACGGCAGTCCGGACTGAATCGCGGCGGCGTCGTGGCCGGAGAAACACGCGAGCCGTCGGTCGATCGACATGGCAAGTGAAGACGCGCTCGACATGGCGCGCTTACTCAGAACCATCGCGACCAGTTGGGCGCTCGGCGCACCGTCGCCGGTGCCAATCTGCCACAGTCGTTTTGCATAAGCCGCCAGCAACCGATGCATGTCGATTTCGAACCGTCCCGGCTGCACCGGAAGCAAATGGACCCTGCGCGTTCTTTTCAGACCGACTGCTTCTCTGGTGCGTCGGAACATCAGCAAAGGATCGTCGCGTCCGATTTCGCCAATAGCGCAAAGCGCGCGATAGGCGGCGTCGTCTCCGTCGTGCGGCGTCGCCGTGACGAGCACGACGTGCCGCGAGCGTTGTGCAAGAAGGTTGGCTGCCGCAGCGCGCCGGGGCGCCGTGGCCGCTTGATGGGCTTCGTCGATGACCACGATGTCCCACAGCACCGATGTGATGGCCCGCAGCACCTCGGGTTGTTTGATGAAGTCGATCGAGGTAATAGAAACCGGCTCAATTGACCAGGGGTTGACGCCATAAGGGAGCGTCGCCGTGAAATGCCTTAACGCCGGTGCGTCGAAAATCGCGGCCGCGATATGGAACCGTTGTCGTAGCTCGTCGGCCCACTGCTGGCATAGACCCGCCGGACAGAGAACGAGCGCACGCTCGCACCACCCGCGTTGCCGGAGCTCGGCGAGCATCAACCCGGCCTGAATGGTTTTGCCTAATCCCACCTCGTCGGCGAGCAGCACCCGCGCCGCGCGGCCGCGTATGAGCGCGAGTGCAGGCTCGAGCTGAAACGGGAAAATGTCGATGGAAGCTGCCCGCGCCGAGCGAAGCTGGTCGAAACTCCGAAGATCCGAGAGGTGCGATTGCAGATTCTTCATCCATCGCCTCGGTTGGACGACGCGGATTTTGCGATCTGTTTGTACGACGACTGGCCGGTCGAACGGATAAAGGAATCGCGCACGGCGTGCCTCGCGAGCGAGATGGACGAGCACGCAATCCTCGAACGCGGTCGTCTCTTCAACGACCCACTGCTCGCCGCGCGCAAGAACTGCATCGCCTGCCGCAAACGGCAGTGGCAACTTCTGCAACGGTCACCTCGCTCGTCCCGGTTTTGCTTCGGAAACTCGCGGCTTGGGCCGCGATCAGGGCACGAGGAGAGCAATCGTCGCGCCGAGATGGGAGTCGGCGTCGTCGAAGAACTCGGCAACGAGAGGATGATGGTCGAGAAGCTGCTGAACGATGCCGCGCTGCACGCCCTGGCCCCGTCCGTGGATCAGCCGTAGCTGGCGAAGGCCCGCCGAATGGGCCGCGGAGATGTACTCGTCGACGAGTGATGGGATATCGTGCGGGGCGAACGTATGGAGATCGAGGCTGCCGTCGATCGGAAGAGGCACCGGGTCTTGATCGTGCACGCGGTCCTACACGGTTACGGCTGTTCGTACCGGACCGTGACCTCGGTTTTGATGCCGCCGCGGACAGAAAAGTCGCCCACGACCGTCATTCGCCTTGGACGGCACGCGGCGACCAGATCGTCTAGGATCTGGTTGGTGACGTTCTCGTAGAAGATGCCCTTGTCCCGAAATTCGACCAGGTAGTATTTGAGGGCCTTCAGTTCGATGCACAATTGGTCCGGAACGTAAGTGATGCGAATCTCTCCGAAGTCGGGCAGTCCAGTTTTCGGGCACACCGACGTAAACTCGGGACACCGGATGGCGATTTCGTAGTCGCGGTTGGGTTGAGGATTGGGAAAGGTCTCGAGCGTCGCGCTTGACATGTGGAAAAATTCTAGCATCTATAGGCGGAAACAGGCCTATTCTGAGCGCTGCGCGATTGACACGGTAGAGGGCCAGAGATAGGATACGGCGTTTTTTTGAAGTCCTAGCAATCCGCAGACGCCGATGCGCGCACAGGCGTTTGCTTTCCAGTACGCGCGCTCAAGTCAGGGGGACGCGATGGCGGACGCCCGCAGGATGGGCAAGTCGGAACTCTTCTCACACTTCGCAGAACGATTCGAAGTGAAGCGGACCCAGGCTCGCGAATTTTTCGACGAGTTGACGACGCTGGCCGAGAAGGAATTGAAGAGGTCGGGTGAATTCGTGCTACCCGGAATGGTGAAGCTGGTGAAGCAGCATCGCAAAGCCCGGATGGGACGCAACCCGGCAACTGGCGAAGCGATCAAGATTCCGGCGAAGACCGTCGTGAAGGCCAGGATCGCCAAGCAGCTGAAGGACGCCGTCCTGCCGCGCAAGTAGTCTCGCGCGGTTGAGCCCTCGGGCGGCGCTCCTCCCCCGGGAGCGCCGCGGATCGGCCTATGCCGCCGGAGCTTTGGCCGCCAGCATTCGGCTCTGCAGCGTCGCCGGCATCAGCCGTGCGACCCGCAGCTCCAGATCGCTCAGCGTTCCCGCATCGAGAATGATGCGATCGGCCGGCCCGAGCAACAGCTCGGCGCTGTACCGCAGCGTACCGCTCGGCGTTGTTCCCGCGAAGTAGTCCACGGTGTAACTGTGGCCATCCACTTCGAGGGCTTCCTTCCTCACAAATGTCTTGAGCAGCATGGCGCTCCTTTATTTCATGCCGATGTTTATCCCGCGACCGCTGCCACGGCCACTGGACGCTGCGCCACCGGAAACCGCATGGTGAACGTCGTCCCCTTGCCCATTTCGCTCGCGACGGTAATGTTGCCGTCGAGCTGCTCGACGATGCGCTTCGTGATGGCAAGGCCGAGGCCGAGCCCGCGTTTTTTGGTGGTGACGAAGTCGTCGAAGATCGCGCCCAGGCGTTCGGGCGGAATGCCCGAGCCGGTGTCCGAGATGTTCACTTCGATGGTGTTGCCCACGCGCGCCGTGGCTACGGTGACGCGACCGCCGGCCTGCGTCGCCTGAATCGCGTTCGTGATGAGGTTGCGATAGACGCGGCCGAGCGCGAACACGTCGCCTTCGATGATGACCGGCTCGGTCGAGAATCTCGACTCGAGGCCAATGCCGGATTCATCCGCGTAGCCGCGCATCGACTCGACGATGTCGGCGATCGATCGATTCACATCGAGTGGGAACCGCTCCACCGGTGCCGGGCGCGCGACGTTACGCAAGTCGTCGAGCACGCGCTTCAGGGTCTCCATTTCGCGATCGATCGTGCGCGTGAAGGTCGCCCGATATTCCGGATCGTCGAACACGCGGACGATCAGCTTGCAGCTGTTGCCGATGTTTTGAACCGGATGCGACAGGTCATGAACGAGGCCGGCCGCCATGCGGCCGAACATCGCTTGCCGTTCTTTCTTTCGGACGTCCTCGGTGAGTTCGACCAGCTTGTCGGCCATGCTATTGAAGGCGTCGCCGAGTTGTCCGAATTCGTCTTTCGACGTGATTGTCACGCGCTCATTCATGCGCCCTTCGGCGACGGCGTGGGTTCCACGCATCAACTCGAAGATGGGCCGGATGAATGAACGGCCGAAGAACACGCCTACGGTCGTCGTGACGGCCAGCGCGAAGAGAATGATGAAGATGAGCTGCCGCGTTAACTGATCGGCGACGGCATACGCTTCGCTCCTGGGCTGCTCGACCATCACCGTCCAGCCGAGCGGCGCGAGCGGGGCGGCCACGCCGAGCATCTGGACGCCGCTATCGTTCGCAAACTCGAGTGCGGCTGGTCCCGAGGTTTGCTGATCGTGAACCAGCCGCACCAAAGGCTGGTCTTTCAGATTGTCGCCCCTGGCGACGCGCGGTTTCTCGTTAGGGTTGCCGTGGGCGATCAATTCTCCGCCGGGTGCGACCACGAGCGCGTATCCCTGCTCGCCGACCTTGATGCGATCGACCATCCGCCACATTTCTTCAAGGCTGATTTCGCCAACCAGGGAACCCGCGGCCTGACCGACGTGCGCGAGTTTTATTCCTATGATCGCTCTCGGCAGGAAGTCATCGTCTATTCCGATTGGTGACAGCGTGATGTTCGGACC
>JANMJM010000059.1:0-34824 GCA_031371345.1 Vicinamibacteria bacterium
GGCGATGACGATGAACGCGAACATAAATCGACGTGCCGTCATACTCGTCCTCCTGCTCGAGGGGTTTCCTCGAGTTTTGCGAAAAAAACTATGGATTCAAAGCAAAAGTGCTGTGATTGGAGCGCGAAGTATTGCACTTCCGCAAGGGAAATGCCAGCCTGTTAACGTCGCGGCGCGGGAATGGCGAGTTGCGCCATTAAATCGTTGTAGCGCTTGTCGCGCCACAGCGGTTCGAAGCGAGGCTCGACGCCGACGCTGGTGACCGCCGGGTCTCGATTGGCCAGCGCTTTCGTCAACAGTGCAAGGGCCGAATCGCGGTCGCCGAGGCCGGTGTGCGCGATGGCCAGGTGATATGGCGGCACGTAGGTCTTGCGCGCAAGCGCGTCCAGATGCGCGACGCCGGCGCGCGCCTCGTTCTGACGTCCGCCGATCGCTTGCGCGTGCGCGAGCCATGCAAGCGAGAGCGCGCTTGCCTCCGGCCTCGCCGCCGCTTCGAGCTCGACCAACGCTTGTTCCGTCCGTCCTGCCGCCAAATACGCGGCGCCCAGGAGCCTTCGCGCGGACGTGAAGCCCGGATCCATGTCTAGCGTGTACCGGCAACGATCGATCGTCTCGTCGAATTCTCCCGCCGAATAGCGCACCCACGCCGCGCTCGTGTTCACGGTGAGACAGAGCGGATCGAGATCGCATGCCCGATCGGCTTCCGCCTTCGCTTCCGAAAATCTCGACAAGGACGCGAGTAACGCGCCAAGCGATCGATGCGCTGTTTCACAACTGGGCGACAGCGCGATCGCCGTGCGGTACGCTGTTTCCGCGAGCGGCCAATTCCATTCGAGCGACTTGCGTACCTCCGCCAACGCCACGTGCGCGTCCGACAGTCCGGGATCCAGCTCGAGCGCACGGAGCGCAGCGTCGCGCGCTTCTTCGAGGGGACGGCGTCCCGCCTCTCGTGAAAAGAGCGCGACCGACACTTTTGCGCGCGCCAGCGCCGCGTATGCCGCGGCAAAATGCGGATCGAGATCGAGCGCGCGGGCGTAAAACGACAGCGCCGTGTTCAACCCATCGTCGCCAGATCGATTCCAGTGGTAGCGGCCTCTGAGGTACGCCTGATAGGCCTCGTTCTGTCTCGGACCCACGCGATCGAGAGCTTCTCGCTGGTTGGGCACGAGCTCCATCGCGAGCGAGCGGGCGATGCGCGCAGCGACTTCCGTCTGCAGGCTGAGCGTTTCTTCCATGCGGCGATCGTAGGTCTCGGCCCACAGATGTGTCTCTGTCCTCGCCTCAATCAGCTGCGCCGTAATGCGGAGGCGATCGCCCTCGAATCGCACGCTGCCCTCGAGCAGGTAATCGACCGCCAGCTCGCGGCCAATCTCGCACGCGCCTTTCGCAGACCGTTTGAACAACATCGACGACGTACGCGCGATGACGCCGAGCCTGCCGGGAGACAGACGGCTGATTTGCGTAATCATTTCCTCCGTGAGCCCGTCGCTGAAATATTCCAGCGTCGCGTCGCTGCTGAGATTCGCAAACGGGAGCACAACGAGTCTGACGCTCGCTGCTTCCACGCGCGAGGCCGAGCGCGAAACCACCGCACGCAGATGGCGCCCCGGCCTGTCGGAGTCCACCGGTGCCACAAATCGATATCCGCGGCGATGCAGTGTCTCGACGAACCGCGGATTGTCCGCATCGTCGCCGAGCGCCGCGCGCAGCCGTTTGACGGCGGCGTTCAAGCTGTGCTCGAAATCGACAAACGTTCCGGCCGGCCAGAGCCGCTGGCGCAGTTCCTCCCGCGTCACCAGCTCGCCGGGTCGATCGAGCATCATTGCGAGAATTTCGAAGGGCTGATCTTGAAGTCTGATCCGGATTCCGCCCTTGCGCAGCTCGCGCGCACGCAGATCGACCTCGAAGGTTCCGAACCGCCTCACATCTGATTCGCGCTCTACAGGGAACATCTTGGGAAGCCTTGAGTGTAGCAGCGACAGACGAGTTCCGCGCGATCTGGACGATGTGTGACTTGGCAGTAAGGTCTGCCCTATCAATGAGATGGCGCGTCACCTACGTTTCGCCCGGCGGTCACCTCCCGACCATTGAGGCACGCGGGGGCGGACCGCACAGTGAAGCGCATGACACACGCGCTTCTCCTCGCGGCGACGGTTGTGATTCGCAGCTACAACTACGCGCAGGTTCCGGCCGACGACCTCGCGCGTGCGCGCGCAACCGCCGACCGGACGTTCCAGCAGGCCGGCATCTCTCTTCAATGGATCGATTGCTGGGTGCCGGGGGATCGGCCATCGTCGATCGTCAATCGTCCATCGTCGCTGTGTACCGAGTTGCTGCGCGAGGGCAGTGAGTTCGTGCTGCGCCTGATGATTCCTGTTGTCGCGGAACCTTCCAGATCTCACACTGTCGCGATGGGTTCGTCGCTGATCGACCACTCGTCGGGCATCGGAGCATTGACGACGGTTGATCCTGAGCGCGTGGTGGGCATCGCGCGAGGCTCGGCAACGGATTACTCGACACTGCTTGGTCGAGCGATCGCGCACGAGATCGGCCATCTGCTGCTCGGTCATTCGCGGCATTCGCAAAGCGGCCTGATGCGGGCGATTTGGTCACAGGAAGAGATTCGGCGTGTTCGGCCGGCAGACTGGCGATTTTCCGAGGCCGAAGCCGCGCAAATGCGCCAAGGCCTGGCCGCCCGTGCCCCCGCGGCAAACTAATTCTCAGTAGGGGCAAGGGGTAAGGGGTAAGGGGTAAGGGGTAAGAGTTATTGGACGCTACCTCCTTAATCCTGCGATGACCGAGCAGTGGGTATCGCGGCTCTGAGCATAAAGCGCCACTCGTCGATCTCGCCCAGTTCCCAGTCAACCTCTTCTCTTTTTGCGACTCCTGTCGCCACACTCAATCGCCCCGCAGCGAACTAATTGGGCCGCGATATGACACGCGCGGAGTCCTCGTGGCGCGATTCGATCGCACAACTTAGTGAGCCGAATAGCGAAATTAAACGACCGTTCGCAAACATGAGCCAACGAGCTCACGCCGTTTGGATGGGTATTTGAGAGTTGCTTGGAAATATGTCAATAGCCAGCTGGTGAGGTGTAGAAATTTCTGCCACGTCGCTCGGAGTCCCTTGCCCCTTACCCCTATCAGGCTCTGGCTATATACTGCCGCTATGACCTCCAACCCAGGATTGATTCTTGCTGCGGCCATGGCATTGAGCGCGGCGATTCCGGCGGCGGCGCAGACGAATCGAATTGGCGGCGTTGTCCGCGACGAAACCGGCGCGGCCATCAGGGGCGCAATCGTTCGGGCGGCCACCGGCGGCGGTAGCGGTGCGGCTCCGTTGACCTTAACGACAGCCACCGACGATCGCGGCCGTTTTATTTTCGTCGTCGCACGCTCGGGCGAATGGCAATTGAACTTTGAAGCGCCGGGATTTGATCCGATGACCATTACTGCAGGGGTCCGGCTGACGGGCGCGTCGCCGAACCTTGATGTGAAGCTCGACCGTCATGAGTCGCCGGAAGCGTTCGGCGCGCTTGCAGGCATCGACCCCAAAAGCCTGTCGAGCCAGCTGGCGGCGGCCTCGACACTGCTCGACGACGGCCGCTACGATCTCGCCATTGCGGCATATCGGGACATCAAGGTCAGGGTGCCGGCGCTCACCATGGTGAATCTGCCCCTCGGGACGGCCTACTTGTCGAAGAAGTCGTACGGCGAAGCTGAATCGGCGTTTCAGGAAATCTTGAAAGCCGATGGCGGCGATGCGAACGGTCTGTTCGCGATGGGCACGTTGAAGGAAGCACAGGGCAACGGCGCGGAGGCGCAGGACTGGTATCAGAAGGCCTCCACTGCCGACGCGATGTGGACGCGGCCGCTGATGAAGCTGGCCGGCCTTGCACGAGCGTCGGGCGACAACGCTGCCGCCGCGAAATATCTGACGCGTGTCGTGGATTTGGATCCAGCGTCGGCCGACGCGGCGCAGGCAGCCGAGCTCAGGAAAACCCTTCAATAGTTAACTAGAAACGAGAAACGAGAAAGTAGAAAGTCGGTAGCAAATTACATACAAAAAGGCCCGGGAGCGCGCGCTCGCCGGGCCTTTTTACTTTCCAACTTACTTCTTAGTTTCTAGTTACTAGTTTCCAGTTACCGCGTCAGCTGACTGAGGGCTTCCTGAATCAGCTTCTCATTGTCTTCCTTCGTAATGTTCTTCTGAATCAGCTTTGAGGCGATGGCCACCGACAGGTCGGCGGCTTCGGTGCGAATCTGCTGCACCGCGCGCGCCGTTTCGAGATGAATCTGCCGTTCGGCGTTCTTGATGATGCCATCGGCTTCGGCTCGTGCCTTCTCCCGAAGCTCGCCGCGAAGCCGCTCGGCGTCGGCGCGGCTCGCGCCGATGATCTGCTCGCCCTCGAGACGCGCCTGCCGAATGATCGCTTCCGACTCACGATTCAGCCGCTCCAGCTCGGCGCGCGCCTTCTCGGCGTCTGCCAGCGATTTCCTGATCGTCTCCTCGCGTGCGGCGAGCGACTGCAGCAACGGCCGCCAGGCGAACTTGGCGAGCAGCGTCAGCAGCACCAGAAAGGTGAAGATGGTCCAGATGAAGAGTCCTGGATCAACCTGCACCAGCGGATTATTCATACACGCATCCCTCCAGACGATCGACGATCGACGATCGACGATCGACGATCACTACGGCCTGCCGTTCATCAGCACGATCAGCAGCACGAACACTTCCGCGAGAATTGCCACGCCTTCCAGCAGGAAGAGCGGAAGGTTCACGGCGCCGGTGATCTTGTCTGCGGCAGCGGGCTGACGGGCAATGCCCTCTGCTGCGGCGGCAGCGAAGCGGCCAATGCCGAGCGCGGCGCCGATGACGATCATGCCGAGACCGAGCGCGGCACCGAAGAGGTGCAGCACCGAGCGATCGCCGCCCCCAGCACCCGCGGCTTCCTGGGCGAACACAACCGAGTTCGATGCGAGCGCGACGGCGGCGATCGTCGCAACGACGGTGACCTGACGAAGACGTACGCTATTCATTCCTCTGTCCTTTCGTATAGTGAGCAAATTCTAGTGATGAACGTGAATGGCCATGCCTATGAAGACTGCCGTAAGCAGCGTGAAAACGTACGCCTGAACCAGCACGACGATGATCTCGAGCGTCGAGATACCGACGGCCAGCGGCACCGAGACGGCGAGCCCGACCCCCACGCCCGCGAACGCGTTCCCGAACATCTCGGCGAACAGAAACACGAACGACAGAATCGCCAGGATGGCGATGTGGCCGCCCGTCATGTTGGCCGCAAGTCGCATGGTCAGCGCGAACGGCCGCACGAATAATCCCATGATTTCGATGGGTATCAGCAGAATGTAAATCGGCCACGCCAAGCCCTTCGGCACGAGGTTCATCCAATGGGTCACGAAGCCGTGGGCTTTCGACCCAGCCACGATGATCGCCCCGAAGGTGATCGTGGCAAGCGCCGCCGTCACGTTGAAGTTGGCGGTCGCTGTCGTGCCACCGTGAATCAGCTTCGCGATAAACGAGTCGGGACCCGTGTGCAGCACGAAGCGGTCGAGCAATGCAACCACTTCGAACACCGGAATGAGCCCGATGGCGTTCGCCGACAGAATAAAGACGAAGAACGTGAGGACGAGCGGCGTCCAGGTGTTCACCCACTTCTTGCCGACGTTCGGCTGGACGATCTCGTCGCGCACGTAGCTGACGATCGCCTCGAGCGCGTTCATCGGGCCGGTGGGCACCTGGCGGCCGGACTTCAGATACCGGCGAACGATGGTCGTCACGAGCAGAAACACGACCGTCGCCACGAGCCAGAGCATGAACACGTGCTTGGTCACCGAGAAATCAATACCGAAGACCTTCGGCAGATGGATCAGCGGATGATCGATGGGGCTGTTCGAGACGTGCTCGATGATGGTTTCGCCGGCGTTGAACTTCTCACCAGCGGCACGGGTCGCGTGTTCTTGAGCCAGCATTCGTCGTTCTCAGGAAACAAACAGGCGCTTCATACAGAGCGCCTCAATCAGATGCAGCGTAATGAAGCAGGTCGTGAAGCTCACGATGAAGGGAATCGGCTGCACTCGCAAGACGCCGATCGCCAACCCGACGTACGCGCCAAAAAACACCAGCTTGCCCGCAAACGCCTTCATCATCATCGACGTCAGGCGTTCGGGCTGCCGCTTATACACTCGCTCGACAAGCGTCCAGGTGATGATGACGACCACGAGCGGCGCCAGCATGCCGAGCCAGATTTCCGCTCGCACCCGGCCACCGCTGGCCTGGTCCGCCACAACGGCGGCAGCCACGCTTCCGACGGCCATCCACCCCGCGGCCTTCACTTCTTGCTTCCGAAGACCGTTTTCGCGAGGTCGTAAAACCCCACGACCAACCCGAGCAGCAAGCCACCAAGAAGAAATCCCGGGCTCGTACCCCGCCACAAGTCGAGCGCGTATCCCACACCGCCGAACAGGACGATGCCGCCGATCAGCGTGTAGCTGGCTGCCGCGGCTGGTCCCGATCTGCGTACATTGTCTTGCAAGTGCTTAAAGGACCGCGCGAGGAAGTCGGGGTCGTCGGGCATGCTGAATATAGCATACCTTGTGAAAAACTTCACAGCGCCAAACGCACGGTTTCAGGCCGAAAACAGGTGGTTATCGCGTGGTCTGCGTGATGGTTGATACTCCCAGCGTTCGCGCCGAGGCCTCGGCAAACTCGAACAGCGGCCGTGGATATACACCCAGCAGCAGCGTCGCCACGACCATCAGGCCCAGCGCAAAGGCCATGGTGGGGCTCGTGACCGGCTCGGTTCCGCTCGGCTCGTTCTTGAGCCACATGAACACCACGATGCGAACGTAGTAGTAGAGCGACACAGCGCTGTTCAGGACGCCAATCACCGCGAGCCAGACGTACCCCGATTCAATCGCCGCGCCGAACAACCAGAACTTGCCCATGAATCCCGCGGTCGGAGGAATCCCGCCGAGCGACAGCATGAAGATCAGCATCGCGAAGGCCGCGAACGGCTGACGGAAGTACAAGCCGTTCAGATCCTTCAGCTCGTCGCCGATGACGTCGCTGCGGCGAAGCATCGTGATCACCGCGAAGGCGCCGAGCTGCATGAAGGCGTAGACGAACAGGTACACCAGGATTGCCGTCACGCCGCGTGCGGTGCCAGCGACGACGCCGATGAGCAGATAGCCCGCATGCGCAATCGACGAGTACGCGAGCATGCGCTTCAAATTGCTTTGCGTGAGCGCCGCAAAATTTCCGACCGTCATCGTGACAACCGCGAGCACATAGAACATCGTGCTCCAGCCGATCGGCGTGCTCGCGCTCGCGTTCAGCCCCACGGTCTCGTACATCGCGGGAGACATCCGCATCGTGGGAAGCGCTTCCAGGAAGTTCCGCAGCAGCATCGCGAACGACGCCGCCTTCGATCCGACCGACAAAAAGGCGGTGATCGGCGTGGGCGCGCCTTCGTACACGTCGGGTGCCCACATATGGAACGGCACGGCGGCAATCTTGAACCCCATGCCCGCCACCACCATGATGACCGCCAGCACCAGACGCGGATCGCGCTCCTGCCCGACGAGCGACGTCGCGATGGTGCGCAGATTGGTTGTGCCCGTCAACCCGTACAGGAACGACATCCCGTAGAGCAGGATCCCGAGCGAGAACGCACCCAGCAGAAAATACTTCACCGCGGCTTCGTTGGATCGACGGCTCGGCTTCAGGAAACCCGTGAGGATGTAGAACGAGATCGCCATCGTCTCGAGACCGATGAAGAGCGTGATGAGATCGGTCCCGCCCGCCATGAACATCATGCCGAGCGTGGCGCACAGAATCAGAAAGTAATACTCCCCTGCCCGCGTGCCTTCGACTTCGAGATAGCGGACGCTCATCAAGACGGTGAGGGCGGCAGAGGCGAGAAAAATCACCTTGAAGAAGAGTGCGAAACGATCAACCGAGATGAGCCCCTTGGAGACCTGCACGTGCGCGTCGGCGACCGGGACGAGCGCAAGCGCAGTCGCAGCCAGTATCGCGAGCGTGACGCCGGCGAGAATCGACTGCTTGTGACGCGGCACGATCAGATCGGCCAGCAGCAACAGCAACGACCCGGCCGTGAGTACGATCTCCGGCAGCAGGTAGTAAAAATCGGAGACGTTCATCCCTGCTGGCATTACTGACCGCCTGCCGGGCGCGTGGCGGCGGCGACGGGTGCCGCCCGATACTGCGGATTCACGCGCGCGACCACTCGATTCACCGATGTCTCGAGCCGATCGAGAAACGGTTTCGGATACAGGCCAATCCAGAACGCGAGGATCAAGAGCGGCGCGTAGGTGGCGAGCTCGCGCAGATTCAGATCCAGCAGGCGCTCGTTCTTGGGATTCTCGATCTTGCCGAACATCGTCCGCTGATACAGCCACAGCATGTAGGCGGCGCCGAGCACGACGCCGCTTGCCGCGAACGCCGCCCAGATTTTATTGGCCACAAACACGCCCTGCAGAATCAGCAGTTCGCCGATGAAGCCGTTCAGCGCAGGCAAGCCGATCGACGACATCGTCATGATGAGGAAGATCGTCGCGTAGGCCGGCATCACCTTGGAGAGACCGCCGTATTCGGCAATCGCGCGCGTGTGGCGGCGCTCGTAGACGTTGCCGACCAGGAGGAAGAGCGCACCGGTCGAGATGCCGTGATTCAGCTGCTGGATGATGCTGCCGGTAATGCCGACGGGATTCAGCGCGAACATGCCGAGCATGACCATCGCCATGTGGCTCACCGACGAATAGGCAACGAGACGTTTCCAGTCCTGCTGCGCCATCGCGCAGAGCGCCCCGTACACGATGCCGATAATCGACAGCGTGACCATCATCGGCACGAAGTGCCGTGTGGCCTCGGGAAGCATCGGCAGCGAGAACCGCACGAACCCGTACGTGCCCATTTTCAGCAGAACAGCGGCCAGGATAACCGAGCCGGCGGTCGGCGCATCGGTATGCGCGTCGGGCAGCCACGTGTGGAACGGGAACATCGGCACCTTCACCGCGAACCCGAGGAAGAACGCCAGGAACACCCACCACTGCAGGTTGTAGGGAACGTTCATCCCCTGGAACTGCGTGATGTCGAAGGTGTACGACCCGGTCACGCTGTGGTTGTAGAAGTAGAGCGCGAGAATGCCGAGCAGCATGATGACGCTGCCGACGAGCGTGTACAGGAAGAATTTGATCGCGGAGTAGAGACGGCGGTCGCTGCCCCAGATGCCGATCAGGAAATACATCGGTACGAGCATCACTTCCCAGAACAGGAAGAACAGCAGGAAATCGAGGCTCACGAACGCGCCGATCATTCCCGTCTGCAGAATGAGCAGGAAGATGTAGTACTCCTTCAGCCGCTCCGTGATGGCGGTCCACGACGAGAGAATCGCGATGGACCCGAACATCGTGGCCAGCAGCACCATGAGCGCGCTGAAACCATCGACGCCCAGGAAATATTGCGCACCGATCGACGGAATCCATTCCGCGCGTTCTACGAACTGCCAGCTCGAATCCTGCGCGTTGTACCAAAACCACAGCGGCAGGGAGACGATGAATCCCGCGAGACCAAAGATGTTCGCGATCCACCGGATGGCGCTGCCGTTCTCTTTCGGGACAAACAGGAGCACTCCCGCGCCGACGAGCGGCAGGAAGAGAATCAGCGACAGTAACGGAAAATTGGCCACATTCGTCACGGACTACCTCACGAGCAGATAAATGCTCACAAATGCGAACACGCCGGCCAGCATCAGCAGCGCGTAGTTCTGAATCAAACCCGTCTGAACACGGCGGAAAAGGAAGCTCGACTCCTGCGACGAGCGCCCGATCAGGTTCACCGCCCCGTCCACGACGTACTTGTCGATGAGGCTCGAGACCCACGACGCGAACACCGTCAACCAACCCGAGCCGTTCACGGCGCCATCGACGACGCGGCGGTCGAAGGTCCACAGGCCCACCGCGCTCGCCATGGTCCCTTTGATGAACGTCGCGTTGTAGAGCTCGTCGACGTAGTACTTGTTGTAAAGAAGGCTGTGCGCGCCCGCGTAGCGCCCTTTCAGCCGCTCCGCAATCTCCGGCGCGCGGACGTAGAACCGATACGCCGTCAGAATGCCGATGACCGCAATCATCACAGAGAACAGCATCAGCCCAATTTCGCCCATGCGCGAGATGTGCGGCTCCCCGTCCGCGCCATGCTCGTCAGCCACGGCCTCCGCAGCCGGAGTGGGGGCAGGCTCGGCCGCGGCATGTGCGCCGCTGGCGGTGAAGCTTGGCGCGAGGAAATGCTCGAGCGCGGCCGCGCCGCCGAGCGCGGGAGGAAAGCTCAGGAAGCCGGCGACCATCGCGCCGACGGCGAGCGCCATCAGAGGCACCGTCATCGCTTGTGGCGACTCGTGCGGTCCGTGCCACGGCCCGTGGCCGTGCGCATCGTGATCGTCGGCAGGTCCGTGGGTGACGTCGTGCTGCGGCCTGTTCGCCTGCCCGTGCGCGTGCGCATCGGTCGGATGCGGCACGCCGTGAACCGCGGACACATGCACGGCTGCCGGCGTCGTATGTTCCCACGCGGGTCCTCGGTACTTGCCGAAGAAGGTCATCGACATCAGCCGGTACATGTAAAACGCCGTCATCAGCGCCGTCACGACTGCGAAGATCCAGATCGGTTTGTTCGTGAGAAATGTGCGGAACAGGATCTCGTCTTTGCTGAAGAACCCGGCAAACGGCGGAATGCCGGCAATCGCCAGCGTGCCGATCATCATGGTCGGGAACGTGACGGGCATGTAACGCTTCAGGCCGCCCATCTTCCGCATGTCCTGCTCGCCGGCCATCGCGTGAATGACCGAGCCGCTGCCAAGAAACAACAGCGCCTTGAAGAACGCGTGCGTCATCAGGTGGAATGCGCCGGCCGCGAAGGCCGCGAGACCGATTTCGGTCCAGCCGTGAGCGGTCGCGTAGGCGCCCACACCCATCGCCAGGAACATGTAGCCGAGCTGCGAGACGGTTGAATACGCCAGCACGCGCTTGATGTCGTACTGCACCAGGCCGATCGTGGCCGCCATCAACGCCGTGAGGGCGCCGACAATCATCACGATCAGCGCCACCTGCGGCGCGTGCGCGAACAGCACAGCGTTGCGCCCCACCATGTAGACACCGGCGGTCACCATGGTGGCCGCGTGAATCAGCGCAGACACCGGCGTCGGACCTTCCATCGCGTCGGGCAGCCAGACGTACAGCGGAATCTGCGCCGACTTACCGGTGGCGCCGATGAACAGCAGGAGGCAAATCAGCGACAGCACGCCGAACGGCCCGAACTCGACCGGCATCGTTGCCGCTGCGTCGGCGACAGCGCGGAAGTCGAGCGTGCCGAACGTGTAATAAATGAGGAACACGCCGAGGATGAATCCCCAGTCACCCACGCGGTTGACGATGAACGCCTTCTTGCCGGCATCCGACGCGCTCTTCTTCTCGTACCAGTAGCCGATCAGCAGATACGAGCAGAGGCCCACGCCTTCCCAGCCGACGAACATCGTGAAGAACGTGCTGCCGAGGACGAGCGTGAGCATGAAGAAACAAAAGAGGTTCAGGTAGCAGAAGAACCTCGCATAGCCCCCGCGCGGCTCGTCGTGCATGTAGGCCGTCGAGTAGACATGAATGAGCGTGCCGATGCCGGTGACGACGAGCAGCATCATCGCCGAAAGCGGATCCAGCCTGAACGCCCACGGGATCTCGAACCTCCCGATGCCGTGCGCGGTCGCGAGCGGAATAGGCGGAATCCAGTAGCCGAGGTTCACCACGTGCTCGCGCGCGTCGGGCGGAAGTCCGAGCAACTGCCAGAAGGCATACAGCGCCAGGCCAAGCGCACCCACCATCGTGGCGCACGCCACCAGCGCCGCCGTGTTCTTCTTGAAGGCGCGAATGCCGACGAGCCCGTTCACCGCGGCGCCGAATGCCGGCAGAAGCGGTATCAACCAAATCAAATCCATCTGTATCTCATTACCAACGCATCACGTTCATTTCGTCGATGTTGATCGTCTCTTTATTGCGGTAGAACGACAGAATGATGCCCAGGCCGACGGCGGCTTCAGCGGCGGCGACCGCGATCACGAAAATCGCGAACACCTGCCCGATGCCATTCTGCAGTTGATACGAGAATGCGATCAGGTTGATGTTCACCGCATTCAGAATCAACTCGATCGACATGAAGATCACGATGATGTTCCGGCGCACCAGGACGCCGATCACCCCGATGATGAAGAGCGCCGTCGACAACATCATGTAGTGCGTGGGTGTAATCACAGTTCTCTTTTCGCCAGGATAATAGCCCCGACCATCGCGACCAGCAGCAGCATCGACGCGACTTCGAACGGAATCAGATAATCGGTGTAGAGCAGCATGCCGATGCGCTCCACGTTATTGATGGCCAGGTCGCTGTTCTGCGCGTTGGCCGGGCCAGCCGGCGCCACGGCGCCGTACGCGATGATCGCCCCGAGCTCCACGAGCACCAGCCCGCACAGCCCGAAGCCGACCCAGCTCTGCCGCTGCGGGGCCGAGTGATCCTCCGGCGGACGCTTCAGATTCACGAGCATGACGACGAACAAATACAACACGACGATGCCGCCCGCATACACCAGCACTTGAATGACGGCCAGGAATTGCGCCGTCAGCAGCACGTAGAGCGCGGCCACTGCGAGGAAGTTCAGGACGAGATACAGGACGGCGTGCACGGTGTTGCGCGTGCTCACGACCAGTACGGCGAACCCGAGAATCAGCGTCGAGAGCACGTAGAACGCAATCGCTTGGCCCATCAGAAGAGCACCTTCACGATACCCGTCACGACGACGTTGGCAATCGCAATCGGAATCAGCACCTTCCAGCCGAGTCGCATCAACTGGTCGTAGCGGTAGCGCGGCAGCGTGGCGCGCACCCAGAGGAAGATATACAGGAATACAAACGTCTTCAGCAGGAACCACATCCAGCTCGGGATGTATTCCAGAAACCACAGCGCCTGCACGTTGGGGAACGGCCGCAGCCAGCCGCCAAGGAAAAGCGTCGTGGCGACCGACGACACCACAATCATGTTCGCGTATTCGGCCAGGAAGAACAGCGCGAAGCGCATCCCGCTGTATTCGGTGTGGAACCCGCCGGTCAGCTCCTGCTCGGCTTCGGCCATGTCGAAGGGTGCACGGTTGGTTTCCGCGAGGCCGCCGATGAAGAAAAGCACGAATGCGACCGGCTGCACGAAGATGAACCAGAGGTGCGAGTTGTACTGCGACTCGACGATCTTCACCATGCTCAGCGTCCCGGCCGTCATGATCATGCTGACGAGCGTCATCGTCACGGCGACTTCATAGCTGATCAGCTGCGCCGAGGCGCGCAGGCTGGCGAGCAGGGGGAATTTGCTGTTCGACGCCCACCCTCCGAGGATGATGCCGTACACGCCTATCGAGGCCACCGACACGATGTAGAGCAGGCCGACATTCACGTCGGTGATATAGAGCGTGACGTCCTTGCCGAACAGGTGCGCCGTCGGACCGAACGGGATCACCGCGAACGTGATGAGCGCCGGCACCATCACGATGATCGGCGCCGCCGTGAACACCCATTTGTCGGCGCGGGCTGGCGTGATGTCTTCCTTCAGAATCAGCTTGATCGCGTCGGCGATCGGCTGCAGCACGCCGTACGGGCCGACGCGCATGGGCCCAAGGCGCACCTGCACCCACGCGATGACCTTGCGCTCGAGCAACACCATGTAGGTGACGCCGATGAGCGTCGCGTTCAGCACGAACAGAATTTTGAGAAGCGGAATGAAATAGGTATCGATCATTTATTCGTTATCTCGCGGGGCTCCCGCCCCCGCTCCTCATCGGTCAACCTCACCCAAGACCACGTCGATGGACCCGATCAGCGCGACGACGTCGGCGACCAGATGTCCTTTGATTAGTTGCGGCAGCGCCTGCAGATTGCAGAACGACGGCGGCCGTACGCGGAAACGATAGGGGTTGGTCGATTTGCCGTCCGAAACGATGAAGTAGCCGATTTCCCCTTTCGGCGACTCGATGGCGTGATAGGTCTCGCCCGCCGCGGGTTTAATCAGGCGCGGGACCTTGCCAACGATCGGGCCCTCTGGAAGCCCCTCGATGGCCTGGCGGATGATTCTGATCGATTGGCGGAACTCTTCGAGCCGCACTAAATACCGATCGTAGGTATCGCCGTTGCTGCCAATCGGCACGTCGAACTTCATCTCGTCGTAGGCAGCATACGGCTCGTCCTTCCGGATGTCGCGCGCGACGCCCGAACCGCGCAGCGGAGGGCCGCTGAGGCCGATCGCAATCGCCTGCTCTGCGGTAATGACCCCAATGCCGCGCGTGCGCTCGAGCCAGATGCGGTTGTGCGTCAGCAGCTCTTCGTACTCGTCGACCTTCTCCGACATGATGTTGCAGAACTCGAGCACTTTCCTGTCCCAGCCAACCGGAATGTCGAGCGGCAGGCCGCCGATGCGCATCGAGTTATAGGTGAGACGAGCGCCGCAATATTCCTCGAACAAATCGAGAATGAGCTCGCGCTCGCGGAACGCGTAGAGGAACACCGTCATGGCGCCGATGTCCATCGCGTGCGTGCCGAGCCACAGGCAGTGGCTGGCGATCCGCTGCAGCTCGCAGATCGCGGTACGGATGTAGCGCGCGCGGCGCGGCACTTCCAGCTGCATCAACTTCTCGACCGTCTGGCAGTAGCCCACGTTGTTGGTGGCGGCGGCCACGTAATCCATACGGTCGGTTAGCAGAATGATCTGCGTCCAGTTACGGTTCTCGCTCAGCTTTTCAATGCCGCGGTGCAGGTACCCAATGACGACATCGGACGACACGACTTTTTCGCCGTCGAGGCGCAGCACCACGCGCAACACGCCATGCGTGCTGGGATGCTGCGGGCCCATGTTGATGACCAGCTCTTCGGTGTCGAACATCTGCCCGGTATGCGTCGTCATTTACCCCTTACCCCTTGCCCCTATTCGATTTCAGATTCTTCCCGCGCCTGTTTCAGCTTCAGCCAATCCAGCGGGCTTTCCATCAACAGCTCGCCTGGCCCTTCGAGCGGATAATCCTTGCGCTGAGGGAATCCCTGCCAGTCGTCGGGCATCAGGATGCGCCGCCGATCGGGATGACCCGTAATGTTCACGCCGAACAAATCCCATACCTCGCGCTCGAGCCAATTCGCGGCCGGCCAGATGAGGCTCACCGACGGCACGCCGTCGTGTTCGCCCGCTCGCACTTTCAGTCGGACACGATGGCGATATTTTGTCGAGTATAGGGAGTAGATCACATCAAATCGTTGAGGACGCGACGGCCAGTCCGACGCGGTGACGTCGCTGCAGAAATTGAACGCGGCTTCCGGCGTGTCGCGCAGAAACGTGGCGGCATCGAGCAACTTGTCGGCTGGCACGATAACCGTCCAGTCGCCGACGTAGAAGCTGAGCTGTGTGATGGCGCCGGGCATTGCTGCCTGCAGCGCATGAATAAATGACGGAACCGCGATGCCCGCCGATGGCGGCGGATCGGTCGGACCAGCCGGAGGGGCAGGCTTCATGTCGTGCGCCGCAGCTGGCGCAGCCGGCTTCGCCGCAGCCGGTTTGGGCGCGGACGGCGACGGCGTCGGCGATGCAGCCGGAGGCGTCAGCGGCTCGCCCGGGGCGTCGCTTGCAGGTTTATCCGCCGCCGATTGGGGAGGGGTGGGATCCTTGGGTTCTTCAGACATCTAGGCCCAGTCCAGGGCGCCCTTCTTCCAGGCGTACACGTAGCCTGCGACCAGAATTGCGAGGAACACGATCATCTCAATCAACCCGAACAGCGCAAGCCGATCGACGTTGACGGCCCACGGAAACATGAACACGGTCTCCACGTCGAAGATGACGAACAACATCGCGACCAGGTAGTAGCGCACGCTGTAACGATCGCGCGCGTCGGTCTGCGGCTCGATGCCGCATTCGTACGGCTCGAGCTTCACTTTGTTGTACTTCTTCGACGACACCAGCTGCGAGATGATCAGCGTGATAAACGCGAAACCAATCGCGACCAGCAGGAAGATGAAGATGGGGATATATGAGTTGAGCATGTCGTCCGGAAGCCCGGGTCGTGGGAAACGCGTGTTTATAACACGCGAATGAAGAGAGCGTCAAGAAACGCAACCCTAAGATCTGCAAGGAGTTTGCGACAATTTCAGTCGTTCGGCGCGTGCTTGACGCCCCGATCAGCCGCCACCTATACTGCCTTGAAGCCCTTATGAAAGTTCGTCTGCGGGTTCTTGCTCCGTTGGCCGCGGCCTTGGCGATTCCCCTGCTGATTCATGCGCAACAGCCTCCGGCGCCTGCGCCTGCCGCACCGCCACGAGCCGGCCAGCCCTCCTTCCGAACGGCCGTCGACTTGGTGTCGATGAACGTTACTGTGACGGACAGTGCGAGTCGGTACATTACCGACCTTACGGAAAACGACTTCGAAATCTTCGAGGATGGGGTCAAACAGGACCTCACCGTCTTCAATCGGAGCAACTTGCCGGTCGCCCTGTCCTTGTTGATCGACACCAGCTCCAGCATGGAAGACCGGATGACGACCGCTCAGGAAGCAGCCATCGGTTTCATCCGCAAGCTGAAGCCGAGCGACCTCGGCGAAGTCATCGGCTTCGACAGCCGCGCCGAGGTGCTTCAGAAGTTCACCAGCAACACGGCCGAGCTCGAGCAGGCCATCCGGAAAACCGTCGCCGGCGGGTCCACGTCGCTGAACAATGCGCTCTACATCTCGTTGAAAGGTTTGAAGAAAATTCCGACCCGGAGCGAGGATGAAGTGCGCCGCCAAGCGATCGTCTTGCTGTCGGACGGCGAAGACACCTCGAGCCTCGTGTCGTTCGACGACGTGCTGGATTTGGCGAGACGGTCGGAGACCGCGGTGTACGCCATTGGCCTGATGTCGGACGAGCCGAGCCAGTCGAAGGGATTCCGCGAAGCGACGTACGCGCTGCGCCAGCTCACCACCGACACCGGTGGGCGCGCGTTCTTCCCGGCCGACGTCAAGAGCCTCGCTTCGGTCTACGGACAAATCTACGACGAGTTGTCGAGTCAGTACACGATCGGCTACACCTCGAAAAATCCCAAGCGTGATGGCGCGTGGCGCCGCCTGGTCGTCCGCATCAGCCGGCCGAACGCGCAGGCGCGGACCAAGCAAGGCTACTTCGCGCCTACGCGGTAGGGCGGAAAAGGCACTCGACTCCTTTTTTTATGAATACTGTTCTGCTCATTCTCTATCTCGTTGCGGGTGTCGCCTACGCTGTGCAGTTCACCCATCGCAGCTTCAGCACCAGCCGCATCGCGAGCACGTTGCTGATTTTGGCGGCGTTCGCCCACACATTCGTCATTGGCATGGAGACGATGAGGGTGGGGCACGTGCCGTTTGCCAGCGCGACGTCGGCGATCTCGACGTTCGTGTGGCTGCTCGCGCTCTCGTATCTCTACATCGAGCTCACCACCGGCGAGCGCTCAATGGGCGTGTTTATCCTGCCGCTGCTGATTGCGCTGCAGGTGATCCCCGCCGCGCGGCCGATGCTGGAAGAGCGATCGCCGCTGCTCGAAAGCCCGTGGTTCGGCGTACACGTGTCGTCGCTGCTCTTCGCGTACGCGAGCTTTGCGCTCGCATGCGTGCTGGGTATTACCTACGTCCTCCAGTTCAAGGAGATCAAGGCGAAGCATCTCGGGTTTTTCTATGCGCGACTGCCGTCGCTGAACATCCTCGACGTCATGAACGTGCGTGCCGTGAAGATTGGCTGGCTGTTCCTTACCGTCGGCCTCATTGCCGGCGCGATCTGGGGATCGCAGCTGCGGCCCTCCGACGATCCGCGCATGCAGTCGATGTCGCTCGGCGATCCGAAGATTTTCGTGGCGGTGCTGAGTTGGGTGCTCTACTCGTTCGAGCTGTACGCGCAACGTGCCATCGGTTGGCGCGGACGGCGCGCGGCGTGGCTGTCGGCGGTGGGGTTTGGCACCGTGTTGTTGAATTTCGTCGCCGTCAGCTACTTTTTTACGAAGAGCCATAACTTCTGATGCAGTTGTTACTGGTGGGTGTCAGTCATCGCACTGCGCCAGTTGAGTTGCGCGAGCGGCTCGACTTCTCCACCCGGGGTGTCGATCGCGCGCTCGTCGCGCTGGCCGGAGCACCGGCTCATCACGAGGCGGCGATCGTCTCGACGTGCAACCGCGTGGAGTTGTACGTCGCGTGCGACGATGCCGCGCCGGCGCAGACGGCGGTGCACGACTTTCTGTCGCAGTTCCACGGCATCCCGGGCGATCAGCTTGCACCCCACCTCTACGCGAAAGTCGGTCCCGAGGCGGTTCAGCATCTGTTCCGCGTGGCTGCCGGACTCGACTCACTGGTGATGGGTGAACCGCAGGTGCTGGGACAAGTGAAGGACGCCTTCAGCCTGGCGTCGCAGATGGGCTGCACCGGGCCGCTGCTGAACAAACTCTTTCATTCGGCCTTCACCACCGGCAAGCGCGTGCGATCGGAAACGACGCTGTCGGAAGGCGCCGTGTCGGTCAGCTACGCCGCGGTGGCGCTGGCGCGCAAGATTTTCGGCAACTTGAAGGGGCGCACCGTCGTCGTGCTGGGCGCCGGCGAGATGGGCAAACTCACCGCTCTTCACATGCGATCGCACGGCATTGGACGGCTCATCATCCTGAGCCGCACCGCCGCACACGCCGCGGCGCTCGCGACAACGATCGACGGCACGGCGATGCCGTGGGAATCGATGGACGCCGCGCTTGCCGACGCCGACATTCTCATCACCGCAACCGGATCGAGCACGCCGATCGTGTCGCGCGCGGTGATCGAGCAGACCATGAAGATCCGGCGGCAGCGGCCGTTGTTCATCATCGACATCGCCGTCCCGCGTGACGTTGAATCGGATGCGGGCGATATCGAGCAAGTGTTTCTCTACAACATCGACGATCTGCAGGCGGTGGTCCAGGAAAATCTCTCGAAGCGCGGAACCGAAGCCTCGCAGGCCGAAACGATCGTCTTGCAGGAGGTCGGTAAGTTCATCATCTGGCTGAACTCGCGATGCGCCGTCCCGACCGTGGTCGCGCTGCGGCAGCGGTTCGAGGGGATTCGCCAATCCGAGCTGCGGCGGCTGGAACCGAAGATGGCCGGGCTTCCGCCGGAAGCGCGCGCTCGCGTCGACGAAATTACGCGCCTCATCGTCGAAAAGCTCCTCATCAATCCCACTGAGCAGCTCAAGGCGATTTCCGATGCCGAGACGGTCGCCACTTACAGCGACGCCTTGAACCGGCTCTTCGGCCTCACGTCGGACGATGCGGCTGAAGAAGCGACGGCGGGCGCCGGATCGACAAAGAAACCTCGCCCGTGAACACGCTTCGTCTCGGCACGCGCGGAAGCCAGCTCGCCCTCTATCAAGCCCGCCTCGTCGCGAAGAAGATTGAAGCCGCCGGCGGGCCCGTATGCGAGCTCCGTATCATCAAAACCTCCGGCGATCGACTGCAGGAACGGCCGCTGTCGGAGATCGGCGGCAAAGGGCTCTTCGTCAAGGAACTCGAGGACGCGCTACTACGCGAGGACATCGACCTCGCCGTACACAGCAGCAAGGACATGTCGGCAGTGCTGCCAGAAGGGCTCGGCATCGGCGCGGTGCTTCCGCGCGTTGATCCAGTCGACGCCGCGATCCTTCCCTTCAAGCGCCACAAAGGGCGCATCACCGTCGAGGCGCTCCAGAAAAAAATCGGCAAGAATGCGCGCATCGGCACCGGCAGCGTGCGCCGGATCGCGCAACTCCGGCCGCTGTTCCCGGATGCGACGTTTCAAAACGTGCGCGGCAATGTCGAGACGCGGCTTCGCAAGCTCGACAGCGGCGAGTACGATTTGCTGGTGCTGGCGGCGGCCGGCTTGAAGCGGCTCGGGTACGGGTCGCGCATCTCCCTGCGATTGCCAGTGGCCATCTGCATCCCGGCGCCCGGGCAAGGCATCATTGCGGTCGAAATTCGTACCGCCGACAAAAAGGTGCGGAACGCGGTCAAGAGGATCAATGATGCTGATACCGCTGTGGCGCTGGAGGCCGAGCGCGCGCTTGTGGTCGCGCTGGGCGGCGGCTGCCAGATGCCCCTGGGAGGGCTGGCGACGGCCGTTGGCCGGACATCGCTGAAACTGCAAGCCATCGTGGCGTCACCCGATGGCGCGGGCGCCGTTCGCGCCTGGCAGGTGTTGCCGAAGCGGCAGGCGGCGCGGCTCGGGCGCGAGGTCGGAGCCGCGTTGTTGAAGGCCGGCGCGGCGGAGATACTGAAACCCTAAAATGCGACCTGCTGTTTATCTCATCGGTACCGGGCCCGGCGATCCAGGACTGATCAGCGTCCGCGGACTGCGCTATCTCTCATCGGCCGACGTCATTCTCTACGACCATCTCGTGCATCCACGCCTGCTGCGGTATGCCCGACAGGACGCGGAAAAGATCGACGTGGGCAGCGCCGCGCCGCAGCCGCTCGATCAGGAAGCGATCTCGTATCTGATCGTCGAGAAGGCACGCGAAGGCAAAGTCGTGGCGCGCTTGAAATGGGGCGACCCGTTCGTCTTCGACCGCGGCGGACAGGAAGCGCTCTTCCTCCACGAACAGGGCGTGCGATTCGAAGTCGTGCCCGGCATTCCAGCCGCGATTGGCACGCCCGGTTACGCGGGCGTCCCGATCACCTATCCAGGCGGCGGCGACACCGTGACGTTCGTGCGCGGCCATGAAGATGAAAGCTCGACGGCACCGCCCATCGAATGGAGCGCATTGGCGAAGCTGGGCGGAACGGTCGTCTGCTACGCAGGGCCGCAGCAGCTCCCCGAAATCCTGAAGGCGCTGCTGTCGCACGGGTTCGAGAAGGACGAGCCGGCGGCCATCGTGTACGACGGCACGCTGCCGACACAGCAAACCATCGACGGCACGCTCGACGAACTCGCGGAGAGCAAGAACCTTTTGCACAAGCCGGCCATCCTCGTGGTCGGCCGCGTCGCGGCGCTTCGGCAGCACCTTCGGTGGTTCGACGAGCGTCCGCTGTTCGGCAAACGTGTAATCATCACGCGATCGCGCGAGCAGGCGGGCGAGCTCGTTGAGCAGCTCGAGTCCCTGGGCGCGGAAACGATCGGCGCGCCCATGATTCGCATTGTGCCGCCGGACGATTACGCGCCGCTCGACAAAGCGGTTGCCGAAGCCAGCACCTACGACTGGATCGTGTTCACCAGCATCAACGGTGTCGATGCGTTCATGCGCAGGTTGAAGGCGGGCGATGGAGACGTTCGCGATTTGAAAGGCGTGAAACTGGTCGCCATTGGGCCGATCACCGGCGAGCACCTGGCGTTCCATGGCGTGAAGGCGGATCTCTCCCCGGCTGAATCGCGCGCCGAGGCGATCGTCCAGGCGCTCCGCGCGCGCGGCGAGCTGACGGGCAAGAAGTTTCTCCTGCCGCGCGCCGACCTCGCGCGCGAAGTGCTCCCCGAAGAGCTTCGCAAAGCCGGAGCGGAAGTCACTGAAGTGACCGCATACAAAACGGTGCTCGCAGAAATCGAGCGCGAGGGCGACCCCGATATTTATCGCATGCTGCTCGAAAAGCGCATCGACGTCGTCACGTTTACGAGCGCGTCGACCGTGCGAAACTTCGCGAAAGTTTTCGGCGCCGAGCAGGCCGCTGATCTGCTGCGCACGACGGCTGTGGCCTCAATCGGTCCGGTGACGGCCGAGGCGGCCGAGCAATTCGGCATCAAGACGACCATCATGCCGAAGGAATACACCACCGGAGCGCTGGTGGAGGCAATCGTCGAGCATTTTAAGAAGGGATAAAATATCCCCATGAACCCAGTTCAGGCGGCGCACACGATGGATCTCGTTCGCCGCGCGCGGCGCCTCCGCCGCTCGGCGGGCATCCGTGGCTTCGTGCGCGAAACACGGCTCTCGGCCGAACAATTCATCTACCCGCTGTTTATCTGCCCCGGCAGAGGCGTGCGACGTGAAGTGCCGTCGATGCCCGGCGTCTATCAGCTCTCGGTCGACGAAGCCGTTCGCGAAGTCGAAGCGGCCCGCGCCGACGGCGTTCCCGGCGTGCTCTTGTTCGGGCTGCCCGAGCACAAGGACGAAATCGGATCGTCGGCCTACGACGCCGAGGCGCCCGTGCAAGCCGCGATCCGCTCCATCAAGAGGGCGTCACCCGACACCGTTGTGGTCACCGACGTCTGCCTCTGCGAATACACGTCGCACGGACACTGCGGTGTGCTCGTCGAACGCGACGTGGCCAACGACGCCACGGTCGATCAGCTTGTGCGCGCAGCCGTGTCGCATGCCAACGCCGGTGCCGACATCGTGGCGCCTTCCGACATGATGGACGGCCGCGTCGGCGCCATTCGCAAAGCGCTCGACGAGCGTGGATTCGAGGGCGTGGCGATCATGTCGTACGCGGCGAAATATTGCTCCGCATTTTACGGACCGTTCCGCGAAGCCGCCGATTCGGCACCCGCCTTCGGTGACCGGCGCACGCATCAGATGGATCCTGCCAACGTCGAAGAAGCGCTTCGCGAAGTCGAGCAGGACATCGAAGAAGGCGCCGACATCGTCATGGTGAAGCCGGCGATGCCGTATCTCGACGTCATCCGCCGTGTGAAGGACGCGTTCGGCTACCCCACTGCGGCGTATCAGGTCAGCGGTGAGTATTCGATGATCAAGGCCGCCGCCGCCAAGGGGTGGCTCGACGAGCCGCGTGTGATGATGGAATCGCTGACGGCCATTCGTCGGGCCGGCGCAGACATCATCATTACGTACTACGCCCGTGAAGCGGCGCGAGCGCTGAAGATCTCGTGATTGGGGGATTGGTGATTGGGCGATAGAGTGCCGAGAAATAAATCAGCAACGCTGTTCGAGCGAGCCCAGAACATTCTCCCAGGCGGCGTGGACAGTCCTGTCCGCGCCTTCAAAGCAGTCGGCGGCACTCCACTGTTCATCCGCAGCGCGTCGGGCGCGTACATCACCGACGTCGACGGCCGTACTTACATCGACTACGTCATGTCGTGGGGCCCGCTGATTCATGGCCATGCGGCGGGCAGCCTCGTGAAAGCGCTCGCGGCCGCCGCGCGCAACGGCACGAGCTTCGGTGCGCCAACCGAGCTCGAAGTCGAGCTTGGCGAGCTCGTCCGCGAGCTCATGCCGGGAATGCAGCGAATCCGCTTCGTGAACTCCGGCACCGAAGCTGCCATGAGTGCCGTGCGCGTCGCGCGCGCTGCGATGCGGCGCGAGAAGATCATCAAATTCGAGGGTTGTTATCACGGCCATGCGGATCAGTTTCTGGTTCAGGCCGGTTCCGGATTGACGACGCTGGGTGTGCCGACGAGCCCAGGTGTGACGAGGGCCGCGGCGGCCGACACGCTGCTTGCCGTGTTCAACGATGTCGCGTCGTGCGAGCGGCTCTGCGAGGCGTTCCCGGATCAGATTGCCGCGCTGATTGTCGAGCCGGTCGTCGGCAACATGGGTGTGGTGCTGCCCGACCCGGGATTTCTGCGGGGCCTGCGCGACCTGTGCACGCGCCACCGCATCGTGCTGATCTTCGACGAAGTGATCACCGGCTTCCGCCTTGGCACCGGCGGCGCCCAAGGCTGGAGTGGCATCACACCGGATCTCACATGCCTTGGAAAAATCATCGGCGGTGGCCTGCCTGTGGGCGCCTATGGCGGACTGGAACCACTCATGCGGCTGGTGTCGCCGTCCGGTCCGGTGTACCAGGCGGGCACGCTCTCGGGAAATCCGTTGGCGATGACGGCGGGCTTGTGGAGTTTGAAGCGGCTGTCGCCAGGGCTGTATCGGCAGCTCTCGGAGCTGAGCGCGATGCTGACGCAGGGTATGGCTGACGCGGCCAGAGAGGCCGGCGTGCCGCTCCAGGTCAACGCCATCGGCTCGGTGATGACGCCGTTCTTCACCTCGATGCCGGTGAAAAATTATCAGTCGGCCCTCAGATCTGACACGGCGCGCTACGGCGCGTTCTTTAAGGCCATGCTCGCGCGCGGCATCTATCCGCCGCCATCGCAGTTCGAAGCGTGGTTTCTCTCCGGCGCTCACACCAAGCGCGATGTGGAGAAAACAATCAAGGCCGCACGTGAAGCGATGAGGGAGATCGTGTAACTAGAAACTGGAAACTGGAAACTGGAAACTAGAAAGTAAGTGGAAAGTACTTGTCCACTTACCTTCGAGTTTCAACTTTCTAGTTTCCAGTTACTGAGCCACATCAATCGCTTCGTCGATTCGCACTCGCAGCACGGTTCCTGGCGGTAGATCCACGTCTTTGCCTTCGGTCGCCGCGACCGTTCCGCCGCCGCCGATCAGAATGCCCGCCAGTGCGCCTTTGAATCCGCCGAAGATACCCCCGATGATCGCGCCGACGCCCGCCCCGGTGGCCACCTTCGCGTTGTCGTTCTCGGCTTCGATCGCGCCGATGACGGTCGCGCGCATCGAGTACGTGCGACCGCTGATCGTCATGCGGTCGAAATGCAGCGTCATCGATCCTTTGCGATCGAGTCCGCGTCCCGCAGGCGTCACAGAGTTCACGACGCCGCGCAAGACCGATCCGGCCGGCGCCAGCACGCGACCGTTCCGTTCATACGGCACAATCGTCGTGGCGTCGAAGCGATCTTCGACGTGTGCTGTGCCCGAGTTCAAACGCGTTTGCAGCCGCACCTCGAACTCAGTGCCGACAGGAATCTCGTTCGGGTTGGCCGGCGTCTCGGTGGACCCGCGCGTCGAACGAGTGGACGAGGCCGTGTCGCCACGGGCCTGCGTGCGCAGGCGGTCGATGCGGTCGCGCAGATCGACGTAATCGGCCCTCGGCACCTTCGATTCTTTCCTGAGCATCACTTTCAGGTAGATCACTTCATCGCGCAGCTCGTCGAGATCCTGCTGGAGCGAATCGGCCAGTCGCGCGTCGCGTTCGCGCAGCCGCGAGACATCGGTGCTCGCATCGTACACGTTGTCCTGCAGCCGTTGAATATCCGCCTGGGTCACTCCCGTTTGAGCGGCGGCAGGAACCGCCGTGCACACGAGCAGCGCCGCGATTGCGATTACAAAAGCTCGCATGAGCTGTCTCCTTTTTCAGTCAAATCCGGCGCAGCCGGACGTCACCGATTCACTGCTGCATAATCCTTGCCCCCGTGAACCTCTTCCTGCGCGGCGGGATCGCTCAAGACGGCGTCCGAGAGCGGCGCGGGAATCCGATGCGCAATCGGCGCCGTCCGCCGCAAATACGCGACCACCGCATGCCGATCTTCCTCTGTCCAGTTCGAGAACGCCGGCCACGGCATCAGATGTCCGGGAACCGCGCGACCATCGGGTGCGAGGCCGTTTCTGAGCACTCGCTTGATGTCGTCGTCGGTCCACTTGCCGATGCCAGTGTCTTGATCGGGCGTAATGTTCATGCTGACGAACGTGCCCGCACCTTTTCTTGCCATTTCGAATCCGCCTGCCAGATACATTTCTCTCAACCGCGGTCCTTGCGGGCCGGGGGTCGCATGACAGTCGCCGCACGAACCGATCGTCACAAGATAGCGGCCACGCTCGGCCATCGCGCGTTCTCCGGGATCGGCAATCGCACCGAGATTAGGACCGGCCTCTCCAGCGGGCCGGGAAATTTCTTCCGGCGGGATGAAATCAAACGGAGGGATGAAATAGAGAAACGCCACAAACCCAACCATGCCGAGGGCGATCACGGTGATGCCGACCCACTTGATCATTGTCTTCATTGCGCCCCTCCACCCGCATTCCCCGGGTAGTTATTCACGGGAGGATCTTCCTGAAGGATGAGCAGCCGGAATTTGCCGGCGAGGTAGCTGAAGATGTTGGGGCGAACGGGCGGCGGAATGCGATTGGACACCGGCGGCAGCGACCGCAGGAACGCGACGAGCGCGTTCAGATCGTCAGGCTTCATGTGCGCATAGTTTGGCCAGGGCATGGGATACGGCATCATCCGCGAGCCGTCCCGGCGAATCCCCTTCGTCACGAAGGTCTTGATCTGCTCGTCGGTCCAGTTGCCGAGGCCCGTCTCCTTATCCGGCGTCAAGTTGTAGGTGACAAAGTCTCCGAACGGGTTCACTCGCCAACGCTGACCGCCGGCATACTTCATTCTCTCGATCATCGTGTTATCGGCGCGGTACGGAGAATGGCAGAGCGCGCAACCGGAAATGCTCGCGATGTACTCGCCGTGCTTGACGATGTCACTGGCGGCTCTCTGTTCCTGATCCTTGTAGAAATTCGCGACCTCGTCGCCCCTCATTTCCCAGAGCGGCTTCCGCCCCATGGTTTTCACAAACAGCGCCAACTGCCATAACTCGGGCTCTGTGGCGGCATCGCCGAACGCGGGCATCGGCGTCCCATTCATTCCGGTGCGAAATCGCAGATAGATGTCGCGAACAGTGTTGCCCCCCCGGAACGCCCACGGTTCGGTGAGATCGGTCGCGCGCGTCGCTCTGCCCCAGTCGTCTGTCAGCGCGTGCGCAATCTTGCCGGCACCGCGGCCATCGGTACCGTGGCACGCGGCGCACTTCAGCTTTTCGTAAATAGTACGTCCTGCCTCGCCGTTCTCGGGCGTGGCTGGCGGCTCGCTGGTCATCGTAATCGACCGTGGCTGCTCGCTTGTAAACCGCGGCGAGAATGTTTTGATGTGGCCGATGAGGGCACGCACCTGTTCCTGCGACAGGAACGACTTCCACGACGGCATCGACGTGCTGTGCAGCCCTTCGGTGATGGAGCGGGCCAGGTCGTCGTCTGTCGGCAGGCTTCCGGTTTCCGTTGAGCGGAATTTGTAGCGGCCAGTCGTAAAATCGCGCGGGCGTGGATTCAGAAATCCCGCATCTTCGCCGTCGCCGTGGCCGGTCTTGCCGTGGCACGACGCGCATCGCGCCTCGTAAAGCTTGCCGCCGTCAATGGAACTGATTGTTTGTGCGTGGGCCGTAGAGAAGAAAACCAGCAGAAGAAAAACGAACGTGACGCGACTCCGAACCATGGTCCTCCTTGGACGATGGACTATGACCTCCCGACTATCTCCACGGCATGAATTTCTGGAGCATCTGAATCCGCGTCAGGTCGTTGTAGATCACCGTCACCATCAACATCAACAGCGCGGCGAAACCGGCGAGGAACATCTTTTCTTTCACCTTCACGCTGAAGTCGCGGCGAGCCAGGCCTTCGAGCGCCATGATGAAAATATGGCCGCCGTCGAGCACCGGAATCGGCAGCAGATTGAGCAGACCAAGATTCAGGCTGATGGACGCCATGAGCGCGAACAACGGAAGCCATCCGGCGGCCGCCGATTCGCCCGATAACTGCGCGATGGCAAGCGGCCCCATCAACTGGCGCGTCGACGTCTCGCGCGTAATCAACTGACCGACGGTCTGGAAAATCAGCCTTGCCATCTCGTAGTTGCGCTGGAAACTCATCACAAGCGCGTCAATCGGCCCGGGCTTGATCTTGATGACGTCTTCCCCGATGTTGATGCCGATGCGGCCGCGGCCGGCGTTCAGCTCCGGTGTCAACGTCACCACGCGCTCCGTGCTGTCGCGCGCGAAAGTGATCGTGACCGGGGAGTTCGCCTTCTTCGAGACGACGTCGATCAGTTGACTCGGGAAGGTGACAGGAGTGTCGTCGACCTTCACAATCACGTCGCCCGGCTTCAGCCCTGCTTTCTCGGCCGGCGACCCCGGCAGGATCGATCCGACATGCGGATGAGAATCGGGCAGCACGCCGATGTCGCCCACTTCAAAGCGGGTCTGCGGCGCAGGGATGACCGTGGTCGATATCTGCTTGCCGTCGCGCTCGAACACAATCGGCGTCTGGCGGTTTGGCCGTGTGCTGACCGCGATGAAGAACTGCTCCCATGTCTTGACGTCGCGGCCCGCCACGCTGAGAACCCGGTCGCCCCCGCGGATGCCGCCTTTTTCGGCCGGTGAGCCCGGCGACACCTGTCCGACAATGGGCGGTTTGGATTGAAACGAAGGAATCTCGGCGCCGTTCATCAGCACAGCGGCGGTGACGACCACTGCCAGAATGAGATTCATGAGCGGTCCCATGATCAAGATCTGGAAACGCTGCCACTTCGATTTCGACAGGAATTCGTCGGGGCGCCCCGTGCGGGGATCGTCGGGGTTTTCCCCGGCCATCTTCACGTAGCCGCCGAGTGGGATAGCGCTGATCACGTACTCGGTATCGCCTCGCTTAAATCCCACGAGACGTGGTCCGAACCCGAGCGAAAATTTCAGTACCCGCACGCCAACACGCCGCGCCATCATGAAATGGCCGAGCTCGTGGACGAAAATCAGGACACCGAGAACGAAGGCAAACGCCAGAATGGTCGTCAAAACGGGAACCTCAGACCTTTAATTCTAACTCCCGGGCCAGCTTCTGGGAATAGAGCCGAGCCCAGCCATCGACGGCACGCACTTCGCTTAGCGTGTTCACCGCCACGGTCTCGTGCGCGTCCATCGCCTGCTCGATGAGGCGGGGAATGGAGACGAAAGAGATCCGCTCTTCGAGATAAGACGCTACGGCCACTTCGTTGGCTGCATTGAGGACTACGGCATGGCTGGGACCGGCCTCCAGCGCGCGATACGCGAGGGGCAGGCACGGAAAACGCTGGAGATCCGGTTTGTGAAAATCGAGCCGACCTGCCGCCGTCAGGTCGAGGCGCGCGACGGGAGCCTCCCACCTGTCGGGATACGAGCACGCATACTGTATCGGCAGTTTCATGTCGGCTCCCCCAAGTTGCGCGATAATCGAGCCATCGACCAGCTCGACCATCGAATGCACGATCGATTGCGGATGAATCACGACGTCGATCTTGCTGGCGGGGAGATCGAACAACCAGTGAGCCTCGATCACCTCGAGGCCCTTGTTCATGAGCGTCGCCGAATCGATCGTGATTTTTCGCCCCATGCGCCACGTGGGGTGTCGGAGCGCATCTTGGGGTTTCACGTCCTCTAGCGCGGCTGCGGTGAATTCCCGAAACGGTCCGCCCGACGCCGTCAGAATGATGCGGGCGATCTCATCTTTGCGCCGCCCGTGTAAGCACTGATGAATCGCGTTGTGCTCGCTGTCGACCGGGAGAATGGCCACACCCCGCTTACGCGCCGCCGTCGTCACGAGCGAGCCGGCCATCACGAGCACTTCTTTGTTCGCCAGCGCGATCGTTTTTCCCGCGTCGATCGCCGCGAGGACCGCTTCCAACCCGGCGGTGCCAGACGATGCGCAGATCACGACGTCGACGTCGGGATGTGTGGCCACGGCGATCAAGCCGTCCGAGCCGGACGCCGTCCGATCGGCCGTGTAGCCCGACGCCACGATCCGCAATCCATCTTCGGTCGCCATCCCGATGACTGTGGGCCTGAACTCGATCGCCTGGTCGCGAAGGCGCTCGGCGTTGCCGCCGGCGGCGAGGCCAACGACCTTGAGCCGATCGGGATGCGCGCGCACGACATCGAGCGTGCTTTGGCCAATCGATCCCGTCGAGCCGAGAATGGCTAATCGTTTCATCTAGAAACTGTAACGCACGAACACGTAGAACACGGGCGCCGCGAACAGCAGTGCGTCGATGCGATCGAGCACACCGCCGTGTCCGGGAATGACGGATGACGCATCCTTCATGCCGACGCTGCGTTTCAGAAGTGACTCGAAAAGGTCGCCGACGATGCCGACGGCGGCAATTGCGAACCCCAGCGCGAGGCGTGGTGCGAATCCCATTTGCGGAAGCCACCAGTGACCAATGATCCCGACGCTGAGCATCGCGCCAACGATGCCGCCGACCGCACCCTCAATGGTTTTCTTCGGGCTGACGACCGGCGCGAGAAGATGCCGGCCGAACGCTCGGCCGCTGTAGTACTGGAAAGTGTCACTGATGACGACGGTCAGAATCAGCAGCATCGTCGCTTCGCGCCCGAGCGTCCAGCGCGTTGCGGCGAGCAGCCCGAGTGGCACGCCGATGTAGAGCGGCGCGAACGCCGAAATGGCGGCGGTCTGCAGCGCCGCGCCGGCTTCAGGTCCAGGCGTCGCCGCCTTGTTGCTCATGGCGGTTGCCAGCGCGACGGCAGCCAGTCCAAGGGTTGTGCCGGCCAGCGCCGCTTCGACCGGTAGTCCGGGAATCGCCACCGCGATGCACGCGAGGATTGTCGCCATGCCGGCCGCTGGGCGCGACACGGTAACGCCCGCGCGCGCGGCAATGTCGACGTATTCGCGGAAGGCCAGCACCACGACGATAAGTGCAAAGCCGAGAAGGTAAATCGCCGGAAGCAGCCACAGCGCTGCGACAACCACAGCGAGCAGCACGGCACCGCTGATGACTCTGGTCACTATCGAGTCAGAGCGGGCGCGGGTTTGATACCCCCGTACCGTCGATCGCGCTTTTGGTACGCGAGAACGGCCTCGAGCAGGTGGCGGCGCCGGAAATCCGGCCAGAGCGTGTCGGTGACCCAGATCTCGGCGTACGCGATTTGCCACAACAGGAAATTGCTGACGCGCATTTCGCCGCTCGTGCGGATCAGCAGATCGGGGTCGGGTTGGCCGGCCGTGTAGAGAAACTCGGCGAACTTCTTTTCATCGAGATCGGCGGGACGAATGCCCGCTTCGATGGCGCGTCGCGCCGCGTCGACAATTTCCGCGCGGCCGCCGTAATTCAGCGCGATGTTGAAGATCATCCCCGTGTTCGGTGCCGTAGCGGCCTGTCCGGCCGTGAGCTCTTGCAGTACGTCGGGCGAGAGCTCGTCGGTGCGTCCGATGACTTGAAACTTGATGTTGTTGCGATTGATGGCATCGAGCTCGAGGCGGAGATACCGCTTCAGCAGCGTCATCAGCGCAGTGACTTCGGTGACCGGCCGCTTCCAGTTTTCCACCGAGAACGCGTACAGCGTGAGGGCGCCGATGCCCAGGCGCGCCGACGTTTCGACGACATCGCGCACCGACTCGATGCCGGCACGATGCCCTTCGACGCGCGGCAAATGACGTTGCGAGGCCCATCGGCCGTTCCCATCCATGATGACGGCGATGTGCCTGGGAAGCGCCTCGAAATTCACCTCTCGGGCAAGGGCTTCGTCGGGGGCTCCTCTGGGAATCTTCTCCAGAAGCTGTTCAAGAGACATGGTTCAAGAGAAGGATACCGGAGCGACCGTATCGTAATCAACGCGCACGAGATAGAGGCCATGGGGCGGTGCCGTGGGGCCCGCTTCCGTGCGGTCGCGCGTCGCCAGCAGAATAGGCATCGACCCGGCCGGCCGCCGCCCGTCGGCCACCTCGATGAGCGTCCCGATAATGTTGCGCACCATGTATTTCAAAAATCCCGTACCTTCGATCTCGTAGATCAACAGCCGTCCGCCGCCTTCGAGCGGTCTCTCGGACCATTCCGATCGGCTGACGGTGCGGACCCTTGTGAGCACGTTGCCGCCAGCGCCTTGAAAGGCCGTGAAATCGTGCTCGCCGATGAGCTCGGCCGCCGCTTCCTTCATCAATTCAAAATTGATGTTGCGCGCGATGTGCAGGGCGTAGCGCCGCTCGAAGGGGCTGATGACTTTGGCGTTGAAAATTCGGTAGCGGTAAACCTTGGTGCGTGCCGCGAAGCGCGCGTTAAATCCGTCGGCGGCCTGCTCGACGCGCAGCACGCGCACGTCTTCCGGTAACACCGCGTTGAGGGCTTGAAGCATCTCGTGCGGCTCGATGGCGCTGGTCAGCGGGACGCTGACCACCTGGCCGAGCGCGTGAACGCCCGAATCGGTGCGCCCGGCGCCGGCGACGGTCACGTCTTTGCCGTCAATCGGTGCGATCGCTTCCTCGAGCACCTGCTGGACTGAACGCGCGTTCGACTGCCGCTGGAATCCAGCGAAGTCGGTGCCATCGTAGGCGATGGTGAGCTTGAAGACCCTCACTGTGGTTGTTAGTTGATTAGTTGGTTAGTTGGTTAGTTGTGCTCGCACCCGCCGCACTTCTCGCACCTCTCGCACCCGCCGCACCTCTCGCACCTCTCGCACCCGCCGCACCTCCCGCACCTCCCGCACCTCCCGCACCTCCCGCACCTCCCGCACCTCCCGCACCTCCCGCACCTCCCGCACCTATGTTGGCCTCGACCCCGGCTTCACCACCGGCACGCCCTGTTTACAGAGCGGGCACGCGTCGGCCTCGTACGTGGGGAGCGATAGCTGTATCACTGTCTTATACGGCACCGCGAAATCGATCGTTCCACCACTGCGATCGATGATGGCCGCAGCGCCCACGACAGTGGCGCCCGCGTCGCGAGCGACATCCATCGTCTCTCGCGTTGACTTGCCGGTTGTGAAGACATCCTCGACCACGAGCACGCGCTCTCCCGGCGTCAACGTGAACCCACGCCGCAGGCTCAGCGTCGTTCCACCCGCCCGCTCGGCGAAGATCGCCCGCACGCCGAGTGCACGCGCCACTTCGTGACCGATGATAAGGCCGCCCAAAGCAGGCGAGACCACGGTTGTGGGTCGAAGGCCTTTGACCAGCTCCGCGATCGCTGACCCGAGCCCTGCCGCGGCGGATGGATGCTGCAGCACAAGCGCCGACTGCAGGTACCCGGTGCTGTGAAGACCGGAGGAGAGACGGAAATGACCCTCGAGCAGCGCGCCGGCCCGTCGAAACAATGCTAACGCCTCGTTTTGTTCCATATCGACCGCGTAGTATACGATGCCGCTACCGTCGTTCCATGCTGCCCATCACCGTCACCGTCATTACGAAGAACGAAGCCGATGCGCTGGCCGATGCGCTGCGGTCCGTGTCGTGGGCCGACGAGCTCATCGTGATCGATGCGGAAAGCACTGATGACACGGTCAAGATCGCGCGCCAGTTCACCGACCGTGTGTATGTCCGTCCCTGGCCGGGATATATCGCCCAGAAAAATCACGCAGCGAGCCTCGCCAGCCACGACTGGATTTTTTCTCTCGATGCCGACGAACGCGTCACGCCAGCACTGGCCGAAGAGATCGGATCGATGATGAGGACCGAGCCGTCGGCCGGCGGCTTCCGCATGCCGCGTGTCTCGTTTTATTTCGATAAATGGATTCGGACGACCGATATGTATCCCGATTATCAACTTCGCCTCTACGATCGCCGCAAAGCGAAGTGGGACGGGATGTTTGTGCACGAGTCGGTGCGCACAGAGGCGCCGGTCGCGTATTTGAAGAGCGAGCTTCAGCATCATCCTTATAGGAATCTGTCCGAGCATCTGATCCGCATGGACCGTTACACCACGCTCGCCGCGCAGCAGATGCACGCGCAAGGCCAGCGGGCGACGTGGGCGCAGCTGTTCTTTCACCCGCGATTCGCGTTCGTCAGAAATTACTTCCTCAAGGGCGGGTTCCGCGACGGCAAAGCCGGTCTGGTGATCTCGCTGGTGAACTCGTACTACGTGTGTCTGAAGTTCGCGAAACTCTGGGAGATTCAGAAAGGCAGTGACAAGTGATAAGTGACCTCGTCACTCGTCACTCGTGACTCGTCACTAAAAAAATGTTCTCCCTTCACATCGACACGTCGCGGACGTGGCGCGGCGGTCAGCGGCAGGTGATGCTGACCGTGCTCGGGCTCCGCGAACGGAAGCATCGCGCCGTTCTCGTGGCGCATCCCGAAGGCGAGCTCGCGCGTCGCGCGTCTGAAGGACACGATCTGATTCGTCTCGCACCGCGCGCGGAGGTCGATCTTCACGCCGGCTGGAAGCTCTCCCGCATCATCAAAGAATTGAAGCCCGACATCGTCCATGCGCACGACCCGCATGCGGTCGCGCTGGCGTCGCTGGCGCTGTCGTTCAGCACTGCGCGGCAATGCCCGGGCCTCGTGGCGTCGCGGCGGGTCGCCTTTCATTTAAAAGGGAACGCGTTCTCCCGATGGAAGTATCACCAAGTCGATTGTTTCATCGCGGCGTCGGAAGCCATTCATCAAATGCTCGTTGGCGACGGCGTCGACCCCTCGAGAGTCGTCACCGTATATGAAGGCATCGACGTCGATCGCATCCTGGCCGAGCCTGTCGCGAATATCCACGCGGAATTCTGGCTGCCCACGCACGCGCCGATCGTCGGCGCGGTCGGAGCGCTGACGCAGGAAAAAGGTCACAAGTATCTGATCGATGCGGCGGCACTTGTCGTGCGCGAAGTGCCGGACGCACGGTTCGTCATTCTTGGCGAAGGCGATCTGCGACCTTCGCTCGAGCGTCAGATCAAAGAATTGCACCTCGAGAAGCACGTGCTGATACCGGGGTTTCGGGCCGACATTCTGACCTTCGTGCGCGCGTTCGATCTTTTCGTCATGTGCTCGCTACAGGAGGGTCTCGGCACATCGCTGCTAGATGCGATGGCGGCCTCGAAGGCGACGGTGGCGAGCGAGACCGGAGGCATCCCTGAGGTCGTCGCGAACGGAGAAACAGGATGGCTCGTACCGCCGAGAGATCACCACGCGCTTGCGGCGGCGATCGCGAAGTTGTTGAAGGATGCAAACAGGCGCGAGGCGATGGGACGCGCCGGGTTGGAGCGCGTGAAGCGAATCTTCAGCGCCGAGCGGATGGTCGAGAAGACGCTCGAGGTTTATCGGGAGTACGCCGGCGAGCACCGTGCCGACGCGGCCGGCACAAGCCACTCAGCGGACACAGCGAGTCGCCCTGTTCGCGGTTGAACCCGCACTGATCGGCCATGCCGATGTGGCATAGCGAGAAGTCGTATTTCGCCGGGTCGACCGGATCCAGTTTCCGCAGCG
>JANMJM010000063.1:0-8333 GCA_031371345.1 Vicinamibacteria bacterium
TGCCGTAGGTCTGACCCTCGCAGAACACCTGATAGGTCGCCGCGTCGTCGAGCGGCACGTTGTCGATATCGAGCACGACGCCTTCGGTGCGGGTGATCTCCGCCAGCGCGTCCTGGATGAGCGTGAGCGTGCTCAGTCCCAGGAAGTCCATTTTCAGCAGGCCGACGCGCTCAACCTCCTTCATGGCCCACTGGGTCGTGATTTCGTCGTTCTTGCCTTTGTAGAGCGGCGCAAAATCGGTGATGGCTCGCGGCGCGATCACCACGCCGGCCGCGTGCACCGATGCGTGGCGGGTCATGCCCTCGAGCCGGCGGGCCACCGCCAGCAGTTCCTGCACGCGGGGGTCCTGTTCGCTCGCCTGTTTCAGCGCCGGCACTTCTTCGAGCGCCTTGTCGAGCGTCATGTCGAGCGTGGGCGGAATGAGCTTGGCCACGCGATCGACATCGGCAAACGGAATGTCGAGCGACCGACCCACGTCGCGCACGACGGCTCGTGCCTTCATCGTCCCGAACGTGATGATTTGCGCCACATTCTCGCGGCCGTACTTCTGCGTCACGTACTCGATGACCTCGCCGCGCCGGCGCTCGCAGAAATCGATGTCGATATCGGGCAGCGACACGCGCTCCGGATTTAGAAAGCGCTCGAAGATCAGGTCGTAGTCCAGGGGATCGACGTCGGTGATGCGCAGGCAGTAGGCCACGAGGCTGCCGGCCGCCGAGCCGCGACCCGGACCGACAGGGATGCTTTTCTCGCGCGCGTACCGAATGAAATCCCAGACGATCATGAAGTATCCCGGGTACTCCATCCGCTTGATCATCTCGATTTCGTACGAAAGGCGCTTTTCGTACTCCTCGATAGGATGGCGGAGCGACCCAGCGGCATAGAGCGTACGAAGGCGCGTCAGGCGCTGGGCAAATCCTTCGCGAACCACATGCTCGAAATAATCGTTCAGCGTGTAGGGCGCCGGAACGGCGAAGTTCGGCAGGTAATTCTTGTCGCTCGGAATGTCGACGTTGCAGCGTTCGGCGATGCGAGCCGTGTTCGATAACGCCTCAGGCACTTCACCGAAGACCTTGCCCATTTCCGCCGCCGTCTTCAGATAGAACTGATCGCCGTGATAGCGCAGCCGGTCGCGATCGTTCACCGTCTTCCCGGTGCCGATGCAGAGCAGGATGTCGTGGGGTTTATGATCCCCGTGCATCAGATAGTGCACGTCGTTGGTGCCGACGAGCGGCATGTCCAGCTCGCGCGCGATCGGCACAAGGCCCTTGTTCACGACGAGCTGCTCGTCGATGCCCTGGTATTGCATCTCGAGGAAAAAATTCCCGGCGCCGAGAATGTCGCGGTACGTCGCGGCCGCTTCGAGCGCCTTGCGCTCGCGGCCCGTGCGAATCTCGGACGCGACCTCCCCTTTCAGGCAACTGCTCAACCCAATCAGCCCCTTGGCGTGCTGGGCGAGCAGCTCCTTATCAATACGGGGCTTGTAGTAGAAGCCTTCGGTATAGCCGGCCGACACGAGCTTGATGAGGTTGTGATAACCCTCGTTGGTCTCCGCCAGCAGCACCAAGTGGTTGTTCGTATCACCAGGCGTGCCGCTCTTCGTGTGCCGGCTGCCCGGCGCGACGTAGACCTCGCAGCCGAGAATCGGCTTCACCCCGCGCTGCTTCGCGTGATCGTGAAAGATGACCGACGAAAACATGTTGCCATGCTCGGTCACCGCAAGCGCCGGCATCTTGAGCCTGGCCGCCTGGTCGAGCAGCTCGTCGATGCGACATGCCCCGTCGAGCAGGGAATATTCGGTGTGGAGGTGCAGATGAACGAAATTTTGATCAGCCACTGGGCGCGGAGGCGCATGAGGGCGCTAGGTTCACGCTATTATAACGGGGTGCGCTCTGGTCGCACCACCATATCTTGTGTGGCCGTTGCTGTTTTTCTTGCGCTGATGAGCGCGAGCGCTGCCGACCCGTCCGTCGACGCGCAAAGCGCGCCGGCGGCCGCAGCCCTCACATTCCCGCTGCAGGCGAAGTGGTCGGCGACGCTTGCCGATTCGCCGACGTTTGCCCCCGCGTACGACAAAGGCGTCGGATATTTCTCGCTCCGGAATAATCAACTCGTCGCGATCGCGTTAAGCGACGGGATGCCCGCGTGGTCGGTCGAATGCCCGACAACCGCTGCGCCCGCGGCTGGTGACGGCCTCGTCTTCACCGGCGGCGAGACGGGCATCGAATCGCGCGGCCAGAAAGACGGCAAGTTGAGCTGGACGCGGCCAGTCGAAGGTCGCGTCACGTCTTTGTACTGGGACACCGGGTGGCTCCTCGCGACGACCGACAAAGGCCCGCTCGTCGCGATTCGGGGTGCCGACGGCGACGTGTTGTGGCAGCGAGATCTCGGTGCACCACTGCAGAGCGCTCCAGCGCTTGCCGGCGACCGGGTGTACGCGTCGTTGAATGACGGGCGGCTCGTGGCGCTGTCGCTGCAAACCGGCGATGTTCTCTGGACATCCGCGCTCGATGAACCGGGCAATGACATTCTGGCGCTCGACGAGCGGCTGTATGTGGGATCTCGCGACGATTGGTTCTACTGCGTGAACACGAAAAACGGGAAACGTAAATGGCGCTGGCGGAACGACGCCGATGTCGTCGGAGCGCCAGCCATCGACAGGCGGCGCGTCTACTTCGTCGCCCTCGACAACATGCTGCGCGCGCTGAATCGCAGCGGCGGATCGCTTGCGTGGAAGCGCTCGGTCCCGATGCGCCCCTCGTCTGGCCCGTTGCTCAGCGGAACCCTGCTGATCGTGCCTGGACTCTCGGCTGAACTCCACGCCTATTCGACAATCGACGGCAGTCCTGCGGGCGACTTCGTGCTTCAAGGCACACAGGGAGAAGAACTGCAGCTTGCCGCACCGCCGCACATGACGTCCGACGACACGATCGTCATTGTGACGAAGAACGGTCTGCTCCGAGCCCTCGTCGGCACCCCTCCCACACCGTGATCGCACCAGCCATCAAGTGGTCGCTGCGTCGGATCGCGCTCGCGGGGTTGATGTGCGCCGTGCTCGTCGCCGTGATCGGCATCGCGCTCGAACGTGCGCGATTTGGATCGTCCGACGCCGACGCATTCCGTCGCGTCGAGCAATCGGTGCGCCGCGAGATCGCGACCGTCGTTGCAGCACTAGGCGACATCGCGACGTCGGTGGCACGCGAGCCGGCGCAGTTCGATGCCGCCGCGGCCGACCCAGCCGGCGCTCGTGCGTTGCTCGACCGCGCCGATCGCGCGTTGCAGGGGCGACAGCCGGGCGTGTTTGCCGTCACGGCGTACCGCCCAAGCGGCGCGTCGCTTGCGTGGAGCGGCGCGCCATCGGAGATTCCGGTCGAGCGCATCGGTGAAGCGGAATCGTATTTCGTCGATCCCGGCACGCTCGGCCTTCGGCTGGTCTACATCAAACCCGTGCTCGATGCGACGAGCGGCCACCGCGTGGGTGTCGTGGCCGCCGAGCGCGTGCTATCGACGTCGCGCGGCATCCGCCAGTCGGCCTCCGAAGGCATCTTGTCGATGCCGACGGTCGTGCCAGTGTCGGTGCGCGCGCACGACACGGGAACAGTGAGCGAGCCTGACACGTTCGTCATTGCCTCGCCCACGGGCCAGCCGCTGCTCGCCGTGCGAGTGACAAGCGAGGATCTGCACGCCGCTCGCTCGGCGTGGCGACGCAACGTGACGGCGGTTGTTCTGACCGTGCTGGCGCTCACGTTGCTCGTGTCCATTCCACCGCTTCTTCGCTGGCGTCATTCCTTGCGTCGGCTGAACAGCCATCTGACAGCCGCGGGACTCATCGTCGCGGTGCTGCTCGCGGCTCGAGCGCTGCTGTGGCTCGCGCCGGCCGGCACCTGGACCGATGGAATTTTTCATACAACCGCCCTCGGCCCGACCCTGCGCGCGGTGCTTCGCAGCCCGGTCGACTTCCTGCTGACGATGGCGCTTGTCGCCGCGATTCTGGTGATCACGTTCGACATTGCCGACAGACTGCGGCGCACAATTCGCCGTCGCCGTGCGGCGCCAGCGTCGCAGCGCGACTGGGCCGTTTTTGCGGCGACTCAGCTGGTCGCCGGCACGCTTGTCGGTCTCCTGCTCGTCGGTTACGAAGTGCTGCTCGGCAACGCCATCTCGGCGACGTCGGTCGACGCGCTCCATTTTTCGCTTCACCCCTTCGACACCGCACGGCTCGCATTCGCGATTGGCCTGATCCTCGCCCAGGCGGCCGTTCTCTGGTCGGCGGTGCTCGCCGTCCAGTTGACCGCGATGCCGTGGCGGACGGCGCGCGGCGGTGGTATGGCACTCGCGGCGTGTTTGCTGCAGCTGATTCCGATCGCCATCATTTCGATCTTCCCGCGCGCCATCGGCGTCGCTCCCTCAACCGTGCCCGCATGGCCCACCGCCACGGCCGGCCTTGCGTGCCTCGTGCTCGCGTGGGGAATGGCGTGGGTTCGTCCTCGCTATCGCCATGCGTCGCAGACGCTACGGTTGTTCGCCGGCGCACTCGTCCTTCTGGTGCCAGCGTTCGTGCTCTACCCGTCGGTGCTGCATTTTGCCGATCGCGGCCTGCGGCGCGTCATCGAGGAGCAGTATGCGCAGCAGGCGCAGAAGCAGAGGGCCGAACTTCAGCAGAAACTCCTCACCGTTCTGCGGCAGATCGATCAACTGAATGTGCCGGCGGCGCGCCAGTCCACGCGACCATCGACGACCAACTCCGCGCTTGTGTTATGGCGCGAGACCGATCTTGCAACCGAACGCCTGGCGTCATCGCTGGAGCTTTACAGCGCCGAAGGTGCGCTCGTCAGTCGATTCGCGCTGAACCTGCCCGACTACCTGTCGAGCGCCACGCGCTGGCGCGAGCCGAATTGCCAGTGGGAGATCTTCGAAGAGGCCTCGCCATTCGGATCGGAAGAACGGCGGCTCGTCCATGCGGGCCGCGGCATCTGTCTTGGAAACTCGGACACTCCTAACGGCGGCTCTCTCGTCGTCAATGTGATGCTCGACTACGAAGCGCTGCCCTTCATCACCGCGCGCAGCCCTTATTACGAGCTCGTGCGCCCGGCCAACTCGGCGCCGCAGGAAGGCGCATCGGGTCGCACCGTGCAATTCGTCGTTTACGGGTGGGGCCGCGGGTCGCTTTACTCGTCCACCACGCGCGCGTGGCCTCTCGACGAAACACTCCTGGCGCGCATCGCCGACGCGCGCCAACCGTTCTGGACGACGATGAGCGACGGCGAGCGGACGTTTTCGACCTATATCTTGAACGATCGCGTCGGGATTTATGTCCTCGGCTATCCCGTCATCACAAGAATCGATCACCTGATTAATCTCGCCGAGCTCACGACGCTCGTCGGGCTTACGTATGTTGTGCTGCTCGCGCTTGCGTGGCTGGCGTCGGCGCTGAGCGGCACGACGGCAGCGTCAGGCCGCGAGCTTCTGCGGGAAGTACGCGCCAGTTTTTATCGCAAGCTGTTCCTCGCGTTTCTCGCGGCGGCCGTGGTGCCCGTGCTCGTCCTCGCCATCGCGACGCGCACGTTCTTCGCCGCTCAACTGCAGGCCGGTGTCCGCTCCGATGCCGCGCGCGTGGCGTCGGTGGCGCAGCGCGTCATCGAAGAGTACGTTGCGCTGCAACAGCGCGAATCGGGTGCCGCCGCCAATGACGACATCATGCTCTGGCTGAGCCGGGCCATCGGACAGGACGTCAACATCTTCGACGGGCCTCAGCTGCTGGCGACGAGCGAGCGCGATTTGTTCGAGTCGGGGCTCATTCCACAACGCACCCCAAGCGCGGTGTATCGCGACATCGTGATCGATCGCCTGTCGAGCTCGGTTGGCGTCGAGGTCGTCGGCCAGGTGCGCTATGTGCTCGCGGCCGCGCCGGTGCGTGTCGCCGGCGGCCGGGCGACGATTCTCACCGTGCCGCTTGCGCTCAGGCAGCAGGAGGTCGATCAGGAGATCGACAGGCTCGATCGACACGTGCTGCTCGCGGCGCTGCTCTTCGCCCTGCTCGGCGCGGGCATTGGGTACTACATGGCCGAGCGCATCGGCGATCCGGTCAACCGCCTGACGCGGGCGACGCGGCGCATCGCCCGCGGCGACTTCAGCGCGCGGGTTCTCGAAACATCGTCTGACGAGCTGCGGAGGCTCGTCGCCGACTTCAACCAGATGGCCGCGGAGCTGCAGCGCCAACGCAGCGAGCTCGAACGGACGCACCGCCTGGAAGCGTGGGCCGAAATGGCGCGCCAGGTGGCGCACGAAATCAAGAATCCGCTGACCCCGATCCAGTTGTCGTCGGAGCATCTCGTGCGGGTGAACATCGATCGCGGCGCGCCGCTTACGCCGGTGCTCGAGGAGTGCGTGGCCGCCATTCAGTCGCAGGTGCGGATTTTGCGGCAGATTTCCGCAGAGTTCTCGAATTTCGCGTCGCGGCCCACGCCCCAGCCCACGTCAACGTCGTTGAGCGAGCTCGTCCCTTCGGTGTTCGAGCCCTACATCACCGGCCTCGGCGGACGCGTCGTGATCACGATTGACGTGCCGGCGTCGATTCCCCCGGTCGTGGTCGATCGCACCCTGCTCTCGCGCGCGCTGACGAACATCATTGAAAACGCGCTGCACGCGATGCCCGGCACCGGATCGTTGACGGTGAAAGCGGCGGCTGGTCCACTGACGATCCGCCTATCGGTAACCGACACGGGTACGGGCATGGATCAGGAGGCGCTGCGGCGCATCTTCGAGCCGTACTTCTCGACCAAGGCGACGGGCACCGGGCTGGGCTTGACGATTGCCAAACGGAATGTGGAACTGAACGGCGGCGCCATCTTCGTGCAGTCTGCTCCCGGCATCGGCACCACCGTCACCATCGAACTGCCCATCCACACCTGATCTCAGTCTTTACCACAGAGGACACAGAGGAAAATACAAGGAGGAATTCCTCTTTGTATTCCCTCTGTGTTCCTCTGTGGTGAAACTCTAGATGCGCGGGCTGTCCTCGACGGCGCTTGCGGGGAGTTCCTGTGGCACTGGCGTTGCTTCGGCCTGCCTGTGCTCGCGGCGGTGGCGGACTTTCGCCACGATCATCTCGATGAACGCCGAGAGCAGATAACCGTACGACATCGTGACAAGGGCCAGCGCCGGATGCGCGACCACCAGCGCGATCAAGAGCACCGCTGCAATCAAGACCGTGTATGAGCGGCGCGCCTGCAGGTCGAAGGTCTTGAAGCTGCGGAACTTGATCGTGCTGAGCATCAGAAAAGCCGGCACGAGTACCAGCGCGAGCACAGGTATGGCGCCGATCGGATGCTGGAATCCTGCGGGGTACGCGTAGATGGTCGAGGCGGGAATCGTGGCCGCCGACGGGCTTGGCATGCCGACGAAGTATCTCTTGTCTACCGAGCCGGTCTGGATGTTGAAGCGCGCCAGGCGCATCGCCGCCGCCGCGACATACACGAAGCCGGCCGCCCATCCCCACCGACCGAGCGAGGTCAGCCCCCACGAGAACGTCAAAATCGCGGGCGCGACGCCGAAGGAGATCACGTCGGCGAGCGAATCAAACTGCAAACCGAATTCGCTCGTCGTCCCCGTCATCCGCGCGATGCGGCCGTCGAGCGTGTCGAGCACCATCGCGATGCCGATGAACGGCGCAGCCGTCTCATATTCGCCGCGCATCGCGTACACGATGCACGCATAGCCACAGAACATGGTGCCGAGCGTCATGAGGCTGGGCAACAGATAGACGCCGCGCCGAAGCCTCCGCTGGACGATGTCCGTGTGGCGGCGGTGGGGAGTCAACACGGAGCCAGTTTACCAGTAAGTAAAAACTGGAAACTTGAAACTAGAAGGTACGTGAAAAAGTGGGCAACTCTGTCACTCACCAATCCAGTTTCTCGTTTCTCGTTACGGCAATGTCGCGACAGCCGTGACACCGCCGACCACCTTATCGCCTTCGTTCACCAGCAGCGTTGCCGACAAGGGCAGGAACACGTCCATGCGCGATCCGAATTTCATGATGCCGAATCGCTGGCCCGGCGCGAGCACGTCACCCGGTTTGGCGCGGCACACGACGCGCCTCGCGAGAATGCCGACGATCTGGCGAAAGACAACCGTCGTGCCGCCGTGATCGACCCAGACTTCGCTGCGCTCGTTCTGTCCTGCCGCGTCGTGATGGTAGGCGGGAAGAAATTTGCCTTTGCGGAAATCCACTTTCGTGACGCGTCCCGACACCGGCGTACGATTCACGTGCACGTCCATTGGCGACAGAAAAATGCTGATCTGTTGCCACTGCCCTGGAGGCGTTGCCGCCGCAT
>JANMJM010000101.1:0-3126 GCA_031371345.1 Vicinamibacteria bacterium
GAATCAAGCCCGGCTCTGTTCTCTCGGTGGTCACCAACGAAAGATCCGGCGAAGGCGCATCGCCAGCCATTGCTTTGGCCAGCCCGAAGTCGAGGACCTTGACGTCGCCGTTCGGCGTGATTTTCACGTTCGCCGGCTTCAGATCGCGGTGCACAATCCCCCGCTCGTGAGCCGCTTCGAGCGCGTCGGCGATCTGGATGGCGATCTCGAGCGACTCGCCAACCGCAAGTGGTCCTTGAAAGATACGATCCGCGAGTGTCAGGCCTTCGACCATCTCCATGACGAGTGCGGAGACTCCGGTCGAGTCTTCGAAGCCGTGAATATGAGCAATGTGGGGATGGTTGAGAGATGCCAGGACTCGCGCTTCGCGCTCAAATCGGGCGAGTCGTTCAGCATCGCCGGCGAGCTGGTCAGGCAGTACCTTGATCGCCACGTCGCGATTGAGCTTCGAATCACGTGCTCGATAAACTTCGCCCATGCCGCCGCTTCCAAGTGGGGCGAGGATCTCGTACGGCCCGAGTCGCGTTCCGGTGGCGAGCGGCATAAACCAGTTGTGTGAGAGCGGCCAATAATACCGCAAAGGCGTGCCATTCCAGCTGGATCATTGAGACTTGGCGATGCCAATCTGCGGGGCGCCGGCTGTTCTTGCTCTTCCACTTGATTAGACACGCGCCGGTTCCTGCCCCTTTATTTCAACTCTCCACAACTGCACTCGACGCGTTTCGCTGCTAATCCCGCTTAGCAGCTGAACTGACGAACTGTATTTCAATGTATGGGGCGTGGAATCTGTCGAGCCGCGCCATCAATTGGGCAAATGGCTACAGGTATATCAAAGCAGCGATTCAGCTTACAAAGATTTTTTGCCTGTATAGCCGTCGATACGCAATCTCCGGACTAACTTTGTCGCCAACACCGCCATTTACTGCTATGGTCGTCTTTCGCTCACTCGGTACACGAACCCGTGCGTTCCCGTGCTGTCGGTGTATTGACCGACGATGGCGCCCATGTCGTTGATGCCCCAAATCTGCGTCGTGCTCGCACCAGCGACGAGAAACCCTCGCAAGCCTCCTTGTCTAGTGCGGAGAAAACCACTCGGACTGGTTGGAACGCCGTTGCCGGTTCCTGCTTGGTTCGTGCCGTAGAAGCCGACAACGTCACCTCTCGCATTCACGCCGTACGCATGGGTGAACTTGCCGTCAGCGGTAAACAGCGTCACGATACCGGATTCATCCGCGATATAGGAAACGCCAGATGAGAAGTAAATCCCGACAATCTCTCCGGTCGCTGCGATGCCATTGTTCATCGTGTCTGGGTCGTGAGTGGTCGTGCCACCCGGCGAGTGCGGCGGCGTCACAAGTTCGTGGAACTCGCCGTCCAACCCTTTCACCCAGCCGTGCATGGTCGTCATTGTGAGGCCATCTTCGTGATAGCAACCGACCAGTTCGCCTTGGGGATTGATTCCGACGCCGAGGGTGTTTTTCGGTGTCCCGAGATTGTCGAACAGCGCCGTCGGCACATCAATGGGGTTCGTGAAGGTGCCATCAAGAATCGAATACGTGAATGCGTGGGTTACGCCAGACGCAGCGTACTGACCGACGACGGTTCCAGGCGAGCTAATCCCACGTGGGATCGTTTGGCTCGCTCCCGGGACATCGAGCCGCGTGTACACGCCGTTTTGGAGTAGGAAGCCGTGGGTGCCCGCGGTACTTACCTCACCCGTGAGCGGGTTGGCACAGACGGCGGCACACATGAACGTGCCGACAACCTCTCCCGGGTTGTTGATGCCGCGTGCCTGCGTCGAAGTTGCGCCCGGGTAGTTGAGCACCATTGTGGGCGTAATCGATTGATTGGTGATTGCCGATGCCGTAGTGACGCCGCCGAAAGTTAGGATGACCGGAAGGGCGCGGAGCCATCTGGAGCGCATGGGACATTCCTTTTGTTGTACGTGTTGTTGTACGTGCGGAAGCGCCATTTTTACCACAGGACGGTCGTAAAGGACACCGCAAAGTCGCACGATGTAGGATGCCCACGACGTAGCGCGCTGCAGGGTCTCGCGCTGGCGGATCGCGGTGACAACACCGGACGCAAAGGTGAGCTTCAGATGTCATCAGCTTAGGTCGAATAAAGCGTTCATAGGTCTATAATCCACGGCTCGCGAACTCATATAGCCAGTCGCGTTCCCGTAACTCGCTAACCTGGAGGACACCATGTTGAGAGACGTGTTGAGGTTTGGTTTGACTCGACGAGCACTTCTTAGTGGAGGAGCCACCGTCGGGATTGCGGGAATCGGCGCGTCCACCATGGCGCAAGTACAGAATCCAAGAACAATTCGGGTTGGCGGTTCTAGGCGTATCCATATTGATGGGACACTCCGGCACGTTCCGGGGAGCGGAGGCTCTGCGACACAGCTGAATATCAGCGTGACTGTTGATGGGCCTGAAGCTGCCATGAGCGGGTCAGGGTGGGTCATGGGTCCGCCTCCGCCGCTACCCGCGGTACCCGTTGCGCCCATTTTCTTCACGCAGGCCGGCTCCGTAAATGGAAGTGTCGTGACCCTCCGAGGCCGTGGTCTCTTCTCCTCAATTGTTGGCTGTGTGGGCGCCGAGATTGAAGTGACGGCAGACGGTGCGGACGGGTTCGTTACTTTCAGTTGTATGTGCATTGACCCGGCGCTTCCTCAGTGGAAATATGATGGGCTTGGTACCGTCGTCCATGACTGACGATTCCCTGTCATGAGATGGGAAAAGAGGTGGTTTAAAGCCTATTCCTGCGCGGCAGGAGTTTCGTTCGCCTGCTACGCAGCCCGCCCTAATCGGTCGAGTCGACCATCGGCCGAACGTAATGACAGTCGGTTCACCAATTTACTGCGACGGATAAAATTTCCGGCGTTGTGAGCCTCCGAGCACAACACCGGAAATTACTTGAAGCGGGCTTAGGAGCGAGCGCCGATGACCTCGATGTACTCGGCCTGGACCTTGGTCGTTCCATCGGTTGCGATGTTATTCTTGGTCCACAGCGCCGTCAGATCATCGTGTAGTGCCTTCCGGCCGTCGCCAGTCAGCGACGAATACGCCCGGTTGGTCGGACCGTAGTATTCGACGAAGAAGTCGACCACCTTGGCGGGCG
>JANMJM010000158.1:0-6623 GCA_031371345.1 Vicinamibacteria bacterium
GTACCGCGCCACGACCAGCCTGCTCATCGACGACGAGCGCGCGGCGGCGGTTGCAGGATTCAACGCGACGACGACGACGGCGGACTACTATCAGGACCCCGAACCGTACTACCAAACACAATTGCGAATTTTGACGGGGCGCGAGCTGGCCGCGAAAGTGGCCGCCCGTCTTCACCTCGAACGCCTCCCAGAGTTCAACGGGCAGGAGATTCGTCCGACTGGCCTCGCAGGCATCCTGAGCACGATGAAGGAACAAGCGCTGGCGCTGGTCGGCATCAGACCGGTCCCGCCAAGCGAGAAGGCCCCAACCGCGCCGAGCAGCGATGCGATCGTCAACAATTTTCTCGGTGCGGTCGACGTCGAGCCGGTGCGGGGCAGCCGTCTGTATAACGTCTCGGTCCGGTCGTCCAATCCGACGTTTGCCGCCGCCGCCGCCGATGCGCTCGTCGAAGAATACGTGAAGCAGAATTTCGAGCGGCGGACCGAGACCGCATCGAAAAGCCTGACGTTTCTTGCCGACGAGATCGCGAAACAGCAGACCAAGGTCGAGGACAGCGAGCGCGCGATGGCCGAGTATCGCGAGACGAACAACGCGTTGTCGCTCGAGGAGCGCCAGAATACCGTCGTCTCGAGCCTGAACCAGGTGAACGACCAGTACACGCGCGCGCGGACGGAACGGATCCAGAAAGAAGCTTCGTACATTCAGGTGAAATCGCTCGCGTCGAGCGCGCTTGCAGAGTCGATTCCTGCGGTCACGAACAATCCGGCCGTCCAGACGCTTCGTCAGCGGCTCGCGGATTTGCAGCGCACGCGCGTCACGCTCAGCGAGCGCTACGGCCCGAAAAATCCCCAGGTGATTGAAAACGAAAATGCGATCGTGGACACCAACAAGCAATACCAGGAGGCGTTGCGCTCGTCGGTCGAATCGATCCGGAACGACTACGAGACCGCGCTCAGCCTGGAGCGGCGGCTCGCTTCGGCGCTCGAGGGTTCGAAAAACGCGGCCATGGACCTGAACCGCAAGAGCGTCGGTTACACGGTGCTCGAGCGCGAAGCCCACAGCAACCGCCAGATCTACGACGCCCTCATCCAGCGGAAAAACGAGCTGCAGATTGTGAGCAACAGCGGTGGCAACAACGTGCGCTTGATGGATCGCGCCGTGGTGCCGGGCTCTCCGTTCACGCCAGACGTCCGGCGCAATCTCATGTTGGGCTCGCTGGCCGGCCTTCTCCTCGCGGTCGGTCTGGTGCTGACGATCGACTACCTCGACGATACGGTGAAGACGCCAGAAGATGTCACGCGAGGTCTGAAGCTGCCGTTTCTCGGTCTCGTGCCTGCCGTGAAAGGCAACCAGTCGCCGCTCCTCACCGCCGATGTGCCGCATGAATTCGGCGAAGCGTTCCGCGCTTTGAGAACCTCGCTTGTGTTCAGCAGCGGCACTGAAGGCACGCGCGTAATCGCGGTGACCAGCGCTCAGCCGCTCGAAGGCAAAACGACCACCGCCTGCAACATGGCGATTGCGCTCGCCTACGGCGGGTCGCGCGTCCTCATCGTCGACGCCGACATGAGGCGGCCAAGCGTCGCGCGCACTCTCGGCATGGAAAACACGATTGGCTTGTCGCACCTGCTGACCGGTCAGGCCACCCCTCGCCAGACGATTCGTCGCACGAGCGTTGAGAACCTGTGGGTGATGACGGCAGGCATTACGCCGCCCAACCCGTCTGAGCTACTCGCGTCCGAGCGCATGAAGACGCTGATTGCTCACGTACAGGGCGGCCCCTTCGATTGGGTGATTATCGATACGCCGCCGGTGCTCGCGGTCACCGATGCGGTGATCATCGCCCCATGGGTGTCGGGCGTCGTCTTCATCCTCGGCTCGGAGATGACGCAACGGCGTCTGGCAGAACGCGCGGTGGAAACGTTGATGACCAGCCGGCCGCGAGTCCTCGGCGCCGTGCTCAACCGCGTTGACATCGTCCGGAACAAGTACTATTACTCCCGTTATTACGGCTACAAATACAAGAACTACTACGTCAGGTCCGACGCGGCCTGAGCGGTCGGCGCGTCTCTGGGCCACGAGCGTGGCCGCGCTGTTGGCTGGCGTCACGTTCCCCGCCGGCGCGGTCTACGCGTGGGTCTGGATTCCCGCTGCCTGCGTGATTCTCGTCATGGCACTCGTCCTGCGCCCCCGAATCCGGCACGACGAGCACGCGCGCGCCACGGACACGAACCTCATACTCGCCGCCCTCGCCGTTGTTTTGCAGTTCGTCCCGCTGCCGTTACCGGTGGTACAGCTCATCGACCCTCATGCGCTGGATCTGCGCGCCGCCCTGTGGATTCCCGTTCCGCCAGCCTTGTCGATCAGCATTCTTCCCGTCGAGACGCTCGCAGCACTCGCGATTTTTGCAGCCGCGCTGGTCTTGTTCTGGATCACGCGTGAGATCTGCGAGATGGGAGGAGCGGGCCGCATTGTGCGGTCGCTGGCCATCATCGGTCTTGTCGCTTCGGTCGCCGCGATCGTGCAGCGCACGGAAAGCAAGGAGCTGCTCTACGGGCACTGGCGTCCGCTGGATGCAGGCGCGCGGCCGTATGGTCCGTTCGTGAATCGGAATCATTTCGCCACGTGGGCGATGATGGTGTCGCCGCTCGTCTTTGGGTACTTGCTTGCGCGCGCGCCAGGGTCGCGCGAAGGACGACGAATCTCGCAACGCGTCGCCTCGGCCGCCATGCAGTTGGGGTCGATGCGCGCGTGGCTCGCCGCCTCTGTATGCCTGCTCACGCTGGCGGTATTGATTTCGGCGTCGCGATCCGGGCTCATCGGCCTGATGGGCGCATTTGCGATGAGCATCTGGCTGTCGAGCCATCGACACAATCCGGCGACGCGGAAGTGGACGATCTTTCAAGGTCTGCTCCTCGCGGTCGTCGTGTTGTCGTTCGCGAATTTCAACTCGCTGATGGGCAGATTCGACGAAGCGCTCGCCACGCGCTCGCCCATCCGTGGACGTACTGCGATCTGGCAGGATGCGGTTCGCCTTGCGAGTGACTTCCATTGGACAGGCACGGGCGTAGGCACCTTCGGCGCCGCCATCATTCCGTATCAAACGACCGAGCCGGGGTACTCGATCGTGCAGGCACATAACCAGTACCTGCAGCTCGCGGCCGAAGGCGGTGCACTGATTGTGGTGCCGGCCGCACTGACTCTAGCGGCGTTCCTGTTACTATTCCGGCGGAGATTGATGGAGGACGAGGGACCGGATTATTTGCTTCGTGCGGGCGCGGGCGCCGGAATGGCGGGCGTGATGGTTCAGAGCTTCTGGGAAACCGGCCTCCGCATGCCGGCCAACGCGATGCTCTTCAGCGTGCTGGCGGCCATCGCGATTCACGCGCCCCAACGGTCGGCGCGTCATCGATCGAGGCTCTGAATGTTGCGACTCGGGTTCGATTTGGACGGCGTCGTGGCGGATTTTCGAACGGCGTTCCTTGACGTGGCGTCGAAGCTGCTCGGCCACGACAGTATTCACCGGCCTGGTTCGCCGATGCCCGACCTCGACGCGGTGTCGGCGTCCGACGCCAAGCGCGTTTGGAAAGTCATCACCGACACGCCCAACTGGTGGCTCGGTCTTACGGCGTATGAACCCGGGCAAATCGCGAGGCTCTATCAGCTCGCGCGCCGCTACCGCTGGGAAGTATCCTTCCTGACGTCGAGAATTCCCACCGCGGGCGATTCGGTGCAGTTTCAAAGTCAGGCGTGGCTCGAATCGCACGGCTTTTACATGCCGGCGGTGGTTACCGTCCCGGGCTCGCGCGGGGAGATTGCCAATGCGCTGCGGCTCGATCTCATCGTCGACGATCAGTTTTTGAACTGCGTGGAAGTGGTTGGCGCCTCGCAAAGCAAAGCCATTCTTATTCTCCAGATGAGCGACAAGAGCCTGGACGAGCGACTGAAGGCGCAAGCCACCGAGCGCGGCATCGGCGTCGTGCATCGGCTACAGGAAGTGATTGAAGTACTGCTGCAGTTGCAGGACATCCTGCCGCAAAAGCGCGGGTCGGCCATGCGTCTCACCGATTGGTTCTTCAGTAACGATCCGGCAAGCCACGTGCTGCCGATGAATCCGCGCGCCTCACGTCCGATCCCGCCGCACAAAGGGTAGGTGAAAGGGCTTCGCCGTCTGCTCGTACCTTCCTTGGAAGGCGAGCAGCCGATCCTCGAGTTCGCGCAGGGACGTGAAGTCGTTCGGGGTCACGACCTTGCGCCCTGACTGGCTTCTGCCCGCAACCCGAACAGCCGATAAAACCCATCGTGCTGAAGAACCTGGTGCTGGTGATGCTATCGCTCTGCATAGGCGCCCTCGTCGCATTGTGGGCCATCCGCGAAAGCCGCAAGCCCGAATCGGTCCTGTTCGCCCTTCGCGCGAGGGCCGGTGTCGCGCCGCGCAACACCTCCGAAGCCGACTGGCTCGAGCGGCGCTATGGTCCTGCCAGACATTCCATGAATCTCGAGGAGTGGATCATTCGCGATTACTTCAACGACAAGAAGGGCGGTGTATTTGTCGATATCGGCTCGGCCGACGCCGAGCAGCTTAGCAACACGTGGTTCCTCGAAACGCGGCTGGGATGGTCGGGCGTCGCTGTCGACGCTCAGGAGGCCTACCGGGCGGGTTACGAAACACACCGTCCGCGCACGAAATTTTTCTCGATGTTCGTCTCGGACCGATCGAACGACAAGGCAAAGTTCTTCATCTCCAACGGCGCTGGGGCATCGTCCTCGGAGCGCGACTTCGCCAGCTCCTACGGTGGCGTGAAAATGACCGTCGAAGTGCCGACGATCACCCTGAACGAGTTGCTGCCGGCCCAGGGAATTGAGCGATTTGATTTTCTGACGATGGACATCGAGCTTGCCGAGCCGGCGGCGCTCGCCGGTCTGGATATTCAGCGATTTCATCCAAGTCTGGTCGCCGTCGAGACACACCCTCAGGTACGCCAGCGCATCCTGGACTACTTCGGGACGAACCGTTATGTCGTTGTCGGTAAATACCTGCGGGTGGATCCCGAGAATCTCTGGTTCATGCCGCTCGGCGCCAGCGTCGCGCCCTTCCCGCCCGAGCACAAGCCCGAGGCCTGGCAGCGGTAGTATTTTCCTCGGCCCGAGTGACGGTCCATTGAAAGGGCTTCGCCGTCTGCAACTCCAAGGTTGCCTATTCAAATCCCGCACACAAAGCTCTGCCCCTCAAGCTGAAAACTGGAAGCTGCTTAAAAAGCTAATCTCCGAAGAAGTATCTGACGCACGGGCGGGTGTTTCAGCAAGGCGAGGATTAAGTGGCGGTGGCGGTTGAAGGAGGCCGTGCGGCGCACGATCGGCATCACGCCGTCGACGCGCGCCAGTTCGAACAGCTGCTCGATGTCGTCATCGGTCATGCGGTGGGCGACGCGCCGCAGCGAGAGTTGCGCCTCAAATTCATCGGCGAGCCGCTCACGCCACTGCCGCTCGTAGGGCTCGAGACGCGCCGCGCTCAAATCATCCACCTTCAGTGCGCCTGTCAGCACATCGGCAGCCAGCGATGCGCTCACGAGGCTGTAGTAAATGCCTCCGCCGGTGGTTGGCTTTACCAGCCCCGCCGCATCACCGATGGCGAGAAGCCGATCGCCATACGTGCGTGAAATCGGCGCAAGCGGAAGCATTTTCTGACGTGGACGGCCGATGCTGCCGCGCGCGATGTTCCACCGGGTCGCGAGGCGCTGCGCCAAACGCTCGAAATGTCGGGGGGCATCGTGCTCGCACATGACGCCGATGCGGGCGCAGGAGTATCCGGCACGCACGACCGGCACCGCCCATCCGAATCCCTTCGGCGCGACCGTGTTCCCAAAATGCAGCTCGACGTCGCCAGGCTGACCGGCCGGTATCTCACTCTGGGCCGTCTGCAGAAAAAGACTCGGCATGTCGAGTCCCACCTGGCGGTGCAGCGAATAATTAGCGCCACAGGCCAACACGCACGCGCGCGCGCGCCATTCCCCGTGCGACGTCCGGATCGAGACGCCGCCACTGTCGATCTGTACCGAGGTCGCGCGTGAGCCGCGCTCGACGGTCACACCGGCAGCCTGAGCATCCTCGCAGAGCTCTTCGTCGAAGACGCGTCGATCGATGACGACCGCCTCTACTTTGCCGCTTGAATAGGTAATCTCATGGCCGGCCGGCGACCAGAAATGCGCGGTCGTCAGGTCGTTGAGCACCGCGCGTCGCGACACGCCGAACTCGTCGAAGGCTTCGGCGGCCAGTACGCCCGTGCAGTGCACGGGGTCGCCCACCGATGGATGTTCTTCGAGCAGCGTCACGCCAAACCCCTGGCGAGCGAGACGCGCTCCCGCGTAGAGGCCCGCAGGGCCTCCACCGATGATCACCACGTCGTGCATTGCGGGCATTCTACTCGCCATCAATACTTTCTGCCCCGGTTTTCCCACGTGCCGCGGAACGTGATCCAAAAAGAAAGCAGGATCAGCCTGATGTCGAGCCAGAACGACTGACGCGCGATGTACACCTTGTCGTACCGAAACTTGTGGCGCCGGACGACATCACGCGGCGCATAAATCTGCGCAACGCCCGTGAGCCCGGGGGTGACGGCGCAGCG
>JANMJM010000159.1:0-26733 GCA_031371345.1 Vicinamibacteria bacterium
GACACCGGCAAGCGCGTGTGGACGCACACGTTTGCCAAGTCGGCGAACTGGGGGCCGATCCTGACCACGGGTGGCGGCCTCGTGTTCTCCGGCGGCACCAACGACCGGATGTTCCGCGCATTTGATGCGAAGGCCGGAAAACTCTTGTGGGAGCATCCCACTCAATCGGGCATCATCGGCATCCCGATGTCGTACGCGATCGACGGAACGCAATACGTCGCTGTGCAATCGGGCTTCGGGATCGACGCACGGGCGATGCAGGGGCGCCTGAATCGTTTGAATCCAGGTGAATATCCCGAGGTGCCGGAGGGCGGGGCGGTCTGGGTCTTTGCGATCAAACAGGGACGCTGATATCGAAATGGTGAACATCTTCTTTAGTGCCCAATGACTCGTAAAGTTTGATGGCGGGAGCATCGTCTCTGTCGGCCTGAACATAGATCACGTATACCCGCCGCTCCTTGGCGATGTTTTTCAGGGCACCAATCAAACCGGTGGCCACGCCCTTTCGTCGGTGTGCTTCTGCCACTGCCAAATCGTAGATGTAAATTTCGCGCCTGTCCCGCTCGAATTTATCCAGTTCGTACGCGGCAAGACCACCCACCACGTCATTGCCCCGGCGTGCGATGACGGCAATGAAATGTGGCTTGGCGAGCAGCGCGTGCAGGTAGTGATCTTCTGGAACAGCGTCCTGGTAGGTTTTGACGTCTTGGAAGGCCTCTCCGAACACTCGTAGCAAGCTCTTGAGAAGCGGGACGTCGGATTCCGTCAACTGCTTGAACTCGTAGCGGATTTTTCGCGAAGGAATCGCCAAAGCCCACTATCAGTATCAGGCAGGCACCAGCAGAGTTCAAGACTGTTTGTTGGTGTTCGCTCCGCGTATCATCGCCAACTTATGGCGTTGAATGAACAGACCGTCACCAACGTCGGGCCGTCGCGCATCGACATCGCCTATGAGCGTCGCGGCAGCCCGACCGATCCAGTCGTGCTGCTGATCATGGGTGGGGCGGCACAACTGGTCCACTGGCCGGAAGGCTTTCTCACCGCACTGCTCCGTCGCCGATTGCAGGTGATTCGTTTCGACAATCGTGACGCCGGCCGCTCGACCCACTTTCACGACGCACCGAAGCCTGATGTGCACGCGGCGCTTGCGGGTGACTTCTCGTCGGCGGCATACACCTTGTCAGATATGGCTGCCGACACTGTCGGTCTGCTCGACGCGCTCGACGTGGACGCCGCGCATATCGTCGGACTCTCGTTGGGTGGCGCCATCGCTCAAACGATCGCCATCGAGCATCCCGCGAGAATTCTTTCACTCACGTCGATGATGTCCACGACCGGCGACATGACGGTCGGGCAGGTGCATCCCGAAACGCTCAAGGCAGTGTTTAGCGGTCCGCCAGCAACCACGCGACAGGCAGTCATCGATCGCATGGTGCGAGCGTTCAGTATCATCGGCTCTCCGGCCTACCCAAGCAATCCGGCCGACATCGCTGAACGCACTGGTCTCGCTTGGGATCGCGGCCACGACGAAATCGCCATTGGGCGGCAGGCTGTCGCATCTCTTGCATCAGGCGATCGCACAGCCCGGCTGGAAGCCCTCGATATATCAGCACTCGTGATTCACGGTCTGGCAGACGTGGTCTGTGATGTCAGCGGCGGCCGCGCAACTGCAGCAGCCATCCGCGGCGCGGAGCTCGTCGTCATCGAAGGACTGGGGCACAATCTTCCACCCGGTCTCTGGGATCGCTTCGCGGATCACATCGCCGAGGTTGTGCAACGTGGCGAAAAGCTCTTGCCCTAGTTGGCTTGGCCGAGCGGCACACCGACGTTGTACCAGCAGTTCACGGGCTCTCCCCGTTTCTTGGCTGGCGAGAACGTCCACTGCGTCACCGCCGCGACGACAGCCTCGTCCGACGAGCGACCGAGCATGGACCCACGAAGCAGACTGATTCGGAACGGATGACCGGTCCGCGAAACGAGCAGACGAACGACGGCGATGTCATTGCGCGCGCGAGCTCGAAGATTAGCGGGTAGTTGCGGCGCCACGCGGGTTGCGATCCGCGGCGACTCGTCGACTTCGTTCCGCTCGAAGAACCGGCCGGTGGGTGGCGTGGATACTCGCGGTGATTCGGCAGCCACCAGTGCCGCTGGCTTTGTTGGCACAGCCGCCGGTATTTCCACGACCGGCGCGGGAGCGACCACCGGCACGACGTGCTGATTGGATGAATCTGCCTGGCGAACGCCTCCTCGTCGTCCTGCAACGTTCTTCGGCTTTGGTGCAGCTGTGGCCGGTGCCGGTGCAATTACGGGTGCGCGATTTTCGGTGACCACTTTCGCCACTGGACGAATATCAGGTGGCGTCTGGCGCTCGCCCGCGGTCACGCGTTCCATGGCTGGCGGCGCTTGGACTGGCTGTGCGTCACGAGCGCTCTGCGGGGGCAAGAGGAACCCAAACCGGCGGGCACCTTCGGCAGCGGCGATCGCAACGACGATCACGGCGGCCGCTGTGATCAGCATCGGTGTCCGACTCCGCCGCTGCGTGGGAGCCGGTGCCGCTACGATTGGTCGCTTGGTGACCGGCGCAAGATTTGCTCCTCTAGCAAGATGCGCTTTCGCGGTCAAATCCGCCGCCGCTTTGGCGCGTTCTGCCTTGGCGGCCTCTATCTTGGAAACGACCTCGGTCGTTTTCTCGGCAGCTGCCGCTTTCTGCGCGGCGGCCGGCCGCGAATCGTTCAAAGGGTCCTTACCTGTCGCGCCGCCGAGTACCGGTGCAAAGGCCTCATGACACGACTTGCAGAGATCGCCGTCGGCGGAGAGCCCTCCGCAACTCTGGCAGCGAGTGACCGGAGAAGCGGCTTCTGCGGCCCTCCGCTCTTGTAACGAAAGTTTTCGGCCGCAGCACGGACAATAATGCCCGGGGGTCAGCGGCTCCGTTTGACATTCGGCGCAGTTCACAATTCCTCCGGAGGCTCCCAATGGAGCACTTTCGGTTGAGGGAGCAATCGACCTGCCAGCCCGTGCCGTGCAGTTTTGCGAAGGTTTTGTGCAGTTATTGACTCAGACGGCCTGGCGCTGACAAAATTTGTCATTCCTCCGCGCCGGACGTGCCGAAAATTGGCACCGACGCGACCCCTTCAGGCTGTCCCGCCGGCGACCTCGAGGGCCGCGGCGCTGGCCGCGCCTTGCGACCAGCTCTTCAGGTGCCCCCGCATGTTGAGCGATGACGACGGCCCCCTTGGTTGGGCTCACTGTCGAAAATCATCTACGCATGTACCCCGGGTGCTTCGTGGCCGGTCCGCGCGACGTACTCGATGTACGATCCGGGATACGCGTGCGCCCCGTCCGTGCCGCTGTCGCCGCCGAGCTCGAGCACGCGGTTGCTCAGCCCGCGCAGAAACTCCCGGTCGTGCGACACGAACAGCATCGTGCCTTCAAAACCCGCCAGCGCCTCGAGCAGCATTTCCTTTGTGGCGAGATCCAGATGGTTCGTCGGCTCGTCGAGCACGAGAAAATTCGGCGGATACAGGAGCATGCGCGCCATGACGAGCCTGGTCTTTTCGCCGCCAGACAGACTGCGGATTTTCTTTTCGGTTTCCTCTCCGGAAAATTGAAACGCGCCGGCGAGGCTGCGAAGCGCGCCGATGGACTCGTGCGGGAAATCGCGCCGTAGCTGTTCGTCGATCGTCAGATCCTGGTCGAGGACGTCGAGCGCCTGCTGCGAGAAATATCCCATCTTCAGGCTTGCCCCGAGCTTGACGACCCCTTCGTCGGGCGGCAACACGCCGGCCACCATTTTCAGGAGCGTCGACTTGCCGGCGCCGTTCTTTCCCATCACGCACCAGCGCTCGCCGCGCCGGATGTTCAGGTTCAGATCGTCGTGAACGACGCGACGTCCGTACTTTTTGCCGACGTGCTCGAGAATCGCGACCTGCTCGCCGGAACGCGGTGGCTGCCGGAAGTCGAACTTCACGATGGTCCGCTTCTTCGGCAGCTCGATCCGTTCGATTTTATCGAGCGCCTTCACCCGGCTCTGCACCTGCGCCGCTTTGGCGGCGTGCGCGGCGAACCGCTCGATGAAGCGCTGCTCCTTGGCGAGCATCGCCTGCTGCCGCGCGTAGGCGGCTTCACGGTTGGCCTCGCGAATGGCGCGCTCGCGCTCGTAGAAATCGTAGTTGCCCGAGTAGGCCGTAATTTCTCCACCGTCGATCTCGGCCACGCGCGTCACAACGCGGTTCATGAACTCGCGATCGTGCGACGTCATGAGCAGCGCGCCGGGACGCGATTTCAGAAAGGCTTCGAGCCAGATAATCGACTCGATGTCGAGGTGGTTCGTCGGCTCGTCCATCAGGAGGATTTCAGGCTCGCCGAGCAACACGCGCGCCATGGCCACGCGCATTTTCCAGCCGCCCGAGAGCGCACCGACATCGCCGTCAATCCGCTCATCATCGAACCCAAGCCCATGAAGGATTTCCCGCGTGCGGCTCTCGAGCGCGTAGCCGCCGAGATGCTCGTATTCTTCCTGGACGTCGCCAAAACGCGCGAGGATCTTCTCCGGCTCGTCTGCCTTCGCGGGATCGGCGAGCGCCTGCTGCAGCTCTTCGAGCTCGTGATGAAGCGCCCCGAGCCGTCCGCTGCCGGCAATCGCCTCGTCGAGCACCGACCGCCCAGACATCTCTTCAACGTCCTGGCGGAAATACCCGATGGGGGTTTTTCTCGGAACCGACACCTCCCCTTCATCGGGCTGTTCCTCCCCCGTAATCATGCGAAACAGCGTCGTCTTGCCCGAGCCATTTGGCCCGACCAAGCCGACTTTTTCGCCGGGATTGAGCTGGAAAGACGCGTCGACGAAGAGCACCTGCTTGCCGTACTGCTTGCTGATGCGTGAGAAGGCGATCATGGCTGTATCGCGTCGCCAGCGTGATGTCTTACATCTTTGCGTTTGCGATGCGCAGCTTGGCGGCCGTCGTGCAATCCTGCACGACCGTGAAGTAACGCGCGACGCCATCCTTTCCCACCTCGAAAGGATTGGGCTCGCCGGGCTTGCGATTCGCGGCTGTGTGGGCTTTGTAGTAGGCGTTGTCGAATTCCGTGTGGTTCGACAACAGCACCGTCGCGCCAAAGGCGGCGGCGGCGTCCGCGACCTTTTTCGACGACGCGAGGTAGGTATCGTAATAGTCCGGGGTCCCGTTGAATGGGATGGCGGTCCCGCCGACGTAGACGACACGCAGCGGCTTGCCGTTGTCCCTGATCTCGAACAGATACGACAGCGTTCCCGCCGTATGCCCCGGCATCGTGACGATCTGCATCGAGGCATCGCCGACCGATAACGTCATGCCGTCGGTGCCGATCTGGTCGTGCTTCGGCTTGCCGCCAGGGCGGTTGGTCGATTTGTCGACAGCATCCCAGTCGGCAGCGCCGTAGACCAGACGTACTCCGGGGATCGAGTCCTGAAGGTACGCAGCGCCTCCATCATGGTCGCCATGCGCATGTGACATGACGGCGTACTTCACTTTGTTCGCGTCGAGACCAAGCTTCTTGAGACCGCCGGTCACCTCATCAGCCACGGCGTAGTGAAAGAGAGCCTCGAGCACGATGATGCCCTGGCTGCCGACAAGCGCCCAGGAGCTGTGGTCCTTTTCGCCGATGAAATAGAGGTTGTCGGCGACCTTCGCAGGTTCCGCGTGCCATCTCTCGCGTGGGGGAGTGGCTGGGGCAGCGGCGTTGCCTCGACCCGCCCCGCCGCCTCGCGCCGCCTCCGATGGGACTGCGGGAGGTGGAATACACAGACGCGTGAACGTTCCCGACCAGTCCGTGCCCGCCGCGACCTTGGCGGCCGACACAAGGCCGTCCACCGGCGTCGACGTGGTTTGCGCATGTGTGATGATCATGCCGAAAGCAACGGCCAGCGTCAGGCCACAGGCGAGTGTGCGCATTTTCATCGAAGCATCATAGCGCTTTCCTTTGCGATTGCTCGGACGATGGCTTCCGCAGAGCATCAGCGAGGCGCGCGAGATACGCGCTTCGAGGAATGGCGATGGCGCCGAGCGACGCCAGATGCTTGCTGCACCACTGCACGTCGAGCAGGGTCATCGCACTCGACCGCATGAGATCCACCAACGCCATCAGGGCGACCTTCGATGCGTCGCGCTCGATGTGAAACATGGATTCGCCTGAAAAATACCCGTCAATCCGGAGGCCGTACAGGCCACCCGCGAGCTCGCTCCTCCGATCGAACACCTCGATGCTGTGGGCCCAGCCCAGCTCGTGCAGCCGCGTGTAGCCTTCGATGAACTCTTCAGTGATCCACGTGGGTCCACGCGACGAATCGGCGCAGGCGCGCATCACGCGCGAGAAGCAGGTGTCCACTCGAATCTCGTAGCGCTTCACGCTTTGCCGCATCGAGCGTGTCACACGCACACGGTCGAGCGGAAGAATGCCGCGCGGGTCGGGCGACCACCAGCCGAGCCGATCGCCCAACTCACTGACGCCCATCGGAAACATCCCGTGCCGATAGGCGTCGATCACTGTCGCGGGATCGAGATCGGCGCCCAGCGCCAGGAGGTCGCTATCGGGCCATGATGACACCGGAGGAAGGCGCCATTGGCTCTTCCCTACCGGCCGCGGCAGTGTGTCCCAGCTCGTCATCAGCCGAACTGCTCGTCGCTCAGCCAGGTCCTGCGCAGCGTCGCGGGATCATGAGCAATCGCTTTCCAGAAGTTGTTGATCCAGTCGGTCTTTCGAGTCGCCATGATGTCGTCGTACACGGCGCGAACTTCAGAAGAAGCGGCGTCATACTCAACCAAACCCAGCGTGGCCATGTTGCCTCCAAGGAAGATCTTATAATTGAGCGAGGTACGCATTCACACGACATAAATAGAGGTCAACGTTTCATGGAAAACGAACAGAAGTGCCCATTCTCTGCCCAAACACACAGCGGCAGAGCGAACCGCGATTGGTGGCCGAATCGGCTGAACCTGGACGCCCTTCACACGAATCACCCGTCCGGCGATCCGATGGGCGAGGAGTTCAACTATGCCGAAGAATTCAAGACGCTCGATCTCAAAGCGGTGAAGAAAGACATCGAGGCGGTCATGACGAAGTCGCAGGACTGGTGGCCGGCAGACTTCGGCCATTACGGGCCGCTCTTGATCCGCATGGCGTGGCACAGTGCGGGCACCTACCGCATCCACGACGGCCGCGGCGGCGCCGGCTCGGGCATGCTGCGCTTTGCGCCCCTCGGCAGCTGGCCCGATAACGCAAACCTCGACAAGGCGCGCCGGCTGCTCTGGCCGATCAAGAAAAAGTACGGGCGCAAGATCTCGTGGGCGGATCTGATGATCCTCACGGGCAACGTCGCGCTGGAGTCGATGGGTTTGAAGACGTTCGGCTTTGCGGGCGGGCGCGAGGATCGCTGGGAGCCAGAGCACGTCAACTGGGGGTCCGAAGCCACGTGGCTTGGCGACGAGCGCTATAGCGGCGAACGGCAGCTTGCGAATCCGCTCGGCGCGGTGCAGATGGGTCTTATCTACGTCAACCCCGAAGGGCCGAACGGCAACCCCGATCCCGTCGCCGCGGCACGGGACATCCGCGAGACGTTCCGTCGCATGGCGATGAACGACCAAGAGACGGTTGCGCTGATCGCCGGCGGACACACGTTCGGCAAGACGCACGGTGCAGGCCCGGCGCACCATGTCGGCCCCGAGCCGGAGGGCGGCAATATCGAGGAGCAGGGTTTCGGCTGGAAAAGCAGCTACGAAACCGGCGCCGGCACGCACACCATCACGAGCGGCCTCGAGGTCACCTGGACCACGACACCGACCCGGTGGGGTCATGATTTCTTCAGGCATCTTTTCGAATACGAGTGGGAGCAGACCACGAGCCCGGCGGGCGCCAAGCAGTGGAAGCCGAAGAACAGCGCGGGTGAAGGCACCGTCCCGAACGCTCACGACCTCTCGAAAAAAATCGCGCCGGGAATGCTCACGACGGATCTCGCACTGCGGTTCGACCCGGCCTACGAGAAAATCTCGCGGCGCTATTACGAGAACCCTCAAGAGTTCGCGGACGCCTTCGCGAAGGCGTGGTTCAAGCTTACGCACCGCGACATGGGTCCCATCACGCGCTACCTTGGCGCAGAGGTTCCTAAGGAACCGCAGCTGTGGCAGGACCCGGTGCCGGCGGTTGATCACAAATTGATCGACGGAAACGACATCGCCTCGCTGAAGAACAAACTCATCGCATCAGGATTATCGATTTCGCAGTTGGTCTCGACCGCCTGGGCGTCCGCGTCGTCTTTTCGAGGCACTGACAAGCGCGGCGGCGCCAACGGTGCCCGGATTCGCTTGGCACCGCAGAAGGATTGGGAAGTCAACAACCCTCCTGAACTCGCGAAGGCGCTGAAGACTCTGGAGACAATCCAGAAGGAATTCAACAACGCGCAGACGGGTGGCGCGAAAAAGGTTTCGCTTGCCGACCTGATCGTGCTCGGCGGATGCTCCGCGATCGAGAAGGCTGCGAAGGACGGCGGACAAAACGTGGAGGTGCCGTTTACGCCGGGACGCGCCGATGCGTCGCAGGAACAGACGGACGTTGAATCGTTCTCCGTGCTGGAGCCGGACGCGGATGGATTCCGCAACTACGTGGGGGCGGGACACCATGTGCCGGCGGAACACCTGCTGATCGAGCGGGCTGTCCGGCTGACACTCAGCGCACCGGAGATGACCGTGCTCGTGGGCGGCCTGCGTGTTCTGAAAGCGAATGCCGGGCAGTCCGATTACGGCGTGTTCACGAAGCGGCCCGGAACGCTGACTAACGACTTCTTCGTCAATCTCCTCGACCTCGACACGGCGTGGTTGCCGACGTCCGACGCGGCGCACGTCTTCGAGGGACGCGGCCGCGCGAAGAGCGACGTAACGTGGACCGCCAGCCGCGTCGATCTCGTCTTCGGCTCGAACTCAGAGCTGCGTGCGCTTGCGGAGGTGTACGCGTCCGACGACGCACGGGAGAAGTTCGTGCGCGACTTCGTCGCCGCGTGGGACAAGGTGATGAATCTGGATCGATTCGATCTGGCTGCGGCCTGATCAGCGCTGTCCCTCCAACCAAAACACGGAGCACATGATCATGAAGTCAAAGAATACGATCTGCCTCTGGTTTAACAAGGACGCGGAGGACGCGGCGCGCTTCTACGCAGCCACCTTTCCTGAGAGCAAAGTGACCGCTGTTCACAAGGCGCCCGCTGATTACCCGAGTGGCAAGCAGGGCGATGTACTAACCGTGGACTTTACCGTTCTGGGCATTCCATGTCTCGGTCTCAACGGCGGCCCGGCGTTCAAGCACAGCGAGGCCTTTTCCTTCCAGATCGCGACAGACAATCAGGAAGAGACGGACCGCTACTGGAACGCGATCGTCGGCTATGGCGGCAAGGAAAGCGAATGCGGTTGGTGCAAGGACCGGTGGGGCCTCTCGTGGCAGATCACCCCGCGAGCGCTCATCGACGCGCTCTCGGCTGGCGGCGGAGAAGCTAAGCGCGCCTTCGATGCGATGATGACGATGAAAAAAATCGACGTCGCGACCATCGAGGCAGCGCGACGCGGCTGAGCTATCGATACCCGGTACATCTCCGATGTAGCCCGCGTAGTGCCGCCGCCTCGGAAGGCTCTGCCACAGGAGCCGCGCCATGTCCCGACGTCCCCGCCGCCAAGACATTTGCGATCTGTACGGACGTCCGCTCTTTGTCAGGAACTTTCGTTCAGGTCAGGGGTTTGACTTTACCGTTGCTCACCTGGACTGGGCCACCGATCCTCCCGACTCTGAAGACGACACCGATGATGACCCCTTCGCTCGGCTCATAAGTAGACGCGTCACGATCACGCCTCACGACCAAGCAATTCGCCGTCGCTAAAGAGGTCGTCGTCGAAGGGCGAAGTCTGCACGCGTTCGCGAGAGAGTGCGGCGTCAGTGTCGAAGCGCTGCGCCAGCGCATCTCTTCGACGGTAAGCAGAACGGTTGTGTGGATGGAACTCAGTGCTCCGCCGGCGCCGATGGCGATCGCCACGGCCGCCATCGACACGTGATCCGGCGCCTCCCACAGGACGGAGATGGCACATTCGAAAATGTCAGAACAATCGAACGTCTTTAAACCGGAATCTTGCTCTTGTTCTTCGCGATCCACTGATCGAAGGTCTGCATCTCGGGATTCAGCGACCGTGTGACCTCGACACTGCGAGCGCCGACGACCTCCCGTTCGAAATCACGGTAAACCTGGAACATGTTGCCCAGCTCGTCGGCTCCGGGGAAGCCCAAGCCGCGATACGCATCTGCTTCAATTGCCGTGTACTTCACCGGACCGATGCCGAGGCCCCTCGACAGCTTGTCGCTCATCTCGCTGAACGTCAGGTTCTCGGCAGCGATGCCCACGGTCTTGCCGACGTACTGCCGGCCGGCCTTGAAGATTGCGTAGGCCGCCTTGCCGATGTCTTCGGCCGCCATGCCGGGCAATCGACTGTTGCCCATAGGGAACGTCCAGTGGTAGACCCCGTCTTCGCCCTTCTTGGGAGCCATGCCGAACTTGTACAGGTTGTCCCAGTAGAACGACGTCACCAGGTAGGTAACGGGCATCCCTTGGAAGTATGCGTCCGCTTCGGCCTTGGCATCGAAGTGCGGGACCCGGTACTTTTCCTGGAGCATCGGCATCCGCGTATCGGTGGGCGACATCAGCTTGCGGGTATCTTCCAGGGTCGACCAGATCACGTGTTCGAGACTGGCCGCCCTCGCCGCCTCCGCCAGGTTCTTGGCCTGAGCTTTCTCCTTTTCTCCGGAGAAGTGCTCCCAGAAGTTGGTCACGCAATACGCACCATGCGCTCCCGCGAATGCCGTCTTGAGACTCGCGACATCGTCGAGATCAGCCGGAACCACATCCGCGCCCTTCGCGGCAAGGGCCTTTGCCTTGTCTTTGTTAGGATCGCGCGTGATGGCCCGGCAGGCAAAACTACTGTTCGGGTCGTTGAGGATCGCCGCGCAGAGTCCTCCACCTTGCGAACCCGTAGCACCCACCACTGCAATGATTTTCTTGTCGGCCATAGTCGTTAGTCTCCATCTGCTTCCGTCGCTCAATCCCCCAGGTTTTCTACGGTTTTTGGTGGATGGCTGGGAGGCAGGGATTCGAACCCCGATAACGTGCTCCAGAGGCACGCGTCCTACCGTTGGACGACCTCCCAATCTGGTATTCCGAGGCGGGTCGAAACCACGATTATATGGGGCAGCCGTAAGCACAGCAAGCGCCGCGTCGATTGAGCCAATCGATGCGCGGAATTCGCGTGCTCGGAGCCTGGTGCGCCATTATCTGCGGCCAAGGGCTCGATAGCCCCGGAAAACTCCCGCTCGCCGTACTCGTAGCAGCAGGCGAAGGCGCGGCGATCGGCGCCGGCATCGATGCGATGCACTCCCGAAAAATGGGAATTTATTTCCGGAGACGATGGTGAGTACACTATTTCCATGACCCAATATCTGCGACAGATTGGACTCGTCTGTTGTGGCTTGATCGTGTCGGCGCTCAGCGCGGCCGCGCAATCGCCCGTCTACATAACCGGCACAGGATTCGCGGACATCAAGACGTTCAGCGGAACGGAAGGGAATCTCTACGGGTCCGGCAGCTCGCAACTCGGTGGAACAACAGCAGGCGGCGGTCTTCGGATTGGAACATTTCTGCACCCGCGATGGAGCCTCGAGCTGGCAATCGACGTAGGCGGTAAAACCGAGGGCTCAACGCAGTATCCGATGATCCTCGCCGACATACCGACGTCGTTGCGCGTTCCCGACTTCAAACAACGCGTGCGGTTCCTCACCGTCAGCAGCGTCGTGGGATACCATCCGGCGCCACGCGGACGGCTTCGGCCCGGGTATCTCGTCGGCTTCAGCTTTGTGAGAGGCACGTATCAATCGCAGTATCCGAACTATTACGCGCTCGCGACAGGCGCGCTGACCAGGGTGAATCTCGGCACGGTCTTCCCGACGATTTTTCCGCCGCCTGTCTTCACGACGGAAACGATCACGTCCACCGAAAACACGAGCGCCGTCGCGCTTGGGTTCGAGACCGCGATCGATTTGCAAAAGCATCTGTCTGTGGTGCCTGAAGTCCGTGCGCTCGCCTTTTCGCAGCGCGGCGCGGGCGTGTTCCTGATTCGACCGGGTGTGGGGTTGCGGTGGAATTTTTGAAGCCGGGCAGCCAACAGGATATCCCGGACTCAATAGGCAACTTAAAGGTTACGCAATCGTCGAAATCAGGGCCGATTCTCAAAACAGGCAACCTCGAGGTTGCTTATTTTCGAAATCAAAGCCTATTCACTGCCGCGCGCAACCCCAGGGTTACCTATTGAGATCTGGCATGAACGACAACCTCGCACCAACTGGCCCGGGCCGGCTATTTACTGAAGTGCACCCTCCGCTCAACCTCGCTGAACCTTGCCTCCGCCTCGGGCTCGGGCCACAGCCACGAGACGACGAACGCGACCACAAATGACAGCGGGATCGACACAAGGCCGGGATTGCGCAGCGGAAACCACGCCGAACCGTTCTTCAAGACATCAATCTGAATCGTCGGCGACAGATAAATCAGCAAGAGCGCCGACGCCGTGCCCACGAGCATGCTCATCTGCGCCGCACGCGTCGTGAATTTTCTCCAGAAAATCGACAGCACGAGCGCGGGAAAATTCGCGCTCGCCGCAATCGCGAATGCCAGCCCCACCATGTAGGCGACGTTCTGCCCTTTGAACGCAATGCCCAGGCCAATGGCGAGCGCGCCGAGCAGCACGGTCGATCCACGCGCGACGCGCAGTTGCTCGACGTCGGATGCCGCGCCGTGTCGCACGACGTTCACCCAGAGATCGTGCGAGAGCGTCGCGGCGCCGGCGAGCGTGAGACCCGCGACCACCGCGAGAATCGTGGCAAACGCCACGGCAGAAATGAAACCGAGGAACGCATCGCCGCCGACCGTCTGGGCCAGCAGCGGCGCCGCCATGTTGCCGCCCGCGTCCATCGCACGAATCGCCGGCTGTCCGACGAGCACCATCGCGCCGAAACCAAGAATGAATGTCAGCAGGTAAAAGAATCCGATGAATGCCGTCGCGTAACTCACCGACGTGCGCGCCGTTCTCGCATTAGGCACGGTATAGAACCGCATCAGGATGTGCGGAAGGCCCGCGGTGCCGAGCATCAGCGCGAGGCCGAGCGACATGGCATCAAGAGGATTCGACACGAGCCGGCCCGGCCCAAGCACCGCGATGCCGTATTGGTCGGACGCGGCGCGGAACAACGCGAGCGGATTGAAACCAAACTTGGCCAGCGTGATCACCGCCAAAAGAAACGCCCCGCTCAGCAGCAGCACCGCCTTGACGATCTGCACCCACGTCGTCGCCATCATGCCGCCGAACAGCACGTACGCCAGCATGACGACCCCAACGATGGCGACAGCGTATTCGTACTGCAACCCGAACAACAGATGAATGAGATTGCCCGCCCCGACCATTTGCGCGATGAGGTAGAACGAGACGACGGCCAGGGAACCGATCGCCGCGGCGACACGCACCGGCGCCTGACGCAGCCGGAACGCCACAACGTCGGCAAAGGTGTACTTGCCGAGATTGCGAAGCGGCTCGGCGATAAGAAACATCACCACGGGCCAGCCGACCAGAAACCCGATTGAATAGATGAGGCCGTCGAATCCCGAGAGTGAGACGAGGCCGGCAATACCGAGAAAGCTTGCGGCGCTCATGTAATCGCCCGCGAGTGCCAAGCCGTTCTGCAGGCCGGTCACCTGCCCGCCTGCGGTATAAAAATGCTCAGCATCGCGGGTGCGACGCGCCGCAACATAGGTGATGCCGAGCGAGAAGAGGATGAAGATGAAGAAAAACGCGATTGTCACATGCGGCCCTTCAGCGCTTCGATCTTTGCGTCGTAGTGCTGATTGGCCCAGCGGACGTATATCCAGATGAACAGCCACGCCGCAACAATCACAAGGGCACCAAACAGAATGCCGAGGCTGAGGCCCGGGACGACCACCTGCGTCAGCAGCGGCTTGTCGTAAGCAACGAGCAGAATGAAGGCGAAGTACACGACCATCATCGCCACCGTCAGCCAGATCGCAATGCGCCACCTGGCGCCATCGAGCGCCTTCAGTTCGTCCAGATGATTCATCGCGGGGCCATCCGGGCATCGCCGTAGCCGGGAAGCTGGCGTATGGTCAAGAGATCGGCGGCGGCATCGGCCTGCACGATGTATGGGCCGGCGCGCACGACATAAACGCGTCCGAGGGAGGACGCACGTTCCTCGAATGAAACTTTGAAACCTGCCGTCGCGAGTTGATCCACGAGCGCGGCGGCTCGGGACTCGCTGCCGAACAGCGCGATGTCGATAAAATAGAGCGCCGGCATTTCAGCCATCGCCACGCTGGCTGCGATATGCATCGGTAGATAATCGGTCGAACCGCCGATGGGCAGCTTCGGCGCCGAAGGCAGCGGCGGAAGCGTGACGGCTTGCGCGAGCTCGTTTATTTGATTCTGCCTGTATGACCGCGTCAGCATCCCTGCCGATCCCAGAAGAAGAACGACGAGCACCGCGACGCCAAGCGGTTTGCGGTACCGCGGGCGCACGTCCTCGGGCTCGAACATCGGCGACGCGTCCGACTCGTCCGACACCGATAAGACGGTCGCTGCGCGCGCTGCGGGCGCGGCCTTCGTGCTCGCCACCTTGTGGCGCAGGCCGAGGTCCACAGACGCGCGCACGACATGCGGCGCATGGATCTGCGGGCTGCGTTCGAGGTAGCCGTGATACAGCGCGCGATCGCAAATGAGATTGACCACGCGCGGGACGCCGCGCGAGACACGATAAATCTCGTCGACCGCATCTTCGGAAAACTCGACGCGATCGCGGCCGCCGCCCGCCACCTCGAGACGATGAGCGATGTACCCGGCGACGACGTCGCGCGTCAGCGGTTGCAGGTTGCACCGAATCGACACGCGCTGATCGACCTGACGCATCTCCGGAAGCTTCAGCTTGGCGTGCAGCTCGAGCTGGCCGACGAGCACGACCTGAAGGAGTTTCTCGGGATCTTCCAGATCGGACAGGATGCGAATTTCTTCGAGCAGCTGCGGCGACAAATTCTGCGCTTCGTCGATGATCATCACCGCGAAGGCCTGCAGCGGCACGAGCGACTTCAGAAACTCGTAGAGTGGATAACTGAGGTCCGGCCGCGACGCGCCCGCTAGGCGCCCCGACTTCAAATCGTCGATCGACATGACGCCAAAGTCGATCAGGAGCATTTTGAGGAGATCTTCGCGCGACAGGAACGGGTCGGGCACGAAGGCGCTGAACGTCTTTCGATCGAGCTCTTCCACCACGGCTCTGCACAGCGTCGTTTTGCCGGTACCGATATCGCCCGTCAGAACAATGAGTCCTTCGCGGCGGCAGATGCCCGCGCGGAGATCTTCGAAGGTAGGCGCGTGCGAAGGACTCTTATAAAGAAATCGGGGGTCGGCCGAGAGGCTGAACGGCTTTTCGCGCAGCCCGTAATATGGCTCGTAGGTGAGCAGCGACGACCGTCGCGTCCCCCTCACCGCCGTTGGCTGGAATTTACCGAATTGGGTCACGTGTTGTGTGGGCTAGGCGGGGATACGGACGACGAATTCCGTGCCCTCGCCAGGCCGGCTCGACACCGAGATATTACCTCCATGGCGCTCCACAATGGCCCTTACGATGGAAAGGCCAAGTCCGCTGCCGGCGGCCGCGACGCGACGCGACGGATCGGCCTTGTAAAAGCGGTCGAAGACGCGGGCCAGGTGCTCCTGGGCCATGCCGACGCCCGTATCTCGAACAGTGATCACCACCTCTTTATATCCGGGCTCCGCCGTCAGCTCGACACAACCGCCCGTGGCTGTGTGACGCAGCGCGTTGGCCGCGAGGTTCTGGAGCGCCTGTTCCAGACGCATCGGATCGCCCGGCACAATTTCGGCACCCGGCGCGATGTCGGTCTTCAACGTGACGCCCTTCGTCGCCGCGTCGCGACCGTGACGCGCGACGACACGTCCGAACAAACCTTCGAGCGGCACATCCTCGACGTCGAGCGAGTCGCCGCCGCTTTCCACGCGCGCGAGCTCGAGCAAATCCTGGACGATGTGCTCGAGGCGCCGCGTTTCGTCGTTGATGATCGACACATAACGGTCGCGTGTTTCCGCGTCCAGCTCGAGGGCTCGCATCGACAGCGTTTCGAGGTAGCCGCGCATGGCGGTCAGCGGCGTCATCAGCTCGTGCGACACATCGGCGAACAGCATTCGCCTCGTGTGATCGACCGCCTGAAGCTGCGCATCGCGCGCCGCCAGCGCCGCCGTCATTTGATTGAACGTCTGCGCCAGTGCGGCCACTTCGTCGCTGCCGTCTTCGCGGGCGCGCGCCGTGAGATCGCCTTCACCGACTTTGCGCGCGGCATGCTCGAGACTGCGGAGCCGGCGGCGCACCGGTCCGAAAATCAGGAGAGCCGCCGAGGTCGAGCCAACGCCGACCAGCAGAAGACCGACGACGAGCAGTGTGGGTCCGAGCTGCTCGAAGGTGGACCGCGGGTTGGCGATGACGATCCCAGCCAGCTGATCGTGCACGACAATCGGCGCGGGCGGTCCGTTCCGTCGCGATGACCCGCCGAACCATCCCGGTCCGGCTCCGCGTCCGCGATCGCCGCGCGGCGTCGGCGGTCCAGCCGGCGGCCGCTCTTGCCCGCCCCGATCGAAGGGACGATCGCCCCGCCCGCGGCCCATCCGAAGGAATCCATCGGGAGAGGCGTTCATGCGCGTGCGCAACTCCGACAACATCTCCGCCGGTAACGCCCGGCCGTCGCTCGACACGACGCGGCCGTCGCGCATCACCACCACGAGCGGCAGTTGCTGCTCGTACTGCTCGCGCAGAAACTGGGCAACGTCGGTTTGAGGATTTGTCTCGAGCGCGTCGCCAAGCTCGCGCGACACCATGCGGCTGACGTCTGGCGACGGCGGGCCCGGAGCTACTTCCATTCTGGAGATGAGCGCGACAAGCGCCAGGCCCTGCACGGCGAGGAACACGGCGAGAAACGACACGAGCCCGACGCCGATGCGCAGGTAGAGACTTCGGTACCACGCGGTCTTCGTCATCACGACACGTCGGCGAATTTGTAGCCGTCGCCCCAGACGGTGATGATCAATTTCGGATCGGCGGGATCAATTTCGATTTTTTTCCGGAGGCGCTTGACCAGCGTGTCGACGCTGCGGCCAGTGACGAACGACTGTTCCTGCCACACCTTCGACAACAGCCGTTCGCGCGTAAACACGATGCCCGGGTTCGACGCGAGCAGGTAGAGAAGGTTGAACTCCTGGCGCGTGACGTCCACGGTGCTTCCGCGAACGCGCACACCGCGGCGTGCAGGGTCGAGCTCGACGCTGTGTGCATCGATGGGCCGGCTTTCGCCCTGCGCTGCGACGAGCGGGGCACGCGCACGGCGAAGCATCGCAGCCGCGCGCGCCACGAGCTCGCGCACGCCGAAAGGCTTGGTGAGATAGTCGTCGGCGCCGCTGTCCAGGCCCATCACTTTGTCGGATTCTTCGCGCCTCGCGGTGAGCATGAGAATCGGCGCGTCACGATTCGGCCCGTGGCGACGAAGCGCGCGGGTGATGGTGACGCCGTCCACGCCCGGCAGCATGAGGTCGAGCACGATGAGATCGAACGGCTTCTCGGATGCCAGTGCCATCGCCGCTTTGCCATCGGCCACGGGCACGCACTCGTATCCCTCGAGCCCAAGGTGCAGGCATACCAGGTCGCGAATGTTCTTTTCGTCTTCAACCACAAGGACGCGCGTTGGCATCTCTATGACTTTAGACTCAGTTCGTACTTTCGAAGCGCCACTGTCACCCTCTTTTCACACCTTGGACCCATCCCTGCCACAGACCGGCCTGTCTAATTGAGCGGAGGTAGAAAAATGCAGTCAGAGACATTAACCCGAGTCGTTGGGGGGGTTGTAGGGGCGATCGTCATCGCCGTTGGCTTCCTTTCGTTCACGCCCGCGTTGTCGAACGCCGCGCAGGATCCGAGCGGGCAGAGACGCGGTGGACCCGGCGGTCCAGGCTTTCCAGGCGGACCCGGAGGCAGGGGGGGACGCTTCGGCGGCCCGATGGGATTTGGCGTTGATCCCCGAGATCTGAGTGACGCGCAACGCAAGCAGATCAAAGCCATTCACGATCGGCATGCGGCAGAGTTGAAGCCGCTCATCGAGCAGAGCCAGGCCGCGCGCAAGGCGTTGCAGGACAACGTCCTTGCGGGAGGCGGCAACCTCAGGGGCCTTGCTCTCGACCTCGGGAAGGCCGAAGGCGATCTCGCGTTCGCGAATGCGGGAGTCGAGCTCGAGATGCTCGCGGTGCTGACGCCGGAACAGCGTCAGAAAATGCAGGATCGACAGAAAGAAATGGAAGCGCGGCGCGCCGACATGGAAAAGCAGCGGGGATCGCGCGGAGCGCCACCAGCGAAATAAGCCAGGACGGCTGACCGGAGCCTTCTGCACCGCCACTCGGCGGCGCATGAAGGCTTCGGCTGCTGGCAAGCGGGTTGCGTAGCAAGCCCGCATGCGTCAATTAGTCCTCTCTTGTAGACGGTCTCTCTGGAAATGTCTGGCCCTGTTGACCGTACTAGTGGTCACCCCGGCAACCGCCCGCGCCCAAGGCATCGGTTTTCAGGGAGGCGCCACGGTCGACCCCGAACAGATATTTGTCGGCACGCATTTCGAGACGGGAAATATTTATCAAGGATTGCGCTTCAGGCCGGGAATTGATGGCAGTTGGGGCGGCGGCTACTCGCTGGCGACGGTCAACCTCGAGTTCACCTACAACACTCCGCTCGGCAAGTCGTCGTGGAGCATCTACCAGGGCTTCGGCCCGGCGATTGTGCTGTTGCGTCAAGGCACGAATACCGACGTGCACGCCGGCAGCTTCTTTACGTTCGGCTTCGGGCACGACAGCGGATTCTTCACAGAATTCAAATACGGCGGCGGCACCTATCCCACGCTGAAATTCGGCGCAGGTTTTACGCTTCGCAAGAAAAAATCGATCCCGTAACGACGTTGGTTGTTAGTTGTTGGTTGTTGGTTGCGATCTGGCGCGAAGAAACTCCACGAGCGCCAGCAATCGTGTCACCGTCACACGTTTACCCATCAGGGCGAGCACTTCAAAGATCCCTGGGCTCACCGACTTTCCCGTCGTCGCGATGCGGGCGGCGTGAATCAGCATAGCGGCCTTGATCGTTCGACCGTCCGCCACGTCGCGCAGCACCCGCTCGATCGCCGGCTCATCCCACGGCTCCTCTTTGTCGAACGCGCGTGCAAGCGCTTCCACATGCGTATCAAGATCGGCAGTCGTCAGATACTTCGCGACGGCCTCGGGGTCGTACTCGACACGATCGGCGAGAAACGGCCGCGCCTGATCGACAAAGTCTGGCAACCGACGCACGCGAGGCAGCACGAGTGTCAGCACGCGCTGCAGCCACTCGCGCTTCTCGCCGTCGAGGACCCCGTCCCACAACCCGGCCGTCTCGAGCAGCGGCTTTACGCGCAGAACCAAATCGTGCGGCGTCAGCTTCGCCAGGTACTGGGTATTGAACCAGTCGAGCTTGTCGGGATTGAAGACGGCGTCGCCGCCGCTGATGCCATCGAGCGTAAATGCCTGGATCATCTCGTCCCGCGACATCACTTCGCGATCGCCGCCGGGCGACCATCCCAGCAGGCCGAGAAAGTTCACCATCGCATCGGACAAATAACCGAGGCGTTCGTATTCCGTCACCGACGTGGCGCCGTGCCGTTTGCTCAGGCGCTTCTTGTCGGTACCGAGCAGCAGCGGGACGTGCGCGAACTCCGGCGGCGTTTCGCCGAGAGCCTGCCACAGGAGCATGTGCTTCGGCGTGTTGGAAATGTGATCGTCGCCGCGGATCACGTGAGTGATCTGCATGTCGAGATCGTCGGCGACAACAGACAGGTGATATGTCGGCAGCCCGTTCGATCGAAGAATCACGAAGTCCTCGATCTGCTCGTGTTCGAACTGAATTGTGCCGCGCACGCGATCTTTGTACGACGTGCGTCCCGGCGGAACCTTGAATCTGATGGCGGGTTTCACACCAGAGGCTTCCAGCCGTTGCCGCTCGTCCAGCGACAATAGCAGGCACGTGCGATCGTATTTCCAGCCGAGCCCTTGTCGCTCGGCGTCTTCGCGCTTGTGCTTCAGCAGCCCGGGCGCGCAATAGCACGGATACGCGTGTCCTTCGACAACCAGCCGTTCGCCGACCTCTCGATGCCGCGCGTACCGCTGCGTTTGGAAATACGGCGCATGCGGGCCGCCGACTTCGGGGCCCTCATCCCAGCTGAGGCCCAGCCAATGCAGCGACTCGAGAATCCCCGCCACCATCTCATCGGACGAGCGCTCGGTGTCGGTATCTTCGATGCGAAGGATGAAAACGCCACCATGGCGCCGGGCGAACAACCAGTTGAATAGCGCCGTGCGGGCGCCGCCGACATGCAGGTAGCCGGTGGGAGAAGGTGCGAAGCGAACGCGTGGGGGCATGAGGGGGAACTGGAAACTAGAAAGCGAGTGGCGAGGGCTTCGTCACTTACTTTCCAGTGCCAGCTATCTAACGGACGCGGGTTCCGGTTTGTATGATGCGGCGAGCGAATCGAGAGCGGCCTGCACGCCGCCCGGTTTGTGCGGCACGCCTGCGAGCGCGAGGCCCATCTCGACGCCGCTGAGCGTGCCCGCGAGCGTGAGGTCGTTGAAGGCGCCCAGGTGTCCAATGCGGAACACCTTCCCCGCCAGTTGGCCAAGGCCGGTGCCAAGCGACATATCGAACTTCTCAAGAATAATCTCGCGTAGGCGATCGGCGTTGTGCCCGTCGGGCAACACGACCGCCGTCAACGAGTTCGAGTACTCGCTCGGCTCTTCACACAGAATGTCGAGACCCCACGCGCGGACCGCTGCGCGCGTCGCATCGCCATACCGTTGATGGCGTCGGAAGACATTCTCCAGACCTTCTTCGCGCAGCATCTCGAGCGCTTCGCGTAGCGCATAAAGAAGGTTCGTGGCCGGCGTGTAAGGAAAGAAGCCGGACGTGTTCGACTTCAAGATCTCGTCCCAATCCCAGTACGCGCGAGGCATCTTCGATGCCTTGCTGGCGGCCAGCGCTTTCTCCGAGACGGCGTTGAATCCGAGGCCGGGCGGCAGCATCAGGCCCTTCTGCGATCCGGTCACCGTCACATCGATTTCCCACTCATCGTGGCGCAGGTCGATCGAGCCCAGCGACGAAATGGCGTCGACAATCAGCAGCGCCGGATGTCGGGCGCGGTTCATCGCGCGCCGGATCTCGCCGATGCGGCTGGCCACGCCCGTCGACGTTTCGTTGTGCACGACGACGACCGCTTTGAAGGTGTGGGACGTGTCGGCGTCGAGCGCCGCTTCGACCGCGGACGGCGACGCGCCCCTGCGCCAGCCTCCGGGCAGATATTCCACGTTCAACCCGATTCGTTCCGCGACACGGCGCCAGGCGATGTGCGAGAACCATCCGGTTTCACAAATGAGCACGCGATCGCCGGGCGACAGCGTGTTGGCGAGTGCGGCCTCGCAGCTTCCCGTCCCAGACGAGGGGAAGATCACCACAGGGCCTTTGGTTTTGAAGACGTCGCGGACGCCCTCGAGCACTTCGAGCCCAAGGAGAGCGAATTCGGGACCGCGGTGATCGATCACCGGCTGCGCCATTGCGCGCATCACGCGATCGGGCACATTGGTTGGTCCAGGAATCTGCAGGAAGTGCCGGCCGGTGTGGAGCGTCATGGCAAGAAATTAGACCAGTACGCCCCGCCCGTCAATCGTAACGTGCGCGCAACATCGCTTGACACGATTCGTGGGTGGGCCATAATCGGCGCCACTTGAACACCACATTCTTGAGCCATGAAAAGAGAACCCGGCTGAGCGTGGATCGCAGGCTGATGGGAGGGAGGGCCGTCTCCGGCCTGGTGGCGCTTCTGTTGTTGCTCGCGCTATACGTTTCCGGTATCGCACTCGAACGGCCGGGCGTCGAATACAAGATTTTTCAGTTTCCCTCCGACAAGATCCCACGCATTGACGGCGACCCTTCCGACTGGTCCGTTGTGCCTGAAAATTACTCGATCGGTATCGACCAGCTGAAGGAGACGACCAAGGGACGAGACTTCAGCTACGACAAGAAGGATCTCGACGTGAAAGTGAAGGTCGGCTGGGTCAAAGGCCTCAACCGTCTGTACTTCCTTTACGAGGCCGATGATAATTACTGGGACTTCGATAATCATAGCCGCCACAACGACATCTTTGAAATTGTCGTGGATGGCGACCTCTCCGGCGGGCCTCTAGTGGTAGCGCGTCACCCGAACAGCAAGCTGGTTGGCGGCGATGCATTCTTCCAGTTCCAGGGTGTCCACGCACAGAATTACCACATCTTTACACCTGCGCCGGAACGCGACTGGGCCTTCGTGTGGGGCTGCCAGCCTTGGATTAAGGAACTACCGTGGGCAAACGCCGCGTACAACTACAATTTCAAGCACGGGGAAGCGGGTAAGCTCATTCTCGAGTTCTGGATCTCGCCTTTCGATTACGCGCCCTTCGACGGGCCCGAGCGCGCCGTAGTCTCGAAGCTCATCGAGACGAAACTGATTGGATTATCTTGGTCAGTTCTCGACTATGACGGTCCCAACGAAAAGGACTATAAGGGATTCTGGAATCTTTCTCATAAGACGTCGATGTCCGGGAACGCAGACGACCTGGTCGCCTTCCGTCTGATGCCTCTCGAGGCCCGATTCCAAAAACCCATTGACGCCCACTGGTCGTACAAGATTCTGGACATGGACCGCCGCCTGATTGCTTTTCACGACGAGTCCACTGGTCAGATCACGTCCTGGCGATGGGACTTCGGGGACGGCTCCGAGTCGGCAGACCGGCATCCGATTCACCAGTATGAAAAAGCCGGCGAGTACATCGTGAACTTATACATCGCAGGTCCGGGCGGTAAATCCCGCTGGACGAAGGTTCGCGACGTTGTCGTCCGGTAACGCAAAAATGCTTTATCAGCGAAGTTTCGAGGCGCTGGCCGTCAGCCTTGCCTTGTCGGTAGCCGCGCACGCGCAAACCCACGTGCACACGGCGGCGGGCGACAGCCCTCGGGATCGCTATGCGATTCCAGCCGTGCGCGTCGACCAATCTCCGAAAATCGACGGCGTCCTCGACGATCCCGTCTGGCAGCGCGCGTCTTCCATCAGCGAGTTCGTCCAACAGGAGCCTCGCGAAGGCGCCGCCGCGACCGAACGCACCGAAGTGCGCGTGCTCTACGACAGCAAGAGCCTCGTCATCGGCGTTCGCGCGTTCGACGCGCTTCCCGCGGGAATCGTCGCGACCGAAATGCGCCGCGATTCCGACCGGCTGCTCGACGAGGACAACTTCCAGATCATCATCGACACCTTCAACGACTCGCGTAACGGCTATATGTTCGTCACGACGCCGCTCGGTGCGAAGCTCGAGCAGCAGATCTCGGAGGAAGGCGAGGGCAACACGCGCGCAGGGTCGTTCAACGCCAATGTCAACCGCAACTGGGACGGCATATGGGACGTCGCCGCCCGTCTGACCGACGAAGGCTGGGAGGCGGAGATTTCAATCCCGCTGACAACCCTCCGATTCGCGGACACGGCGCAGCAGACCTGGGGCATCAACTTCATGCGGAACATCCGCCGCAAGAACGAGCAGGTGTTCTGGGCGCCCATCCCCAAGGCCTACACGTTGACGCGCGTCAGCATGGCCGGCAGCCTTTCGGGCCTCGAGTCGCTGAGCCACGGCATGGACCTCAAGCTCAAGCCGTACGTCGTCAGCGGCGGGCGCGCGAATTCTCTGACCGCCGGAAAATCATCTAACGAGTTCTTGCACGACCTGGGCATCGACGCAAAGTACGGCGTCACCGGCGGCATGAACCTCGACCTCACCTACAACACCGACTTCGCGCAGGTTGAAGTCGATGAGCGGCAGGTCAATCTGACGCGGTTCGGCCTGCTGTTCCCGGAGAAGCGTGACTTCTTCCTGGAAAACGCCGGCCAGTTCAAGATGGGTACGGGCGGCGCGTTTACGTCGAGCACGGTCGAGACCGATCTCTTTTTCAGCCGCCGCATCGGCCTGTCCGACAGTGGTGTGCCCATTCCGATTATCGGCGGCGGCCGTCTGGCCGGGAAGCAGGGGCGCCACAGTGTCGGGGTTCTCGACATCCAGACCGATAGCGCGCTTGGCAAGCCCGGCGACAACTTCCTCATCGCGCGCTACAGCAGCGACGTGCTGAAGCGGTCGCGCGTCGGCGGCATCTTCGTAAACAAAGAGTCGACGGGCGGCAGTGCTCACTACAACAGGACGATGGGCGCGGACGCCAATCTTGTGCTCGGCAAAGGCCTGCAGGTGAACTCGTTCGTCGCCAAGACCGACACGCCCGGCTTGAGGGGCAAGGACGCCGCGTTTTTCGGACGCATCGCGTATCGCGATCCCGCGTGGAACTTGTATCTGAACTACCTCGACGTCCAGGACAATTTCAACGCCGAGGTGGGCTTCGTCCAGCGTCGCGGCGTGAAGGCCACGAAGGCCTACTTCAGCCCCACGCCGAGGCCGGGCAAGGCGGGCATCCGGATGCTCGAGCCGATGATCGTCATCACCTACGTGACCGATCAGCAGAACCGGATGATCGGGCGGACGCAGCACTTCATGAACGGCTTCTACATGCAGGACGGCTCGTTCTTCAACGTGATCTACCAACGCGACCTCGACGTCGCCGACAAACCGTTCCGGATTCCTCAGACGAACGTGACGATTCCCGCCGGCAGCTATAAGGGCGACGAGGCGACGTTCACGTACAACACGAATCCTGCCAAGCGATTCTACGAGCGGTTCTCCTGGAACCCGATGCAGTTCTATGACGGGACCAAGCAGACGATCTCTGCGGCGGTGGGCGTGCGCGGCGGCAGCCACTTGTCGAGCGAGTTCTCGTTGAGCCGCAACGACGTGAAGACGCCGTACGGCGATTTCGTGTCGAACCTCAGCATCCTTCGAGTCGACTACGCGCTGTCGCCGCGCGCGACGCTCCGCAGCCTGACGCAGTACAACTCGCTTACCCACGAAGTTTCCAACAACGTGCGGTTCAATTTCATCTACCGCCCGGGCAGCGATCTCTACATCGTCTACAACGATCTCCAGCAGACGGGGCTGCCGCACGATGTCTTCGAGCCGAGCGATCGGCAGATTGTCGTGAAGATGACCTACCTGCTGGCGAGGTAGCGACAGGCGGTCAGGCGTCGCGCACATGAAAGACATCTTTACGTGGCTCCTGTTGCTGGTTCCGGCATCCGCCGCGAGCGCGTACCTGACATCGCCGCACTCGATCTCGACGTTCGTGATCGCCACGACGGCGGTGATCCCCCTTGCCGAATGGATCCGCCGCGCGACCGAACACCTCGCCGAGCGCGCGGGCCCGGCGATCGGCGGACTGTTGAACGTCTCGTTCGGTAACACCGCGGAACTGATCCTCGCCCTCTTCGTCCTCGCTGCCGGCAAACCCGACGTCGTCAAAGCGCAGCTCACCGGCGCGATCATCGGCAATAGCCTGCTCGGGCTCGGGCTCGCCGTTGTCGTCGGCAGCATCGGACGCGAGAAGCAGACGTTCAATCGTGCCCACGCCGGGCAGTTATCCAGTTTGCTGGTGCTCTCGACCATCGGCCTGTTGCTTCCCGCCCTCTTCGATTACACCATCGGCGATCGGTCCGATAGCGGACGTCTGTTGCGTGACGAACACTTCAGCCTCAGCGTGTCGGTGGTGCTGATCCTCGTGTATGTGGCGAACCTGATCTACACGCTGGTCACGCATCGCGATGTCTTTGCATTCGCCGAAGTTGACGCGCACGAAACGGCCGCGCCTCACGCTCCATGGCCGATCTGGAAGGCGCTGACACTGCTCGCCGTCGCGACTGCGGTGACGGCTTACGAGGCGGAGATGATCTCCGGCGCGCTCGAAGCCACGGCGGCGCAGCTGGGCCTGTCGGAGTTCTTCCTCGGCATCATCCTGCTCGCGGTGATTGGCAATGCTGCCGAATACGTGTCGGCGATTTATTTCGCGCGCCAGGATCAAATGGGACTCGCCGTGAGCATCACGGTCGGATCGACGATTCAGATCTCGTTGCTGGTGGCGCCGGTGCTGGTGATCGTGTCGGCTCTGATGGGCCACCCGATGAATCTCGTCTTCTCGAGCCCGCTGGAGCTCATCGCCATCGGCGCCGTGGTTTTTGCGATCAACGCGATTGCCAACGACGGGGAAACGACGTGGTTTGAAGGGGTGATGTTACTGGCGATCTACGCGCTATTCGGGCTGGCGTTCTACTTCGTCTAACCGTGTCTCCGGGCCTGAGGAATGCTGGGATTGATATGGCGGTGAGGCAGGGATTCGAACCCTGGGTAGAGCTTTTGGGCCCTACAACGGTTTAGCAAACCGCCGCCTTCAGCCTCTCGGCCACCTCACCACTTGAAAATTCGCTAGGATTTCTGCGAGTTGCTACCACTCGCGCTCGCCGCTTCGGGTCGATTGTAACCGTTCGTGTAACCGTCGAGCCGCAGCGCCTCTTCCCGCAGAGCCCGATCGCTGACGATA
>JANMJM010000176.1:0-42385 GCA_031371345.1 Vicinamibacteria bacterium
CGGTCAAATCGGTCAAGGCGTGATGATTCTCTTGTCCTGTCCCTGCGCTTCGACGAAACGCAATCGGAGCTCGTAGAGAATCGCTTCGAGCAGCTGTTCCTCGTCCGGCGTGAGATTGCCTTTGGTTTTGACTTCGAGCAGCGCGAGGATGTCGATCATCTGCGCGGCCGACGCAAGATCGACGGGGCCGGGCTCGGCCTCACCCGGCTCGAGACGATCGCCGAAGTGAATCGCCGCCGTCGCCGCCAGCGAGAGCACGAAGGACGAGAAATTGATGTTCGGATCAGCCATAAAAAGCGAATGTTAACATACGCTTTATGTCAGATCAGTTCGACGCACTCGTCGCTGTGATGCGCACGCTGCGCTCGCCGGAGGGGTGCCCGTGGGATCGCGACCAGACGCTCGACACGCTGACGCACTTCGTGCTGGAGGAAGCGTATGAGGTCGTCGACGCGATCGAGCGCGGCGATATGGAGGCGGTGAAAGAGGAGATTGGCGATCACATCTTCGAAGGCGTCTTCCTGGCGCAGGTGGCCGCCGAAAGCGGCCGCTTTACGATCGAAGACGCCCTTCGCACCGTCGTCGAGAAGCTGGTTCGCCGCCATCCTCATGTATTTCAGGATAACGGCCAGGTGCACGATGCGGCGTCGAAGCAGCGCGCGCCGTCGGCCGCGGCCGCACTCGATCGATGGAACTCGCAGAAGGCGCAGGAGCGGGCGGCATCGGGTCAAACGCCCACGACGCTGGGCAACGTGCCCCGCGGCTTGCCTGCCCTGCTGCGTGCCTACAAGATCGGCAAACGCGCGGCAAGCACCGGCTTCGACTGGAGCGAGCCGTCAGATGTGATGGCGAAGATCGAAGAGGAGGTCGCCGAGCTGCGCGAGACGCTCGAACAAGAGCCAGGAAACGCTGCGCGTGCGGCGGAAGAGATGGGTGATCTTCTGTTTGCCATCGCCAACCTGTCGCGCAAGCTCGGCATCGAGCCAGAGACGGCGCTTCGCCACGCCAACGACAAATTCACGCGGCGGTTCGAACAACTCGAACAGCGTGTCACCGCCGCCGGCAAACAACTGGACGGCATGACGCTCGACGAGATGGAATCGGTGTGGCAGGAGATCAAGGCAGAGGAACCACCAGGAGGAGCCACGAAGACGAACCACAAAGACCACTAAGCGTTGAACCGCCCAAGATCACGAAGATTCTGATTAGATTATTAATCGTTTGAGGCCCGCCCGAAGTGTCAGCCCGCCGAAGTTCATGAGGAGTCCGGCCCGCATGCCGCTCGCTCGCAAGTACGAGAGCAATTGCGCATAATGGATCTGCTCAAGACAAAACGTCGCTTTTAGTTCAACGATCACGCTGTCGCCGACAACGAGATCCACGCGCTGTGTTGCCACTGCCTGATCTCGATACCTTACAATGAAGGTCTTCTCCATCTCGAACGCTATATCGCGGGCGCGCAGCTCGATACAAAGAGCGTTGCGATAAACCGATTCGATGAACCCAGGCCCGAGTTGCCGATGGATCATCAACCCGGAGTCGACGACGGCGCTGAGCATCTGTTCTGTTTCCTCGGGCAACGGCTCATGAATTTCCATATAAAACCGCCTTTCCTTGGGAGGTTCAGGCTTGTGTGGTTCTCTTCTTGGTGGTCTTAGTGGTTCCCTGATCGGATCCTCAGTCTTCGTTTCGTAAATGATTGAACATCGACACTCTGTCCGTCGGTTTCCACGCTGATGGCACCATCCTGGTCCGTGCGGAAGATAGCGGCGCCAATGTCGTGATAGCGGGCTACGACAGAAGGCACAGGATGACCGAACGGATTGCCGCGGCCGGCGCTGATGACGGCGACCGACGGACGGAGCGCCTCGAGAAACTCCCTCGAGCTCGATGTGCCGCTACCGTGGTGCGGCACCTTGAGAATCCGAATTGCCGCAGGTGCGAAGGACCCGGCGATGTCGTGCTCAACTTCGCGGCCGATGTCGCCGGTGAACACGAACGACACATCGCCATACCGTAATTCCAGCACCTCTGAGTCGTTGTTCCTTACCTTCTGGCGTTCCCAGTCTGGCGGCGGCGGATGCCTGACGAATAGCTCCACCTTGCCAAAGCTGAAATGGTCGTTCACCTGCAGGTTGTGCCACACCACGCTGGCGTTGTCGGCCATCGTGCGCAGCACCTTCGTCGGCACGTTCGGCGGTACGGGCACGCCTTCCCAGATTTCGCGCGGATGGAAGTCTCTGAACACACTCGCGGCGCCACCGATGTGATCGGGATCGCTGTGGCTAATCGACATGTAATCCAGACGTCTGATGCCAAGCGCCCAGTACGTGGGTGATACGACCCGACCACCGATGTCGAAGCTGGTGCCGGCAATGCCTCCAGCATCGATGCTCAAGGTATGGCCATCCGGGAACTGCACCACTGCGGCGTCGCCCTGGCCAACATCAAGAAACGTGACGCGTAACGACGGGTTCGTTGATGTCCATGATGGAAATGCAAGCGTGGTGATCATCAACCAGCCGCACAAGAGCGTCGTCCCGGCGAAGGCGATGCGCCTGCGGCCAGACAACATCAACGCGAGTATCAGCGAGACGTAGTACCCGCACATCAAGAACAGCGACGGCGGCGGGACACGACGCGCCACCCCGGGCGCCAGCTCGACGAGCGATGCGCTCGTGAGCAGCCCGCGGACGCCCAGATGAGCGACGAATCCGACCCAGAGTGCTGCGCGGCCGCTCAGATGGTCGAGCGCGACGGCGATCATTCCCCCAATTTGCACGGCGGTCATGAGAGGAATGGCCGCAAAATTCAAGAGCAGGCCCGCAGCCGTCACTCGTGAGAACACAAACGCGCCGATCGGCAGCAGCGCAACCTCGGCACATACGGACGCGCCGAACAGTGCGACACCCGCAAAAATCCATCCTGGCATCCAGTCCGGCCGTTGAAGCCGTGGCATGCCGGCGATCAGTCCCAACGTCGCCCCGAACGTCAGGGCAAAGCTGGCGTCGACGACTTCGAGCGGCGCAACGCAGAACAGTAGACACGCGGAAACGGCCGCGACGTTGCCGGCTGAGCTGCGCTGGTCGGCAAGCTGCGCAATGAAATAGATCACAGCCATCAGCGTGGCTCGTCCAACGGAGGCGCCGCCGCTGTCGCCGACGACGAAGGCATACAGCACGAGTACAACAATGATGATGGCGGCCGACCCTCGGACGCCGATTCCGAAACGTCGGAGGATAAACACACACACCGCCGCGAGAATCGCGATGTTGCCGCCCGAGATGGCGATCACGTGATAGGTGCCTGCCTCCTGCAGCTGCCGCTGCATGTCGTCGTCGAGACCAGCGCGATCGCCAATGAGGATCGCGATGACGACAGCGGCCGACCGTTCGCTCCACGGCACAACACATCGGTCAACGCTCTGGCGAAGGCTCCATCGGATCGCCGCGAGCCACTCGTCCAGCCAACTGCCCTGCTCGAGCACTTCGACGAGACGTGGACTCTTGACCGAACCGACCAGGCTCGTGCCGCGCCAGCCGAACTCGCGCTGCGAATCTCGAACACCCGGGTCGAGGTATGTCGCAGGCCGGCGCAGCGTGGCCTGCACGCGAAGTCGTCGCCCTGCACGCCATTCCTCCACCGGAGCAGTCTCCTCGCCGCCGACGCCGATGATGACGCCTCCGGTCGTTGATTGACGGCGGCCCTCGACCACGATTCGATCGACGTCGAGCCTGAGGCCGATGCCGTTCGCGCCGCGTGTTGCGTCGGCGCGCAGGGTTCCGTCGATGGTCGCGAACATCTGATACTCGTTGGCGGGGAGGCGCCGATCGAAGAGGGTGCGTAGCGGCGTCTGAAGCGCGTCGACGTTGGCCCGCGCGCCAATCAGCTCGCCGGCGACGGCAAAGCCAAGAACGATCTGGAAAAGAAACCATCGATCGTGCCGGAAGCGGAAGCTTAGGCACGCGAGAGTCCCTGCAAGAGCGAGAAGAAACCTCGTGAGGAACGGATCAGTCGCGAAGAAAATGCCGACGGCAATACCCGCAGCCAGGGCAGCGGTTGGAAGCACGAGCGGAAATGTCACGCGGCCGCGTGAGCAAGGCTCGCGCCTGTCTCTTAGCCCTTAACCCTCCGCACTTCCGCCGTGACAGTTGCAGAATATTCAGTGTCGCTATACGCGGCCAGTGGCAATTTCTGCGTGGTAGTCCTGGATCGCGCGCACATCGAGCGCCTGCGCGCGAACCGCACGAATCGCCTCGACGGCAGCAGAAGCACCGGTGAGCGTGGTAATGCAGGGAACGTTGTGCAGCATGGCCACTCGGCGGACGACGCGGTCGTCGAAGAACGACTCGCGGCCGAGCGGCGTGTTCACGATGAGATCGACCTGGTGGTTCAAGATGTGGTCGGCCACGTTCGGCCGTCCCTCGTTCACCTTGAACACCACTTCGACGGGAATGCCATGAGCGCGCAGGTACGCCGCCGTTCCTCGCGATGCGAGGATTCGGAAACCAAGCTCGGCGAGGTTCCGCGCAATCGGCACCACGTTGGGTTTGTCGTCGTTGTTCACGCTGATGAACGCCGTCCCTTTTTCGGGCAGCCGCTGACCCACCGACTGCTGCGCTTTGGCGAACGCCGCGCCGAATGTCGCGGCGCCGCCCATCACTTCACCCGTCGACTTCATCTCTGGACCGAGAATCGTGTCGACACCCGGGAAGCGGACGAACGGGAACACCGGCGTCTTCACGAACACGCCGGCGACCTCAAGATCTTCAACGAGGCCGAGCTGCGCCAAGGTCTTTCCCGCCATCACCAACGCCGCCATCTTTGCGAGCGGAACGCCTGTGGCCTTCGACAAATACGGCACGGTCCGCGATGCCCGCGGGTTCACCTCGAGCACGTACACGACGTCGTCTTTCAGTGCGTACTGGACGTTCATGAGGCCGACGACCTTCAACGCGCGCGCAATGCGGCGCGTGTAGTCGCGAATCGTCGCCAAATGGCGCTCGGCAACAAGATACGGCGGCACCACGCACGAGCTGTCGCCCGAATGAATGCCGGCTTCCTCGATGTGCTCCATGATGCCGCCGATGACGACCGCGCCGGTTTCGTCGGCCACCGCATCGACGTCGAGCTCGAAGGCGTCTTCGACGAACTTATCGATCAGCACTGGATGTTCCGGCGCAGCATCGACGGCGTTCGTCATGTAGCGGTCGAGCGTGCCCATGTCGTACACGATCGCCATCCCGCGTCCGCCGAGCACATACGACGGTCGCACAACGACCGGGAATCCAATCTTGGACGCGGCCTCGCGCGCTTCTTCGCGCGACATCGCGTTGCCGCTGGCCGGCTGCGGAATCCCGAGGTCCCAGAGGAACTGCTGGAAGCGGCGTCGATCTTCAGCGAGGTCGATCGAATCGGGCGACGTGCCGAGAATTTTCACGCCGGCCGCCTGCAGCGCCAGCGACAGCTTCAGCGGCGTTTGCCCGCCAAACTGCACCAGACAAGCAACCTCGCCACCGGCCGTCGCCTCTCGCTCGATCACTGACATGACGTCTTCGAAGGTCAGCGGCTCAAAGTAGAGTCGATCGGTGGTGTCGTAGTCGGTCGACACGGTCTCGGGGTTGCAGTTGATCATCACCGTTTCGAATCCGGCGTCGCGCAGTGCGAACGCGGCATGGCAACAGCAGTAGTCGAACTCGAGGCCCTGCCCAATTCTGTTCGGCCCGCTCCCAAGAATGACGACTTTCGATTTGGCGTTCGGGTTCGACTCGTCGCCCTTCTCGTACGTGCCGTACATGTAGGGCGTGAACGACTCAAACTCTGCCGCGCAGGTGTCGATTCGTTTATAGGAAGCGATGAGCTCTGCGTCGAGTCGACGCTCGCGGATCGCGGCTTCGGGCACGCCGTAGATGGCCGCAATCTCTATGTCGCCAAACCCTGCGCGCTTCAGCGTGCGAAGAAGATCCGTCGATAGCTCGCGCAGCGACTGCATGCCCGCGATGCGACGCAGCTCTGAAATCTGGCTGAACTGCTGCAAGAACCACGGATCGATTTTCGTGAGCTCGTGGATCTGCTCGACGGTCCATCCGCGTTCGAGCGCCCGGAACAGCGCCCACATCCGCCTGTCGTTCGGCACGACGAGCTTCTTGCGGAGCGACGAATCATCTTCGTCGTCGGACGACTGCGTAAGCAGCAAGCCTTCCTTCCCCAACTCCAACGAACGGACACCTTTGAGGAACGCTTCCTTGAACGTGCGGCCAATCGCCATCGCCTCGCCCACCGACTTCATCTGCGTCGTCAGGGTGCGATCGGCCTGCGGAAACTTCTCGAAATTCCACCGCGGAAACTTGACGACGACGTAGTCGATCGTGGGCTCGAACGACGCCGGCGTGAGGCGCGTGATGTCGTTCGGAATCTCGTCCAAGTGATAGCCGAGCGCGAGCTTTGCGGCGATCTTTGCAATCGGGAAGCCGGTGGCTTTCGACGCCAGCGCGGACGAGCGCGACACGCGCGGGTTCATCTCGATCGCCAGCATCCGGCCGTCGTGCGGATTCACAGCGAATTGAATATTCGATCCGCCGGTCTCAACGCCGACGCGGCGAATGATGCGCCGCGCAGCGTCGCGCATGCGCTGATATTCCTTGTCGGTCAGCGTGAGGGCCGGCGCGACCGTAATGCTGTCGCCCGTGTGCACGCCCATCGGATCGATGTTCTCGATGGAGCAGATGACGACGAAGTTGTCGGCGACGTCGCGCATCACCTCGAGCTCGAACTCTTTCCACCCGATCACCGATTCTTCGATCAGCAGCTCGTGCACCGGGCTCATCTCGAGACCGCGCTCGACGAGATCACGGAATTCCTCGACGTTGTAAGCGATGCCGCCGCCGACGCCGCCCATCGTGAACGAGGGACGGATGATCGACGGAAAGCCCGTTCGCTTGACGATGGCCACCGCTTCGTCGAGCGATCGCGCCAAGCCGCTCGCAGGTACGTCGACGCCGATGTCCTCCATCGCCTCTCTAAAGAGGAGGCGGTCTTCGCCCACCTTGATGGCCTGAACGCTGGCACCGATGAGTTGTACGTTGTATTTGTCGAGCACTCCCGCTTCATGCAGCGAGACGGCGAGGTTGAGCGCTGTTTGTCCGCCTACCGTGGGAAGAATCGCGTCCGGTTTTTCCTTTTCGATGACTTTGGTGACGGCCTCTACCGTCAGCGGCTCGATGTACGTCCGATCGGCCATCTCAGGGTCGGTCATGATCGTCGCCGGATTGCTATTGACGAGAATGACCTGGAGACCTTCCGAGCGCAGCGCTTTGCACGCCTGGGTGCCGGAATAGTCGAACTCGCACGCCTGCCCAATCACGATAGGACCGGCGCCGATCACGAGAATCCGTTTCAGGTCGTCTCTGCGAGGCATTATTGGTTCGGGTGCTTAGTCATCGACGGCGGTCCATGTCTTCGACGAACTGCTGGAACAGATAATCTGCGTCGTGCGGGCCGGGCGAGGCTTCCGGATGATACTGCACCGAATAAATCGGTCGATCCATCACGCGCAATCCCTCAACGGTGCCGTCATACAGGTTCAGATGCGTGACCTTTACGTCGCTCGGCAGCGATTCGGGGTCGACGACGAAGCCGTGATTTTGCGAGGTGATTTCGACTTTTCCACTGTCGAGAAACTTGACCGGATGATTCGCGCCGCGATGACCGAACTTCAGCTTGTAGGTCTTGGCGCCAAGCGCGAGTCCGAGAATTTGATGCCCAAGGCAGATGCCGAATATCGGCTTGTCGGCCTGCACGAGCTGGCGCGTATTCTCGATCGCGTACTCGACAGCTGCAGGATCGCCGGGGCCGTTGCTCAGAAAGATTCCGTCAACGCCGCTGGCGAGCACCTCGCTGGCCGGAGTCGACGCAGGCACGACGTGCACCTGACAACCGTACGTCGCCAGGCGCCGCAGAATATTCCATTTGATGCCGAAGTCGTATGCCGCGACACGCAGCGGACGATGGGAGTGCGACTGCGGCGCGAGCGCCAAATCACCTTTCACTTCGGCGGCGCCCGCAAGCGGCGATGGCCAGTCGAATCCCTGCCGGCAGGTGACCTCGCGCACGAGATCGGTGCCTTCCATGCTTGGAAGGCGGCCGGCTTCTTCGACGAGCGCCTTCGCATCGACATCGCCGGTCGCAATGATGCCGCGCATGACACCGGCGGACCGCAACAGTCGCGTCAGCTCCCGGGTGTCGATATCGGCGATGGCGACCACGTTGTTGGCGATGAGGTAGTCGCGCAGCGTGCCCGACGCGCGCCAGTTGCTGGCGATGGGCGACTCCTCGCGCATGACGAAACCGGCGATCTTGGGCCCGGTCGATTCGACATCTTCGAGCGAGACGCCGTAGTTGCCGATTTGGGGGCACGTCATCGTGACGATTTGGCCGGCGTAGGAAGGATCAGTCAACACTTCCTGATAGCCGGTCATGCTCGTGTTGAACACGACTTCGCCTCGTGCCACGCCCTGCGCGCCGGCCGCCGTGCCGCGGTACACCGTACCGTTCTCCAGAGCTAGAACAGCATCCATTCTTTAACGTCTATCCTCTTTACCGTCTATCCAATGAGGCGTTGACTCGGGTTGGCTCCCCTGCATTCACGCCAACTGTGGTGGTCCACGTTTGATAGCCATCCATCTCGATGCGCACCGTCGCGGCTCCCGGAGGCATGCTTGGAATGGCGAGCGGAGTCGATCCGATCAACCGATCGTTTACGAACACGCGCGCACCCGACGGACGCGATTGCACGTTGATGGCGCCGGCGCCTGTCGCAGCAGGTGTCTCGGCTGGCGCCGGTGGGCTTCCCGCCGATGCGGCGCGCAGCGAAAAACCCATCGCCGCGGTCGCTTCCCGTGCTGTCAGCTGCACGTGTCGTTGTTCCGACACGTAGCCATCGCGCGCTACACGAATGGTATACGATCCGAGCGGTAAATCCCGCAACGATATCGGAGTTTTCCCGCGCGCTAATCCGTTCACTGTGACGTCCGCGTTCGCCGGGTTCGATCGAATCATCAAAATGCCATGTGCCGCCACTCTTCTTGAACGCGCGGGCAATTTTGTCGATGCTCCAGACGCAGGTCGCGACGGCGTGGGCGCAGGGAGTGACGGTTTTTCTGCGGGCGCCGATGGAACGTGAGTTGGCGGGGGCGACGGTTGCGCGCTCGACGGCACATCGACGGTCGTTTCCGACACCGACGGTTTTGTCGTTGCGGCCGGAGTCGGCGTCGGCTTTGGCGACGCGACAAACAGGTAGCCCAGCACTAGCCCTGCAATGACGACACTAATAAGAAGGATAGGAAGCAGCCTTCCGCGGCCCCCGCTCTCGACTTCCGGCGCGTTCGGTTGAAACATTCTCGGCGGCGGCTCTGCCCACGACGCTGGAAGCGGCGTCGGCTGCTCCCGGGGCTCGGGCGCAAAACGATCGATCAAATCTTCCAGAGGTGCGGGAGGTGCGGCGGGTGCGAGAGCTGCGGCATGGCGCAGCGCCGACGCAAAGTGGCCCGCGCGCGCCGGACGCCGCCCGGGATCGAGCGCGAGCGACCCCGAAAACGCATTTCGAAGCTCGACACCGTGTTCGAGCTCGACCTCTTCGAGATTCGCGCTCGAAAACCGGCGGCCGAACATCGCTTCGAACGCGATAGCCGCCAGCGAGTAGAGATCCGACGCTTGATCAGGCGCCGAATACGGCGGGCGGTCGGGCACGCGTGCGCCAATACTTGACAATGCCGCTGCCACACCGAACCCGGTGATGCGCGCACCATCTCCCGACAAAATGATGTCGCGCGGATGCAGCGATCCATGCGTCACGCCAACATCGGCGGCCGCGTCGATGGCCGCCGCGAGCGATTCGATGAGGGTCGTCGCCTCGGCCGGCGGCAACGATCCGCGCTCTTTCAGGACGACGTCGAGGGACTCGCCGACGGCGTATTCCTGTGCGAGAAATACCGCACGGCTGTCGAGTCCGGTTGCGATCGGCGCGGCGATCGACGGATGCGCGAGCCCTTTCTCGACGAGCTGCTCGAGCGCCGAAACAAGCGCGGTGGATTGTTCGGGTGTGAGATCGCGTCGAAACACTTTCACGGCGACGAGGCGGTCGCGGCCGGGCTCGTAGGCACGAAACACCGGGCCGAGCGCGCCCGAGCCGATTTGATGGAGAACCCGGAACGGCCCGAATGCCTCTGGAGGAAAGTACAGGACAGAATCTTCGCGGTTCAGTGGGCGAATGTTAACATAGCCGCCGTGCCTTCCGAACGCGGTTCTCTTCCGCTGGAATCGGCGCGCATTCCTGTCGATATTCGGCGTTTTCCGTGGATCAGGAAGCTCGCGGCCGATTACGCCTTTCAATTTTCGTCGCTCGCGCCGTTTTTCTCCGGAGATCCTGCGGCGCCGGCGTCGTGGTCGCGCGCCATCGACCGCGCGCAACAGCACTCGCGACCGCGAGCCGAGGTCGCACGCGTTGTGGCGACGCAGCAGGTCCGGCGGAATGCACCGGCCGCGGCGAGAGCAGCCGCGGCAACACTCGCCGATCCCAAGACCGTCGCGATTGTGACCGGACAGCAGGCCGGCCTTTTCGGCGGACCCGCGTTTACGCTTTACAAAATCCTGACCGCCATCAAGCTCGCCGAGCGAGTGACGGCCGAGCATGGCGTACGCGCGATTGCCGTCTTCTGGGTTGAAGCCGAAGATCACGACTGGGACGAAGTCGCGTCGTGTTCTGTCCTCGACGCGGAGTTTCATCGGAAGGCGATCACGCTCCCGCCGCCTCCAGGCGCGGGAGAGAAGCCCGTCGGACACCTTCGACTTGGCCAGGAAATCAACACCACGCTCCAAGAGCTTGCGGCCACGCTCCCGCCGACCGAGTTCACCGCAGAGCTGCTCGACGATCTGCGGCAGGCGTATCAACCGGGCATGAGCATGTCCGAAGCGTTCTCGTGCTGGATCGAACGATTGACGGGCGATCACGGCGTCGTGGTGTTCGACGCGTGCGATCCGGCGGCCAAACCGCTCGTCAGTCCGATCTTCGCCCACGAGATTCAACATGCCGGCCGCACATCGCAGCTTGCAGGCGAAGCCGGCGAGCAGCTCGTCACCAGCGGCTATCACGCGCAGGTGACGGGATCGCCGCACGACGCTGCGGCGCTGTTCAGGATCAACGGCGCACGAACGGCGATTCAACCTGGCTAGGCCGCCGGTCTCGCCGACGCGGTACGAACGCGTCCGGAAACATTCAGCCCCAACGTCCTGTTACGACCGATCGTGGAAGATACGCTGTTTCCGACTATCTGTTACGTGAGCGGGCCGAACGAGCTCGCATATCTCGGCCAGCTCAGAAAGGTGTACGAGCACTTTCAGGTGCCGATGCCGCTCTTCTATCCGCGATCGAGCGCCACGGTGATCGATTCGGCGAGCGCTCGTTTCCTGGCAAAGCACGAGTTGCCGTTCGAGGCGTTGCAGCCGCGCGATGAAGCCGCGCTGAATCGTCTGCTGGCGGCATCGCTGCCGGAAGCGGTCGACAGGGCGCTGCACGAGGCCGAGGCCGCGATCGAAACATCAATGGCGGCGGTCATCGCCGCGGTTCCGGCGATCGATCCCACGTTGGAAGGTGCGGCCAGGTCGGCACTGGGCAAGCTGCAGCACGACCTCTCAGCGCTGCGCGGCAAAGTGATTAGCGGAGCCAAAAAGCGCGACGAAATCCTGCGGCGTCAGTTTTTCCGAGCCCAGGCGCAGGCGTTCCCCGACGGGATGCCTCAGGAACGGGCGGTCGGCGGCATCTGGCTGATCAACCGATATGGTCCGGCGCTCATCCAACGGTTGGTGGAAGACCTGCCCCTCGACCTCGGACATCACTGGGTGCTGACGCTCTAATGCCCAATCCCCCCATCCGGAGGCCTGCGGGCGCGGGGGTGATGCGTGCCTATCCGCAGGCTCTGAAGTACGCGGCACTCGCCGCCGCGATTCTCTTCGTGGTCTTCTGCGCCCTCAGCGGGTACTACTACGTCAAATTTTCGAAATTGATCGACGCGCGCCTGCACGGCGAGCGCGACCGGGTCGTGCCGCGCGTGTTTGCGCGTCCGCTCGAGCTTCGGCGCGGTGAAGGGCTCTCTGAAAAGGAGCTGCTCGATCGGCTCAACGATCTCGGCTACGCGCAGCGCTCTCTGGTGGAGGCGCCCGGCGAGTTCGCCGTGGACGGCGGGCTGGTGGCGGTGATCCCTCGTGCGGGCAGTCACCTGGGCAAGCGCGTGATCATCAGTTTTCAGAAACCAACAGCACCGGCGCGCCGCGGACGCACGCCACCCGCACGGTTGCTCAGCACCCGCATCGAAAGTCTGACGATTGCCGGCGGGCCGAAGACCCACACCGACGTGAGTCGCGTCACGTTGGATGCACCGATGCTCACGGCGTTGATGCGCACCGGGCGCGAGAAACGGCGCAAGGTCGCGTTGTCGGCGATTCCGACACGCATGCGGGACGCCGTGCTCGCGATTGAAGATCACCGCTACTACTCGCATCCCGGCATCGATCCCATTCGCATGATCGGCGCGCTCGTCACCAACACGTTCGGCGACAAGCCGTACTTGGAAGGCGGCAGCACCATCACGCAGCAGCTCGCGCGCAATTTCTTTCTCACCGACGAAATGGCCGTCGAGCAGCAAACCGGACGGCGCTCGCTCCGCCGCAAGCTGCGCGAGCAGTTCATGGCCGTCATCATCGACGTTCGCGCCACGAAAGACGAGGTGCTCGAGCTGTATCTCAACGACGTGTATCTCGGCAATCGCGGCTCGTTCGCGATCCACGGCGTTCCTGAAGCCGCGCGGTTGTACTTCGGCAAAGACGTGAACAACCTGTCGCTCGGTGAAGCCGCCGCCATCGCGGGCATCATCCAGTCACCCGGCTCGCTGTCGCCTTTCAATAACGCTGCCCGCCTTCGCGAGCGCCGTAACGTCGTACTGGCGGCGATGGCGAGTTCAGGCTTCGTGCCGAAAGAGGCGGCCGATCTTGCCGCCAAGGAACCACTCGCGCCGGTCGCTCGCGCGCTCGATGCCGAAGCGCCGTATTTCGTCGATTACGTGGGTCAGACGCTCACCGAGGCGTTTCCCGGCATCACGCAAAGCCCGCAAGCCGTCGACGTCTATACCACGCTCGACCTCCACCTTCAACGACTCGCGCAAGATGCGCTGAGCGATGGCATCACGAAAGTCGATCAACTCCTCTCCCGCCGTAAACGCGGCCGCGTCCCGCAGGCGGCGCTCATCGCCGTCGATCCGCGGACGGGCGATATTCTTGCGATGGTTGGCGGACGTTCGTATAACCAGTCGCAATACAACCGCGCCGTCACCGCAAGCCGCCAGCCCGGTTCGGTCTTCAAGCCGTTCGTCTATCTCGCCGCATTCGAGCGGGCCGCCGCCGACGGATTGACCAACCTGACGCCGGCCACGCTCGTGAACGACGAGCCGACGACATTCGATGCCGACGGCACGCCGTGGAGCCCATCGAACTACGAGAACGAGTACGACGGGGAGATCACGCTGCGGCGCGCGCTCGCGATGTCGCGCAACGCGGCGACGGTGAAGGTGGCCGAAACGGCCGGCTACGCGCGCATCGCTGATTTGTGGAGACGCATTGGCGCGGGCACGGCGCCGAAGGCGTATCCGTCGATTGCGCTTGGCGTGTTCGAGGCGACGCCCTACGACATCGCCACGGCGTATACGATCTTCCCAAACGGCGGCGTCCGGCGCAGCCTCCGGCCGCTGCTGAAGATCACGCGCGGCGGACAGGATCTGGTCATCAAAGATGAGCCGACGAAGACCATCGCCCGAGCCGACACGACATACCTTGTGACCAACATGATGCGGAGTGTGCTGAGCGAAGGCACCGGAGCCGCCGTGCGCGCATCTGGCTTCAGCCTCGACGCCGCGGGAAAAACCGGCACCACAAACGATCTGCGCGACGCGTGGTTTGTCGGCTTCACGCCAGAACTGCTGACCGTCGTCTGGGTTGGCCTCGACGAGAATCAGGCGCTTGGCCTCAGCGGCGCGCAAGCCGCGCTGCCCATCTGGATAAGCTTCATGACGCGCGCGCTGGCCGGCCACGGCGATCGTTCGTTCGACGTGCCCGAGAACCTGAGCTTCGCCGACATCGATCGCGATACCGGTCAGGCCGCAGTGCCCGGCTGTCTTCGCGTGGTTCGCGAGTCCTTCCTGACCGGAACGGAGCCGGCGGAAGCGTGTGAGGTGCACAAGTACTAGTGCGGGAGGTGCGGGAGGTGCGGGAGGTCTTATAATGATTCCACCGTGTCCCAGGAAGTCTTCGAAGCTCTGAACGCCGCGCTCGAGCGGGGCGAGGACGCTGCCCTCGTGACGATCGTGTCGGCGAACGGTTCCACGCCGCAGCGCGTCGGCGCCAAGATGCTGGTGTTTCCCGACGGCCGCATGGTGGGCACTATTGGCGGAGGCTGCTACGAGAATGACGCGTTCTGGAAAGCGAAGGAAGCTATCCAGACGCGCAAGCCGCAGCTCGTGAAATACGATCTCAACGACGACTTCGCGCAGGAAAACGGGTTGGTCTGCGGCGGCCAGATGCAGGTGTACATCGAACCGCTCGAATCAACGCCGCGTTTGTATGTCGTCGGCGCCGGCCACGTCGGCTATAACCTCGCGAAGCTCGCGGCCACCATCGGGTTCAAGATTCACGTGCTCGACGACCGCGAAAAGTTCGCGAATCAGGAGCGCTTCCCCGAGGCTGAATCCGTTGTCGTTGAAACGATCCCGGCATGGCTGCAAACCGCCGACATTCCTTCAAGCGCCTACGTCGTCATCGTCACGCGCGGGCATACCTATGATCTCGATGCGCTGCGATCGCTCGCCAAACGCGACCTGCGCTATCTCGGTCTCATCGGCAGCAAAGCCAAAGTGAAGCGGATTTACGACGCGCTGCTCGAAGAAGGCATGCCAGCTGAATATCTCCAGCGGGTGCACGCACCGGTCGGCCTCGACATTGGCGCCGTCAGTCCGGAAGAAATCGCCGTCGCGATTCTTGCCGAGCTCATTGCCGTGCGCCGCGGCAAAATTCACGATCCGCGCGTCGCCGCCGTTTCGATGCGATGGGACAAGGCGATCACGCCGGAAGTTCCTGCCGAATAAGCCGAAGAAGACGAGGCTTAATCGCGTGTATAATCGCCTTAGCACTCTCGAAGTCCGACTGCTAACATGATGCCCACACTTTCACCTCGCGCTGCGCAGATCCTTGCCGCGCTCGTCGGGGAATATATCGATACAGCCGAGCCAGTTGGCTCGGCGCGCCTTGCGAATCGGGCGGGCCTGGGAGTGTCGTCGGCGACCGTCCGCAATACGTTGGCGGAGCTCGAGGAGCTCGGTTATCTGCAGCAGCCGCATACGTCGGCCGGCCGCATTCCGACCGATCGCGGCTACCGCTTTTACGTTGATCTGCTTCTCGCCGAGCCCCGGCCGCTGCGCGGGGGAGCTGCCGCGGAAGCACAGCTGCGCCGCGACGCCGGCTCGCCGGCGCTTGCCGAAGACGTGCTGGCCGCCGTCTCGCTGGTGCTGTCACGCGCATCGAGACTGGTGGCGTTTGCGCTGCCCATCGGCGCGGGCCAAGGCATCCTCAAGGAAATTGAATTCGTGCCGCTCGCTCCCGGTAAGGTGCTGGTGGTGGTGGTGGTCGATGGCGGGCAGGTGTCGCGTAAAGCGATCGACGTCAGCGACCAGCTCGAGTCGAGCGATTTACGGCAGGCGTCTAATTATCTGAACACTGAATTCTCGGGCATGCCGCTCGAACAAATCCGCATGGCCGTCATGGAGCGGCTGCGCCATGAACGCACGCTCGCCGACGCGCTGCTTTCGCGCGCGCTCAAGCTCGCGCAGTCGGGCTTGGAAGAGCTGCCGCGAAAGTCTTCGCTCTTCATCGACGGTGCCTCGGCGTTGCTCGACAATACGTCCGATGACAACGGCGTCTCGGTGAAGACGGTGCGGGCGTTGCTTCGCATGGTGGAAGAAAAAGAGCGGCTCGTCCGCTTGCTGAACGAATATATCGACGGCCCTGGCTTGACGATTGTCATCGGCCAGGAGCATCGCACGCCCGATCTTCATCCCTTCAGTCTGGTCGCGTCGACCTATGCCGATGGATCGCGCCGCGGCACCATCGGTGTGATTGGTCCGATGCGGATGCACTACTCCAGAACCATTGCCGTCGTGGACGGCGTCGCGCAAGCCGTCTCGCGCGTCCTCCGCGACAGCATGTAATTCGGGGACTGACCCATGGCCGACCAATCACGACACCGACAGAACAATCCGACCGCGTCAGACGAGATGGATCGCGTAGACGTCGAGCGGATGAACGCCGAAGGCGCAGCCGCAACAGCCGTCGACGCGTCACCGGCGCTTGCCGACGAGATCGTCGAGCTGCGCAAGGAACGCGACCACCTCCAGGATCGTCTGCTTCGTCAGGCGGCCGAATTCGACAATTTCAGGAAGCGAATCGATCGCGAGCGGAAAGACACGTCCGAGTACGCCGCAGTCGAGTTCGTGAAAGACATCCTGCCGGTGATCGACGATTTCGAACGTGCCCTACAGATCGACGCGCCGGGGACCGAATCGTATAGGCAGGGACTCGAAATTATTCATCGCGGATTGATGGACATGCTGCGCAAACGAGGCGTGACGCGCATCGACTCGGTCGGCACGGATTTCGATCCGCACATCCATCAGGCCGTCGCCTACGACGACGCGCCGGATCGGCGCGACGGTGAAGTGATCGAGGAATTTGCTCGCGGGTACAGGCTGGGCGATCGCCTACTGCGTCCCGCGATGGTGAAGGTAGCCAAAGCGTGAGCAAACGGGATTACTACGAGGTCCTCGGCGTCGACAAAACCGCGAGCGACCAGCACATCAAGAGCGCCTATCGCAAGCTGGCGCTTCAACATCATCCGGATCGCAATCCGGACGACCACGCCGCGGAAGAGAAATTCAAGGAAGCGGCCGAGGCGTACGCGATTCTGTCGGACTCCGAAAAACGGACCCGCTACGATCGGTTCGGGCACGCGGGCGTCTCGTCGCAGGCCGGGGCTGGCTTTGATCCGTCGACGTTCGCCGGTTTCGAGGATATCTTCGGTGGCATCTTCGGCGACTTCTTCGGCGGCGGGCGGCGCGGCGGACCGGAACGCGGAAGCGACCTTCGCTACGACCTCGAGATCAGCTTCGAAGAATCGGCGAAGGGCGTCGAGACGAGCATCAAAGTGCCTCGCCTCGAGACCTGTGAGAGCTGTCAGGGTGCCGGCTCGGCGCCGGGCAGCGCGCCGACGACCTGTCCGCAATGCCAGGGACGCGGGCAACAACGTTTTCAGCAGGGGTTCTTCACCGTATCGAGAACATGCGGACGCTGTCATGGCACCGGCCGCATCATCACCAAGCCCTGTCCGACGTGCAAAGGCGAAGGACGAACGCAACACGAGCGCACGCTCACGGTGAAGATTCCTGCCGGCATCGCGCATGGGCAGCGGCTCCGTTTGCACGGTGAGGGCGAAGGCGGCGCCGCGGGCGGGCCGGCCGGCGATCTTTATGTGTTCGTTGAAGTAGCCGAGCATGCATTCTTCCGCCGCGACGGCAACCATCTCGCCGTCGAAATTCCGATGAACTTCACGACGCTCGCCCTCGGCGGAGCCGTCGATGTGCCCACGCTCGACGGCAAGGAATCGTTCAAAGTGCCGGAAGGCACGCAGTCGGGGACGACGTTCCGGCTGCGCGGTAAGGGAATCGCCGACGTGTCGGGCCGCGGCCGCGGCGACTTGTTCTTCACGGTGCAGGCCGTCACGCCGAAGAAGCTGACGAAGGAACAGCGCGCGGCGCTCGAGCAGCTGGGCAGCGTGCTGCCGAAGGACAAATTCGAACCGCGCCCGTCGAGCGATACCGACGCCGAAGAGAAAAACATCTTCGACAAGGTCAAAGATATTTTTGGGTAAGACCTGGCCCGCACTCGACATTCATGTGCCGGGCTGCGATCCTCAACTGCAGGAGCTCGTGCTCGCCGAGCTCGACGACTTCCAGCCATCGGCCATTCAGGAACCCGAAGAAGCCTCGACACTTCGAGCGTTCTTTGCGAACGCGTCGGCGCGGGACGGCGCCGCCGCGCGGCTTGGGGCCGAGTTCGGCACGCACCTGTTCGTCGAATCGATTGACGTCGGTGATGAAGACTGGGCCGCGCGGTCGCAAGCACTGCTTCGCGCCGTCACCATCGGGCGGGTCATCGTCGCACCTCCATGGGACATTCCTGGCAAGGGCTGCCGTTTCCAGGTGGTGGTCATTCAACCGTCGATGGGCTTCGGAACAGGTCATCACGCAACGACACGGCTGACGCTACAGGCCCTTCAATCGATCGAGCTTCATGGTCGCAGCGTCCTCGATATCGGCTGCGGATCGGGCGTGCTCGCCATTGCCGCCGTATCGCTTGGGGCGCGCTCGGCGCTCGGCGTCGACATCGATCCCGACGCGCTCGCGAACGCCCGCGAGAACGCCGGGTTGAACTCGGTGGCCGACACCGCGCAGTTCGATGAGCGGGACTTCCGCGATCTCTCAACCCCCGCCGACATCGTACTTGCGAATCTGACGGGCGCGTTGCTCGAAAAGTCTGCCGAACAATTGGCGGAGCTCGTCGCGCCCGGTGGCTATCTGATCGTCAGCGGTTTCATGGCGAGCGAAGTCGACGTCGTGCCGGTGCTCGCGCGGTTTCTCACGCTGCACCACGTGGAGCAAGAGGACGAATGGAAATGTGCGGTGTTTGCGAGACCGACTGTCACAGGCGCCACGCGTACTGAAGAATCGCGATAGCCGCCGCGCCGGCTGCGTCGGCACGTAGCGTCCGGCTGCCGAAGGTGACCAGCGTGACGCCTGCCTTCACGGCAGCCTCCACTTCCCCGCCATCCCATCCGCCTTCGGGACCGATCACGATCATTGGGTCGATGGGCGCAGTCGTTTCGATGCTCCGAATCGGTTTCACGCTGCCGGGCGCGGCGGCTGAGGGTTCGACGAACATCAGGAGCGTTCGACCCGTCGTCGTTTTCAGCAGTTCGTCAAATTCGATCGGATCCAGAACGGGCGGCACGACTGCTCGTCCGCATTGCTTCACCGACGAGATCACCGTTCGGTCCCAGCGCTCTTGGCGCACGCCGGTCCGCAGCGCCGCACGCGGGACTTCCGTCCGCCTGCTCACCAATGGCTGCACCGCTGCAACGCCCAGCATGACGGCATCGCGAATGACGCGATCCATCTTGTCGCTCTTCAATAACGCTTGCGCCAGCGTGAGCGCCGTCGCCGGCTCGGCCGCCGGCTGGCGTGGCTCGGTCGGCCGCACCACCACCTTGCGAGCGGCCACCGTTGCGACGCGCGCAACGGCTTCGCGCCCCTTGCCATCGAAAATCGTGACGGTGTCCCCCTGCTTCAACCTCAGCACACGGGCAAGATGCTCGGCCTCGGCGTCCGGAAGCTGTACGTCCTGGTTGATGGTAAATCCTGGCGCGAAGAAGCGATGCACGTGAAGGATTCTACCGGCTTTAGGCTTGGGGCTTTTGACTTTGGGCCAGGCCTAAAGCCAAGAGCCTAAAGCCTGAAGCCTGTATACTTCGCCTCGTGTTCTTCCGAGGACAAACGGTCGGCAAGTACAAGATTCTGTCGCCACTCGGGAGCGGCGGATTCGGCACGGTGTACCTTGCTGAAGACACCTGGATCGACAAGAAAGTCGCCATCAAAGTTCCGCACCGCCAGAATGTCAACTTCGGCGAACTGCTGCACGAGCCGCGTCTGCTCGCCACGCTGAGCCATCCCAATATCGTCTCGATTCTCACGGCGGAAAAACAGGACAACATCTTTTTCATCGTCATGGAGTTCGTCCCTGGCGATACGCTCGAGACGGTCATCGCGCGCGACGGCATGATCGATCTCGCGCGCGCGCTCGACTACACGTGCCAGATCTGCAACGCGCTGGATCACGCGCATCAGCAAGGCGTCATGCACCGCGACCTGCGGCCCGGGAACGTGCTCGTGACGGAAGGCGGCGTCTTGAAAGTCGCCGATTTCGGCACGTCACGCTTCATCGAGCTCGCGGCGCACGGCACAACCATCATCGGCAGTCCGCCTTACATGGCGCCAGAGCAGTTTCACGGCAAGGCGGTATTAGCCTCGGACATCTATTCGCTCGGCGTGACGATGTACCAGATGTTGACGGGCGTGCTGCCGTACAACACGCCGACGCCGGCCGATTTGGAGCGGCTGATGAAGGGCGATTTGGTGGCGCCGCCCCGATCGCGCAATCCAAAAATTCCATCGCAGATTAACGACATCGTGATGAAGGCGGTTGCGCCAGATGTCGGTGCGCGATACCAGCGTGCAAGTGATTTGCTGAACGATCTGCTGTCGGCCCGTGTCCCTTCGACAGGCTCACGGCGCGAGACGACGCGTTCGGTGCAGCGACAACCCGTCCCGGCGCCGGCGGTTGCGGCGTCATCTCCGGAAGATGTGCAGGATATGCACTCCCGCCTTCGTGCCCGCGAAACACCGAAGCCGAGCTTCTGCTGGCACTGCCGCAAGCCGCTCCACGCACGTTCTGCGCGCTGCCCGTTTTGTGGCGAAGCGCAGTAGGTGTTAAGCTTTTTCGAAGGAGCACCAAATGGCTTTTGCGGGCACCGGTAAGATCTGGATGAACGGGAAATTGGTGGAATGGAAGGACGCCACCATTCACATCGCCTCCCATGTCATTCACTACGGCAGCGGCGTGTTCGAAGGCGCCCGGTGCTACGACACCAAGAAGGGTTCGGCCGTGCTCCGGCTTGATGCCCACATCAAGCGTCTTCTCGCCTCGGCCAAGATCTACCGCATGGAGTCGCCGTTCACGCAGCAGCAGCTCGAGGCCGCGGTGCTCGACACCGTGCGGGCCAACGGATTCAAGGCCTGCTACATTCGTCCGTTGATGTATCGCGGCTACAACGCGCTCGGCGTGAATCCGCTTCCGAATCCGGTCGAAGTCGCCATGATGGTGTGGGAATGGGGCACGTATCTGGGCGCCGACGCGCTCGAGAAGGGCGTCGACGTGTGCGTGAGCTCGTGGAATCGCATGGCGCCGAACACGTTTCCCTCGCTCTCGAAAACGAGCGGGAACTACGCCAACGCTGCACTGATCCGCATGGAAGCCGAGACCAACGGCTACAGCGAAGGCATCGCGCTCGACACTTTTGGCTACGTCAGTGAAGGCAGCGGCGAGAATATCTTCATCGTGAAAGACGGCACGATCTACACGCCGCCGTTGAGCGCGTCGATTCTGCCCGGCATCACACGCGACATGATCGTGCAGATTGCGCAGGACCTTGGCTATCGTTTGAGCCAGGAAAACATCCCGCGCGAGATGCTGTACATCGCCGACGAGGTGTTCTTCGTCGGCACGGCTGTGGAAATCACGCCCGTGCGCTCGGTTGACAGGATTACGGTGGGAACCGGACGCCGCGGTCCGATCACTGAAGCCATTCAGCGGCGTTTTCTTGGCGTCATTTCCGGCGATAGCCCCGACACGCACAACTGGCTTACCTACGTAGATCTCGCGTCAAAAACGCCGGAGCCGGTCGGCGCCGGCGCCAAAGCGCGCTAATACCAGCACCCGTTCGGGCCGATAAGACCGGGGTCTAGTCCTATGCCGATTGTTGACATGGGGCCAGACCCCTTTTTGCATGAACATCGACGATTTGCTTCGCGCGGCCGTCAGCCGAGGCGCCTCGGACCTTCACTTGAAGGTGGGCGCCTATCCCATGATGCGCGTCTCCGGCTCGCTCGTGCCTGTGAACGAGGAGAAGCGGCTCGACAACGACGACACCCCGCGCCATGGGCGAAGCGATTATGTCCCCCGCCCAGAGCAAGAAATACGAAGAGGCGCAGGAAGTCGACCTGGCGTACAGCGTCTCCGGACTCGGCCGCTTTCGCTGTAACGTGTTTCAGCAGCGCGGCACGATCGGCATCGTGCTGCGCGTCATCCCGACGAAAATTCTGACGGTCGACGACCTGATGCTGCCGCCCGTCCTGAAACAGATCGCCGACGAAGAACGCGGGCTGGTGCTGGTGACGGGAACAACCGGCAGCGGCAAGAGCACGACGCTGGCGGCGATGATCGATCACATTAACGCGTCGCGCACGTCTCACGTGATGACGGTCGAGGACCCCATCGAATTCCTGCATCGCGACAGTCGATCGATCGTGAACCAGCGCGAGGTCTCGGTGGACACGCGCTCGTTCGCGCACGCGCTGCGAAGCGCGCTGCGCCAGGACCCAGACGTGATCCTCGTTGGTGAAATGCGCGACTTCGAAACGATTGAAACCGCGCTGCTCGCGGCCGAAACAGGCCACCTCGTGTTCTCGACGCTGCACACGCTGGATGCCACCGAAACCATCAACCGCATCATCGCCGTGTATCCGCCGCACCAGCAGAAACAGGTCCGGCTTCAGCTGGCGGCGGTGTTGAAGGCGGTCATCTCGCAGCGCCTCATCCCGCGCGCCGACCGGGGCGGCCGAGTGCCGGCCGTGGAAGTGCTTGTTAATACGGCCTACGTACGTGATTGTATTGTCGACAAAGAGAAAACGCATAACATCCAACTCGCGATTGCCCAAGGCACCTCGCAGTACGGCATGCAGACCTTCGATCAGTCGATCTTCGGATTGTTCCAGCAGGGACTCGTCTCCTACGAGGAGGCGTTGCGCTGGGCGTCGAACGTGGACGAGTTCAAGCTGAAGGTCCAGGGCATCTCGACGACATCCGACACCGCGCGCGACGAGATGGCCAAGAAGGTGACCGGCGGCGACAACGTCATCCCGGGGTTAACTCGCTTCGGATCTTGAACAGACCACGCCCGCCCGCCGAGCCCGATTCTCCGAAAGCCGCATATTTCCGCGCGCTCCGATGGCTTACCGCCCGCGAGTTGTCCGAACACCAGGTGCGCGATCGGCTGGAGCAGCGAGGCTACACACCAGCGGCCGTTTCTGCCGCCGTCACGCGTCTGAAGGATGAGCGCACGCTCGACGACCTGCGCGCGGCGACCGCCGTCGCCCGCACCGAAGCGAAGGTTCGGCGGCATGGCCCCCGACGTGTGATGGGCAAGCTCGTCGCCATGGGCATCGATCGAGACATGGCAAAGGAGGTCGTCCGCGACCTGTTCGGTGAGCACGACGAGCAGGAATTACTCGAGGCCACGCTCGAGCGGAGGCTTCGGGGCAAACCCGAACGCTTGAAAGACAGGAACGAACATCGGAAAATTCTGGGCTACCTCGTCCGCCAAGGCTTCTCGGCGTCGGACGCGTCCGCCGCCCTGCGGAAGAGGTCGCGGCAAGACTCAAAGTAAAATAGTCCTCATCCATGACGTCGAACGAGATTCGCGCTTCTTTCCTGAAGTTCTTCGAGCAACAAGGCCATCGCATCGTCGCCAGTTCATCGCTGGTGCCGGAGGACGACCCGACGCTGCTGTTCACCAACGCCGGGATGAACCAGTTCAAGGACGTGTTCCTCGGCAAAGAGAAGCGCGACTACACGCGCGCGGCGACCTGCCAGAAATGCATGCGCGTCAGCGGCAAGCACAACGATCTCGAAAATGTGGGACCGTCGCTCAGCCATCACACGTTCTTCCAGATGCTCGGCAATTTTTCGTTTGGCGATTACTTCAAAAAGGAAGCGATTGGCTTCGCCTGGGAGCTGCTCACCGAGGTGTGGAAGATTCCGGTCGACAAGCTGCACGTCACGGTCTTCAAGGGTGAAGACGGCATTCCCCGCGACGAGGATGCGCGCGCGCACTGGCTGACGTTCGTGCCGGAGTCGCGGCTGTCCGAGTTGGGCGCCGCCGACAATTTCTGGTCGATGGGCGAGACCGGTCCGTGCGGGCGTTGCTCTGAAATTTACTACTTTCGCGGCAACCACCTTCCCTGCCCCGAGCCGGTGTGCCGCGGCGTCGAGTGCAGTTGCGATCGTTACGTGGAAATCTGGAACAACGTGTTCATGGAGTTCGATCGGCAGCCTGGCGGCGTCCTGAAACCGCTGCCGGCCCCGTCGATCGACACCGGCATGGGCCTCGAGCGCGTCACCGCCGCGCTGCAGGGTGTGGTGTCGAACTACGACACCGACTTGTTCACACCGATTCTCGACGCGATCGGACAGCGCGCCGGTACGCGATACGGCGGAACGATGGAATCGCGGGACGTCTCGATGCGGGTCGTCGCCGATCACTCGCGTGCGATGACGTTTCTGATTGCCGACGGCGTCATGCCGTCGAACGAGCATCGCGGCTACGTGCTGCGCAAGATTATGCGGCGCGCCATGCGTCATGGCATGAAACTCGGCATCGCCGAGCCGTTCCTCGACACGCTGGTGGACGTCGTCGTTGCCGGGATGGGCAACGCATATCCCGAGTTGAAATCGAATCGTGATGCGGTCGTTGGCGTGGTCCGCAACGAAGAAGAACGGTTTAGTGCTGTGCTGAGCGATGGCTTACCAAGACTCGAGGAGGCCATTGAGCACGCTGCGTCCTCCACGGGGATCCTCTCGGGTGAGGACGCGTTCAAGCTGTACGACACGTTCGGCCTGCCGCTCGACTTCATCGAGGACCTCGCGGGCGAACGCCGCGTGGGTGTCGATCGCCACGCGTTCGATCGCGCCATGGAAGGCCAGCGCGAAAAGGCGCGGGCGAAGAGCGCCTTTGGCGGCAAGAAGGCACAGGACTTTTCGTTCGCGTCCAACGACTCACAGAGCGCGCTGAGCACCGCCGGCGATCGGTTTGAGGGCTACACCACGACAACGGTGAAGGGGACGCCCGTGCTGGCGCTCTTCGATCGCGATCGGCATCAAGTCGCCGAGCTGAAAGAAGGATCGGATGGGTACGCGGCGCTCGGCAGCACGCCGTTCTATCTGGAATCGGGCGGCCAAGTGTCGGACGTTGGCGAACTGCGGTCCGAAGCCTCCGGCGCGTCGGCTGCGGTTGACGGCCTCACGCGGCTGGCTGCGGGCTCCCCGCGGCTCCATCGCGTGCATCTCACGCAGGGCAGCCTGCACGAGCGCGACTTGCTCACGGCCGAGGTGGACGTGACCACCCGCGATGCCACGCGCCGCAATCACACCGCGACTCACCTGCTTCATGCAGCGCTCAGGAAAGTGCTGGGCACGCACGTCAAGCAGGCAGGGTCTCTCGTGGCGCCCGATCGCCTGCGTTTCGACTTCGTCCATGCGTCACCAGTGACGCGCAATCAGCTTCGCGATATCGAACGGATCGTGAACGATCAGATTTCCCGCAATGCGCCTGTCGTCACCGATGAGCGATCGACGCAGGAAGCGATGGCGGCCGGTGCGATGGCGTTGTTCGGCGAAAAATATGGCGACAAAGTTCGTGTCGTGTCGATTCCGGGTTTCAGCATGGAACTCTGCGGCGGCACGCATTGCCGCGCCACGGGCGACATCGGGTTTTTCACCATCACGTCGGAAGGCGGCGTGGCGGCCGGCGTGCGTCGAATTGAGGCGGTGACTGGCGCGGCCGCTGTTGCGCATCATCAGTCGCTGCGAACGGCGCTGGACGAAGTTTTGGGCGCGCTTGGGACGACCGCAGACCACGCTCGAGCCAGCATCGAGCTGCTCCAGAGCGAGACCAAACGGCTGGCTCGCGAAATCAGCAAGCTGAAGGTCGAGGGGGCGCGCGGCCAAAACGCGCAGTCCGGTGGGGGCGACGAAACAAAATTTCCTGCTGGGACGTTCGTGTCGCAGCGTGCGTCCGATCTGGGTAAGGACGAACTGCGCCAGCTTGCCGACGCCCAGCGCGGCCGCATTAAAAGCGGAGTGGTCGTCATCGGGTCGGTGACCGACGGACGCGTATCGCTCGTCGTGGCGGTCACCAAAGACCTGCTCGGAAAGGTCCACGCGGGGAACATCGTGAAGGAGCTTGCGCCTATCGTCGGTGGGCGAGGGGGCGGGCGCCCCGACTTCGCGGAAGCCGGCGGCACCGAGGTCGGTAAGGTGTCAGAAGCCTTGGTCGAGGCTAAAAAGCTGGTTGAAGGGCTCCTGGGTTAGGTCGTAAGACCTTACCCCCTCGCCCTTACCCCTTACCCCTCAACACGTTACTACTCCCACGCCACCCCCTAAAGTCGCCATCGTTTCATCCCGATATCTCCTGAACAGGGCGAGTTGCCTGTCCCCAGTGGATAGCAACATTTACTCACCCCCTGTAAGTTGTTGATTTTGAAAAACATATTTGTCATCGCGGCCGTCGCGGCGCTGTGCCTTACGGGCCTTCCGAGGCCTGCCCAGGCCCAGATCTATTCCTGGAAGGACGCCAATGGCGTCCTGACGGTCTCCGACAAGCCACAGGCCGGAGGGGCCCGGGTCAGCCCGGCCATTACGGCCCGGGTCGGGATGCCCGTCCTCGTGAGCAGCGGCAGCAACTACGACCCGTTGATTCGGCAGCACGCCAATTGGCAGAACATTCGGGCCGATCTGGTGCGGGCGGTCATCCAGGTGGAATCGGCGTTCAATCCGCGGGCGGTCTCCCCCAAGGGCGCGATGGGCCTCATGCAGTTGATGCCCGCGACCGCGGCCAGGTTCGGGGTGATCGATCCCTTCAACCCGGGAGAAAACATCCGGGCGGGCGTCCATTACCTCCGGACGCTCCTCGACAAATACAACGACAACGAGCAGTTGGCGCTCGCCGCTTACAACGCCGGTCCTCGCGCCGTCGACAAATACGGCAGCAAGATTCCGCCCTATAGAGAGACCCAGAGGTACGTGCAGCGAATCACCAACCTCAACAGCGCTCGTCAGGGGTCCGCGGGGCGGAGGATGTATAAAACCACCGAAATCGTCGACGGCCGCCCCATCGTGAAATACACCAATACCAAGCCGGTTAGCGGCACCTACGAAGAAGTCGGCCGCTAGCACCTTCGGGGCGCAAAGGCCTTCCTGCAATTCCCTGTGCTAAAATAAGCGTTTTCGAAAGGACGAGTTGATTTGGCTACTCACCAATCCGCGCTGAAGGCGCACCGGCAGAGCCTGGTGCACCGCGAGCGCAACCGCAAGTTCCGTTCGCAGCTCCGCACGACCCTGAAGCAGGTCCGCGCCGTCATCGATGCGAAGGACAAGACTGCGGTGAAGAAACAGTTGGGGCAGGCGATTTCGGTGATCGACAAGATGGCCGCCAAAGGCGTCATCCACCGCAACACCGCGAGCCGCTACAAGTCGCGGCTGACCACGCGCGTCTCAAAAACAGCTTAGTTGGTTGGTTGGTTGGTTAGTTGTTGGTTAGGATCACGCGTTCACAACTAATCAACTAACAACTAATCAACCAAGCACTACCGTCCGCACAGTTCGATGACGAGCCGTTCGAGCAACGCCCGCGGATCGCCCGCCGACGTCTTGATGGCGAGATCGGTGCGGAACACCGCTTCCACCGCCGACGAGACGCGCGGCGTGGGGACCTTCGTTCTGACGAACCATGCCAGCTGTCCGAGAATCATGTACGGCACGGCGCCGCCATCCATCAACATCGCGAGCTCGCGCAATGCGTCGCCCGCCGCGCCTCGCTCAATCGCGCGTGTCACACCCCAATCGTCTTGCGACGTCGCGGCACCCACCACCTCTCGGACATCCGCTTCGGTGATGGCTTTGTTCTCGCCCGCGTAAAGCACCAGGCGCTCGACGTCCGACCGCAGGCGGCCGATGTCCGGCCCCGTCCGCTCGGCAACCAAACGCGCCGCGCGCGCGTCGATGGTCTTGCCTTCCTGCACCGCACGATCGCGCACCCAGCGCGCCGCTTCGTTGACGTCGGCAGGACCGGCACACTCGACGACTGACGCGTGCGAGAGCAATTGCTTGGTGAGCGACCGTCGTTTGTCGAGGCTGTCGGCGACCAGCACGAGGCACGCGGTGTCGACCGGCGCCTTCACGTAGCGCTCCAGAGACTCGAGATCTTTCGAAGACGCCTCGCTCTCCTTCTTGGGATTCAGCAGGCGATCGGCGTGCAGCACCAGCACGACGCGTCGCGGCACCATCATCGGCAGCGTGCGTGCCGCGTCCACAACGGCCATCGCCGTTGCCTCGCCGCCGTACAGGCGATCGACGTTGAATGCCCGAAGCTCGGCCTCGACGAGCTCGAGGAACTCGCCGGTGAGCGCAATCTTGCCCGCCTCATCCTGCCCGAGAATTAAATAGACCGGCGCCACGCGGCCCGCGGCGATGTGCTTCCGAACGTCGGCTTGAGAGACGGCCGCCAATTAGAAGGCTTCCAGAATCGAGCTGACGACCGTGCGCGCAAACTCGTCGGTGATGCGCGTCACGGCGTTGGTTTCCTGGTTGAAGAAGGCTGATGGGTCGATGACCGCGTCGGACGCGCTCGAGATGCCGGCGTCGTACTCCTCACGAACGGTCACGTAAGGGTTGGACCACAACACGGTGTTTTTCAGCGCCTCGCGCAGCTCGATGTTAGCCGTCACCGTGATGACGTACCGCGACGCCTGCTGCCCTGCGCCGAACGCCGTCGGCGTAATCGTGATGCCAGTAACCGTGCCCGTCAACACCGCATCCGCGCCGGTGGCCTCAGGGACAACCTTATATCGTCCGCGGCCAATGAACTCGGTCCGTACTTTATCGGTGGCGATCTGCGCAATGTCGAAATAGGCCGTCAAATTGGTAAAAGTGGGGATGCCGATGGTTCGGATCGACGCAGGCAGGAAGTTTCCCTGTCCAGCCAACGCGTACCCGCACGACGCAGATACCATCGAGCACGCCAAGACCAGGATGATTGCCGCGGCGCGAAAAAGTCTAGGCCACCACGACATTGATGAGTTTTCCCTTCGCGACAATGACACTCTTGACGGTTTTCCCATCGGTATGCGCACGCACCGCCGAATCGGCGAGCGCAAGCGCGCGCAGCTCGCTTTCCGGCGTCTCGGCAGGCACCGTGAGGCGGCTGCGCAATTTACCGTTCACCTGGACCGGGATGACGATCTCTTCGGGCTTCGCGGCTTGGTCATCGAACGAGGGCCAGGGCGTTTTGGTGAGCCCGTCGACGTGCCCCAGCCTCTCCCACAGCTCTTCGGCCGTGTGAGGCGCAAACGGGGACACCATAATGACGAGCGCATCGATCGCTTCGCGCAGCACGGCGCGCGCCTGAGGACGCGGGGGGCCGATGGTCAGCGTCTCGCCGTAGGCGTAGAGATCGTTGACGAGCTCCATTAAGGCCGATACGGCCGTGTTCAGGTGGATGCGCTGTTCGACATCCACCGTCACGCGCCGGATCGTCTCGTGCGTCCTGCGCCTGAGCTGCCGTTCCGCTTGGTTCAGACCTTCGGCGCCGAACGTCGCTGTCGAGGGCGCGCCCCTGGCGGCGTCACACCATTGATCGACGAAGCGCCAGATTCTCGCGAGAAAGCGCCAGCTCCCCTCCAGCCCGGCGTCCGACCACTCCACTTCCTTCTCCGGCGGAGCGACAAACATCACGTACAGCCGAAGCGCGTCGGCGCCGTACTTCTGGAGCATGTCGTCTGGATCGACAACATTGCCTTTGGATTTCGACATGACCGCGCCGTCCTTCAGCACCATGCCCTGCGTCAGCAGATGCTTGAAGGGCTCGTCGTGATCGACCATTCCTAAATCCCTGAACACGCGCGTAAAAAAGCGCGAGTAGATCAAATGCAGAATCGCGTGCTCGACGCCGCCGCTGTAAAAGTCGACGGGCATCCAGTATTTCGCCCTCGCCGGCTCGAACGGCAGCGTGTCGTTCCTCGGGTCGCAGAAGCGATAAAAGTACCAGGACGAATCGACGAACGTGTCCATCGTGTCGGTTTCGCGCCGTGCCTTGCCGCCGCATGTTGGGCAGGGGACGTTCACGAACTCCGGCACCTGCGCGAGCGGCGAGTCGCCTCGGCCGGTAAAGTTCGTCACCTTCGGCAACTCGACCGGCAGCTGGTCGTAGGGCACCGCGACAATGCCGCACGTGTCGCAATAGATCATCGGTATCGGCGTGCCCCAATAGCGCTGGCGCGAGATGCCCCAATCCTTCAAGCGGAACTGCACGGTCCGTTTGCCTATCTTCTTCTGCTCCACCCACTCGCCCATGCGCGCGAGCGCCGCTTCAGACGTGAGACCCGTGAATTCACCCGAGCTCACCAGACGTCCGTAGTCCACGTAGGCTTCGTCGAGCTTTTTTGGCGTGCCGCCGACCGCCGGATTGGGCTGGACGACGACTCTGATCGGCAACCCATATTTCGTGGCGAACTCAAAGTCGCGCTGATCGTGAGCCGGCACGGCCATCACGGCGCCCGTACCATATTCGCCCAGCACGAAGTTGGCGATCCACACCGGCACAGCCTCGTTCGTGAACGGATTCACCACGTTATGACCCGTGAAAAATCCTTCCTTCTCGATCTCGCCCGTGAGCCTTGCTGTACGGTCCTGGGTGCGAAAGGCGATGGCACGCTTACGAAACGCGGCCGGGTCATCAGACTCGGCTGCATACTTCTCGACCAGCGGATGCTCGGGCGCCAGGAAGACGCACGTCGCGCCGAAGATCGTGTCGATTCTCGTCGTAAATACTTCGATCTCGCCGAACTGGACGCGTGTGCCTTCAGACCGTCCGATCCAGTTCTTCTGCATCGTCAGCACTTTGTCGGGCCACTGGCCCAGCTGCTCGATACTCTCGAGAAGATCGTCGGCGTATTCGGTGATCTTGAAGAACCACTGTTCTAAATCTCTGGTCGTCACCGGCGTGCCGCATCGCCAGCAGCCGCCGTCGACCACCTGCTCATTGGCGAGCACGGTCTGATCTTTCTCACACCAGTTGACCGACGAGCGGCGGCGATACGCCAAACCGCGCTCGAACATCTTGATGAACAGCCACTGGTTCCACTTGTAGTACGTCGGTTCGCACGTCGCAAACTCGCGCTCCCAGGTATAGCTGATGCCCAGGCGCTGAAGCTGTCCCTTCATGTGCGCGATATTGGCGAGGGTCGATGTCTCGGGATGAATGCCGCTCTTGATCGCGGCGTTCTCGGCAGGCAACCCGAAGGCGTCCCAGCCAAACGGGTGCAGCACGTTGAAGCCGCGCATGCGCTTGGTGCGCGCCATGACGTCGCCGATGATGTAATTGCGGACGTGCCCCACATGCGCGTGACCTGACGGGTACGCGAACATTTCGAGGCAATAGAACTTCGGACGAGAGGGATCTTCAGTCACCTCGAACGCCCGTGCGCTCGTCCATCGTTCCTGCCACTTTTTGTCTAACGCTTGGGGTCTGTAATCGGCCATAAGAGCTACCAGCTACCAGCCACCAGCTACGAGCTTCCGGCAGCTGATTGCTGGCCGCTATTATATCTTCCAGTACTTACCCTGCGCGGTGCGCACGGCCGCGATCGCCGCGCGTGAGCGGGTGGTTGGGCCGAGCCATCCCTCTGGGGATGAAGGCACGGCGGCGCCATCAAGAATGGAAATGGTTGACTCGAGGCAGGCCTTCAGCGCTGTCAGATCATAGCCGCCCTCGGTGACCGCCACCAATCGTCCGTGACAGTGCCGGTCGGCGGCCTCACAGAGCGACTTCGACAACATCGCATAACCCGGCGTCGATAGCCGCATCCGTGCCAGCGGATCGCGCTCGTGCGCGTCAAACCCGGCAGACAGCAGTATGAGGTCGGGCTTGAACTGATCGATCACCGGAATAACCAGCGCGCCGAAGACATCCTGATAATCGCCGTCAGTTGCGCCGGCTTCGAGCGGGACATTCACGGTAAATCCGGCGCCCTTGCCGCGGCCGACGTCCTCTGCGGCACCGGTGCCCGGATAAAACGGATATTGATGTGTTGAGACGTACAGCACGCGCGGATCGTCGTAGAAAATCCACTGCGTGCCGTTGCCATGGTGCACGTCGTAGTCCACGACGGCGACCCGCTCCATCCCGAGGCTGAGCGCATGCGCAGCAGCCGCGGCCACGTTGTTGTAAAGACAGAATCCCATGGCACGGTCGCGCTCGGCATGATGGCCGGGCGGCCGCACCAGCGCCATCACCCGGGTCGCACGCGATTGCACGATCGTATCGACACAGCCGATCGCGGCGCCTGCCGCAAGCAAGGCGACATCGCGCGACTCGGGCGACGTGGCCGTATCGGGATCGAGCGAAACAGCGCGACCGGCCGCTTGATCAATCGTCGCGAGGTGCTTCTCACTGTGGACGCGCAGCAGTTCGGCTCGTGTTGCCGCTCGCGGCTCCTGCGCCACACCACCACGATGTTTCCATGACTCGACCACGCGCTGCATCACTTCGCCACGCTCCACTCGCTCCGGATGGCCAGGAGGGGTGCGGTGATCGAGGAACTTGGGGCTAAAGATCAGTGTGACTGCCATCACTTGAGAAGAAGCTCGCGCGCTCGCCCTTCAAGGGTCAGCAGCGCACGTTCGACCTCGGCTCTCTTTGTTTCAATGTGCGACTCGTCGGCGTCGGCCGACACGGTGATAGGCGTGCCAACCACGAGCGCTACAGTGCTGAACGGCCGTGGAACCTGCGTGCGGTCCCAGCTCCCGACACTCCAGAATTTCGACGCCTCCATATGGAACGGCACAACCGGGTTGCCCGTAAGCTTCGCGAGCCACACGACGCCAGGCTGCACCTTACGCGCCGGCCCACGAGGTCCGTCCACGGCGAATCCTGCAGGACGTCCTTCTTCCATCTCGCGCTTCAGTTGAAGCAGCGCACGCTGTCCGCCCTTCGACGTTGATCCACGCGAGGTTCCGAATCCAAAACTTTCGATGATGCGCGCGATCCATTCGCCGTCGAAGTTCTCGCTGATCATCACGACGATGCCGCGGTTGCGGAAGAAGTAGGTGGCCGTCAGCACGCGGCCGTGCCAGAACGCCATAATGGGCCGCCGCCCATTGCCATCGAACTGCAGGTGATCGAGGCCTTCGACGCGCCAGGTCAACGACGCGCCGAGCGCCGCGATGACCGGCACGCCGACGGCGGCAATCGTCGCGATTTCCGCCCGCTTGACCGCCGAGCCTTTCCAATCCGCACTCACAATCGCTCTTCCCTCTCCTCTTCCTTCTTCCCTACATGCCTTCGTACCTCGGCCCTCCACCGCCTTCCGGCGGGACCCACGTGATCACCTGGTATGGATCCATGATGTCGCACGTCTTGCAATGCACGCAGTTCGATGCGTTGATCTGCAGCCGCGGCTCGCCATTGTCGCCGGGCACAATTTCATACACGTTGGCGGGACAAAACCGAATACATGGATAACCGTACTCCTTACCGCAGATGCTCGAGCAGACCTCGGTATGCACGAGCAGATGGGATGGCTGATCTTCGTCGTGACGCGTTCCGGAAAAATGGACGTTGGTGAGCTTGTCGAAGGTCAGCACTCTGTCAGGCTTGATGTCGTCATCGGGATGGCGATGGCCGGGCTCGCCAAGACGATGCATTCGCAGATGGCCGGAGGTGCTGGGCATCGGATCGCGAATCCACCATCCACGCGTGAGCAACGACAGGGCAGAGAACGCCAGCCCTCCGAAGAGGCCAAACCGAAAACTCTGGTGCACATTGCGAACCGGACGCATCTCATCGCCAACCCAGCTCTCGCGAATGCGTGCGTCGAACTTCGCCAACTGCTTTACGGATGTGTCGCCTGCCTGGATGGCTTCGAACGCCGTCTCGGCGGCGAGCATGCCGGTCTTCATCGCCAGGTGAATACCCTTCAAGCGAAGAGAGTTCAGAAAACCAGCGGCATCGCCGACGATCATCGCGCCATTCACTGAACATTCGGGCAATGTGAACCATCCGCCCTCAGGCAGTGCCTTGGCGCCGTACCTGATCATCTGTCCGCCGCCCAGCAGCGCGCTGATCGCCGGATGCTGCTTGAACTGTTGGAACGCGACGTGCGGATCGAAGAGCGGATCTTCATAATCGAGTCCGACGACAAAGCCGACCGATAATCGCGTCTCAGACATCGCATAGATGAATCCGCCGCCGAATTCTTTCTGATCCAGCGGATAACCCATGGTGTGCATCACCACGCCTGCGGCGAGCCGGCCCGTGGGCACGTCCCACAGCTCCTTGATACCGAGTGCAAACAGCTGTGGTTGGTGACCGACGGCGATCGGCGTGCGCCGCATAAGCTGCTTGGTCAGATTGCCTCGTACCCCGTCGGCAAGAATCGTCACCTTCGCGCGAATATCGACGCCCGGCTCGAACGACGATTTCTTGTCGCCGTGCTTGCCAATGCCCCGATCGCCGGTACGAACGCCGACGACCTGGTGTCCTTCCATGAGAAGCTCGGTCGCGGCAAATCCTGAGAAGACGTCGACACCTTCGGCCTCCGCCAGCCCGGACAGCCACTTCCCCAGCTGTTGAAGCGAGACGATGAAATGGCCGTGATTCTTCAGCGGTGGCGGTGTAAAAGGAAACTTGATCTTGCCGGTGCGCGTCAGGAAGAACACGTGATCGTCCGACACCCTGGCAGCCAGCGGTGCGCCTTTCGATTCGAAATCGGGAACGAGCTCCGCGAGCGCTCGCGGGTCGAGTACCGCCCCCGACAGCAGGTGCGCACCAGGCTCTGGCGCTTTTTCGAGGACGGCGACGCTGAGACTTTGGCCCGCGGATTTCTGAAGCTGTGCGAGTTTGATCGCCGCAGACAGGCCTGCCGGCCCGCCGCCGACGATCAGGACGTCAACGTTCATCGTCTCCGCGTCGCTCATTTCTTCTCCAACTCGGCAATGATCGCCGGCACGATCTCGAAAAGATCGCCGACGATGCCGTAGTCGGCGATCTCGAAGATCGGTGCGTCGGCGTCCTTGTTGATCACCACGATCGTACGGGCGCCTTTCATGCCGACCACGTGCTGGATGGCGCCGGAGATGCCAAGCGCGACGTAGAGCTTGGGCGCAACGGTCTGTCCGGAGCTCCCGACTTGCCGCTCCATCGGGAGCCAGCCGCTGTCGCAGATGGGCCGCGAAGCGGCGATCTGCGCACCGATCGCCATTGCCAGCTTTTCAGCTAACGCGATATGTTCCTGCGCCTTGATACCCCGGCCGACAGCCACGATGCGCTCGGCCTGCGACAGATCGACCGCCTGCTTGGCTTCCTGGAACGGCGGCTCGGGCTTCTCCCGGATGGCCGACGCATCGACCGCCACATTCAACATCTTCACCGGCGCCGGCGCGGAGCCGCGCTTCGCGCTATCGCCGCGAAAGGCGCCGATTTGAATCGACGCAAAATGTGGGAAGTCCCCTTCGGCCGCCACCTCCGCCGTGAGCTTGCCTTGAAAAATCGGCCGGAGGAACGTGGGCTTGTCGCCCCTTTTGACGCCGATGCAGTCGGTCATCAACGCGCGATCGAGCCGAGCCGCGAGCTTCGGCGCAAAATCTCTGGTTTGATACGTGTGAGGCAGCAAGACGTGGCTCGGCTTCAGTTGATCGATCGCCTGCTTCAAGACTTCGACATACCCGTCAGGCGTGTAAGATTCGAGCGAGGCGCCCTCCACGACATGCACCGCGCCCACGGCAGCCTGCGCCAGCTCGGATGCGGCCGCCGACACATTCGCTCCAACAACAAGCGCGTCGACCGTCTCCTCCCCAGCGAGTTCCTGCGCGGCGGCCACCGCCTCCCACGATGCGCGATGGAGCGTTCCCTGCCGCTGCTCGGCAATCACGAGAATCACGCGAGCACCCGCGCGTCGTCTCTCAGCGTGCGCACGAGCTCGGCAGCCGCGTCGGCCGCCGATCCCGTGATCATGTGGGTCTGTTTGATTTTTCTGGGAACATCGAGGCTGACGATGCTCACGCGTGCCGAAGGCAGTGATGCCGGCGTGACTCTGCGGATTTCTTTCTTCTTCGCCGCCATGATGCCCTTTAACGTGGCGTAGCGAAGCTGATTGATGCCGCTCTGAATCGTCAGGAGCGCCGGCAGCGGCAGCGCCACCCATTGGAACCAGCCGCCTTCGAGCTCGCGCTTCACGCGAAGTGACGCACCGGCAACCTGCACGTCCATGACGATTGTTGCGTGAGGCAGCCCAAGCCGTTCCGCCAAAATGACACCCGTCTGCGCCGCACCGAGATCGTCGGACTGCAGACCTGTCAAAAGGAGATCGAATTGCTCGTCCCGGACGGCGTCGGCCAGCGCGCCGGCGACGACAAACGAATCGGTGGCAAGGGACCCGAGGCGATCGTCTTCGACATGGATAGCACGATCGGCGCCACGCGCGAGCGCTTCGCGCAGCACCTGTGAGGCGCGGGCAGGCCCCGCGGTGCAGACCACGACCTCGCCGCCATGCTTCTCGCGGAGGTGAAGCGCCTCCTCGAGCGCGTACGCATCCGGCTCGTTCATCTCGTAGCTGGCATCCTGCTCGCGGACGGCGCGCCGCGAGTCGTCGATGCGCGGCTGCCATTCTCGGGTCGGGACTTGCTTGATACAAACAGCGATCTTCATCTGGTGATTGGGGGATTGGTGATTGGGGGAGTGAGCCGGGTCATTTGGCAATCATAGGACGATCGGCAATCAATCGCGCAATCGGCTTCCCAACCAATCGCCCAATCACCTATCCCCCACTCACCACATAGTGCGTCGGCTATTCCTGGTGCCGGCGGAACAGCAGCGCCGCGTTCGTTCCGCCGAACCCGAACGAGTTCGACAGCGCGTATTCCATCTTGACGGGACGGCATTTCCAGGGCACGTAGTCGAGATCGCAGTCGGGATCGGGATTCTCGAGGTTGATCGTGGGAGGGGCTGTCTGATGATGTATGGCGAGCGCCGTGATGCCGGCCTCGAGACCGCCGGCCGCGCCGAGCAGATGGCCCGTCATCGACTTGGTCGATGAGATCGCGAGCTTACGGGCATGCTCGCCGAACAGTTTCTTGATCGCGAGCGTCTCGATGCGATCGTTATGCGGCGTCGAGGTACCGTGCGCGTTGATATAGCTCACCTGCGACGGCGAGACATGAGCCTTGCGCAGCGCCATGTCCATGACGCGTACGGCGCCGCTGCCGTCTTCGGTCGGCGCCGTAATGTGAAACGCATCGGCCGACATGCCATAGCCGACGACTTCTGCGTAAATCTTCGCCCCACGCGCTATTGCCGACTCGCGCTCTTCGAGAATGACCACCCCCGAGCCTTCGCCGATGATAAAGCCGTCGCGCTCCTTGTCGAACGGACGGCTCGCGCGCGTCGGGTCGTCGTTGCGCGTCGACAACGCGCGCATGGCGGCGAAGCCGCCGACGCTCATCGGTGTGATGGCCGCTTCCGACCCGCCCGCGATCATCGCGTCGGCATCGCCGCGTTTGATGATCTCGTACGAGTCGCCAATCGCGTGCGCCGAAGCGGAGCACGCCGTGCACGTCGCCAGATTCGGCCCTTTGGCACCGAAGCGAATCGACACCTGGCCGGCCGCAAGATTGATGATGGCCGAAGGAATGAAGAACGGCGAGATGCGGCGGGGGCCGCCCGCGAGCAGCTCCTTGTGCTCGTTCTCGATCGTCATGAACCCGCCGATGCCCGATCCGAGAAACACGCCGACGCGCGGCGCATTCTCCTCGGTAATGGGCAGCTTTGCATCGTCCATGGCGAACTGCGACGCGGCAATTGCGTACTGAATGAAGATGTCCATCTTCTTGACATCTTTTTTCGGGACGAACCGCAGCGGGTCGAAGTTTTTCACTTCGCCTGCAATTCGCGACGCATATTCAGTGGGGTCGAAGTGCGTGATGCGGCCGACGCCGCTCTGGCCCGCTGTGAGCGCGCGCCAGTTGTCGTCGGTCCCGATCCCCAGTGGAGACACCAGCCCGATGCCGGTGAGCACAACTCGTCTGGTCGACACGGTGTTTACTTTTTGCCCTTGGCGTGCGAGTCGATGTACTCGACCGCTTCCTTGACGCGCGTGATCTTCTCGGCGTCCTCGTCGGGGATCTCGATGCCGAATTCCTCTTCGAACGCCATGACCAGCTCGACCGTGTCGAGCGAGTCGGCGCCGAGGTCGTCGACGAACGACGCATCCGGGGTCACTTCTTCTTCGTCGACTCCCAGCTGCTCTACGATGATGCTCTTTACCTTGTCAGCAACCGCCATTCGCTCCTCCTACGTGTACATTCCGCCGTTCACTGCCACAACCTGTCCCGTAATATACGCCGCTTCGTCCGACGCAAGAAAGCAAACCGTCCACGCCACGTCCTGCGGCGCGCCCAGCCGTCCCAGCGGGATCTGCGACGTCCATGTATCGGACGAGCCCGCGCTCAACGCTTTGGTCATGTCGGTATCGATCAGGCCCGGCGCGACGACGTTCACGGTGATGCCCCGTGAGGCGACTTCGCGCGCGAGCGCTTTAGCCATGCCGATCAAGCCGGCTTTCGACGCGGCGTAGTTCACCTGGCCCGCGTTGCCCATCTGCCCCACGACCGAGCTGATGTTGATGATGCGGCCGCCGCGCTGCTTCATCATCGGCCGCAGCACCGCCTGCGAGCAGGTGAAGGCCCCCGTGAGATTGGTCGCTATGACCGCGTCCCAATCTTCGCGCTTCATTCGCACCAGCAGCTGATCTTTGGCAATGCCCGCGTTGTTGACCAGGATGTCGATGCGGCCATGCCTGGCCATCGCGGCCGACACGACAAATTCGACATTGGCTGGATCCGTGACATCGAGACTCACCGCATCTGCCTTGCCGCCCGACAACGTGATCGTACTGGCCGTGTCCTCCGCATTCGAGCCGCGCGCGGCCGCGATAACCGTGGCGCCCTGCGCGGCGAGCGTTTTGGCCACGGCTGCCCCGATGCCGCGCGACGCGCCGGTTACGAGCGCCACCTTGCCGGAGAGGTTAATCATCTCGTCAGTAATGCGCGTGCTGCCGCAATATCGTCGGGCGCCCCGACGGCCGCGACGTTGGCCTCTTTGTGAATCTTTCGAATCAGACCGCTCAGCACGCTGCCCGGACCCACCTCAACATACGCGGTGACGCCCTCAGACGCAAGGCGCCTTACGCTCTCTTCCCAACGCACGGCCGACGATACCTGCCGAATCAACGCGTCGATGGCCGACGCGCCGTCGCGTTTCGGTGTCGCATCGACATTCGCAACCACCGGCACGCGCGGATCGGACACCTTCAGCGCCTTCAAGTCTGGCGCAAGTCGATCTTCCGCCGGTTTCATCAGCGCGCAATGAAAAGGTGCGCTGACGGGAAGCGGCACGACGCGCTTGGCGCCGAGCGCTTTCGCGCGCGCGCCGGCGCGCTCAACCGCGGCACGAGCGCCGGCAATCACCACCTGCCCGCCACCGTTGAAATTCGCCGGCGACACCACTTCGCCCTGCGATGCTTCCTCGCACGCTTGTGCGACGCGGTCGGCGTCGAGACCGAGAATCGCAGCCATGGCGCCGGTGCCAACCGGAACGGCCTGCTGCATGTATTGACCGCGGTGGCGAACCGTCCGGACCGCGTCGGCGAATCCAAACGTTCCCGCAGCGACGTGAGCGGAATATTCACCCAGGCTGTGGCCGGCCACGAATGCCGTGCCGGCGGTCAACCCTTCGGATTCGAGCGCGCGATAGGCGGCCACGCTCGTCGTCAGAATCGCCGGTTGCGTATTCTCCGTCAGCATCAACGCCTCTTCAGGACCGTCCCAGATCAGCCGGCTGAGCGATTCACCGAGCGCGTCGTCTGCTTCGGCGAACGTCTGCCGCACGATAGGAAACGCGTCCGCGAGGGCGCGGCCCATTCCGACCTTCTGCGAGCCTTGTCCGGGGAAGACGAGCGCGATCACGCTGCGGCAATCTCGTGTTTGACGCGCTGCAGGAATCCGTCGGCAGCAAATCGATGAGCCATCGCGACGGCATTGCGGATGGCTTTGGCGGACGACCGGCCGTGGCACACCAAGCAGACGCCTGCGAGGCCGAGCAGCGGGGCGCCGCCATACTCCGAATAATCGAGGCGGCGTCTGAATCTGCGATACGCGCGCCGTGACAACAGCGACCCCACCATTCCCGAAAACGTTCGATTCAATTCCTCTCCGAGGAGCTGCTCCACGGTGTCAACCAGGCCTTCGCTGGATTTCAGCACGATGTTGCCGGTGAAGCCGTCGCAGACTATCACGTCCGCGTTGCCCTTGTACACTTCGCGCGCCTCGACATTGCCGATGAAATTCAGCGTTGAGGCTTTCAACAGACGATGTGCGTCGCGAATCAGCTCGTTGCCCTTGCCTTCTTCTTCGCCGATCGACAGCAGCCCGATGCGAGGACGCGCGATCCCGAGCGACACCTTCGCATACACGGCGCCCATCGCGGCGAACTGCAGCAGGTGCTGTGGACGGCATTCGACGTTGGCACCGACGTCCAGCAGAATGCCTAGCCGATCGCCCGAAGGGATCGTCGCCGCGAGCGCTGGCCGATCGACACCCGGCAACATGCCGAACGCGGCGTGCGTGGCCATCACTGTTGCACCGGTGTGTCCCGCGCTGACAAGCGCCGCGGCGTCGCCGGCCGCGACCGACTCGGCGGCCACGCGAATCGAGGCGCGCGTCTTCCTCCGCAGCGCGGCGGTGGGCGATTCATTCATCGCGACCACGTCGCGTGCGTCCAGCACACGGATGCTCAGCTGTTCGGCGTCGGGATGTCTCGCCAGTTCGGCGCCGATCACGTCGGCCGGGCCCGCGAGATTCAGGCCCAGATCGAGATGTCGTGCCGCCGCCAGAGCGCCGTCGATGATGCTGCTGGGAGCGTGATCGCCCCCCATCGCGTCTACGGCGATACGAATCATGGTTGATTAGTTGTTGGTTGATTAGTTGGTGGTCCGATTCCGAAACTAACAACTAACAACTACATTACGCTTCGTCGACCGCGCGCACTTGCCGGCCGCGGTAATACCCGCAGTGCGGGCAGACGCGGTGTGGTGGTTTCGGTTCGTGACAGTGTGGGCACGCGCTCGACTGCGTGGCGATCAGCGTATCGTGCGTGCGCCGCTTGGCCGTCCGAGATTTAGAGTGCCGCCGTTTGGGATTAGGCATCGTTTATCCTTTTTCTACTTTCTTTTTTTACTTTCTACTTTCTAGTTTCTTTGAGCGCCTTCAGCGCCGCCAACCTCGGATCTTCCCATCTTGGGTCGCAGTCACACGATCCGGTGTTCAGATTGGTTCCGCACTGCGGACACAACCCCTTGCAGGCCTCTGAACATAGCGGCTTCATGGGAAGCGCAAGGTGAAGCTGTTCCATCACCAGATGTCCGAGATCGATTTGATCGTCTGCATAAAACGCCGTGGTCAAATCGTCTTCTTCGACTTCCCGCTCGCCCTCACCGGAATTGTCGGTGTGCGGCACATACCGCAGATCGAAATCGGTCGTCAGGGGTAATGTAAACGGCTCGAGACAACGGCTGCATGCCAGCTCGACCTCGCCTGTGACATGCCCCACCAGCCGAAATCGGCCGGGTTCCTGCCGATCGATGTCGAACGACAACATGACCGGCGACACGACCCGGAAAATCTCATCTTCGGACGGCGGAAAGAGCGACGGCTCGAACCGTTTCTCGATGTGCTCGTGGGCGTCCTGTAACGACCGTAGACTGAGGTGCATAACCCTTGTTCTGCCAGCAGTTTGAGCCGAGGCAGAACACAGAATTATAGTCGAAAGTCGATTCTCTGGTAAAGCTTAGGAAATTTCGTCGTACGGCCCGACCCAGGGCTTTGGGATGAACAGGGTTTCGAACAAGTTGATCGCATAACGATCGGTCATGCCAGCGAGGAAATCGCGGGCGGCCGCGTCGAGACCCTCATCGGCGATCGTCCGCAGATCCAGAAACTCCTCCGGGCGCTCGCGAATTTTCTCCCACAGTCCGCCAAGGATCCCCGTCGCTTTTTTGAATTCGGCCGTCGCGGCCTCGTTCTCGTAGACGGCGGTGAAGAGAAACGCCCTCAATTCGAGTGTGGCCTCGAGCACATCCGCGCTCATACGTATCTCGGAGAGGTTGCCAGAGAACGTGGCTTCCACCACATCGCGCACCATGCGGCCGATTCGCTCCGACGAGGTCTGCCCCAGCAGGCCGATCGCCCTTTTCGGAAGGTCGGTCGCCTTCAGGATGCCCGCGCGCTGCGCGTCGTCGATATCGTGATTCACGTACGCCGTGAGATCGGCCACGCGCACGATCTGCCCCTCGAGCGTCTTCGCGCGTTGCGACACCGGCATGCCGACCGGAGAGCCGCCCTTGCCTTTGGAATGATGTGCGATGCCGTCGCGCACTTCCCAGGTAAGGTTCAGCCCCCTGCGATCGTTCTCCAGCACGTCAACGATCCGCAAGCTCTGCTCGTAGTGGTTGAAGCCACC
>JANMJM010000192.1:0-4710 GCA_031371345.1 Vicinamibacteria bacterium
GCGGCGGTGGGCGCTCACTAAATTCGTGGCATATCTGTGACGGGGATTCCTCCGCCACGGACATCGCGGCCACTGCAGTGTCACGGCGCGAGGTCGTTCGCAATTTTTTCCAACAACTTACCGCGCGTCAATCCGTCGGCAAAGTTTCTTTGCGTGAGCGGCGCGTCGCTCAGCGGCGCTGACACAACGGCGGGTGCTGACGTCACGTCGGACGTCATCTCCTATGGGTGGTTCACGCAGCCGGTGGAATCAACCGGGCTGATGCTGCGCACAGGCGGCGGCGACACGCCGGTGAAGGCGCAGGATGTGACGTTCGGAATAGGCCTGAGATTCTAGGGATGCTATCCTCCCTCCTTCGTTTCAGACATTTACGGAGGAGTCATGAGGACAGCAACCATCGGTGCCTGCACGCTCGTTGACGCCGCACTCATCGTTCACACGGGGTTCGCACAGGGTCTTGGAGGCGCGGCCGCGCCGTTGCCTCCAACTCTGCTTCAGTGCACCGATCTCTCGTCGGCACTCCTGACGGTCGCCAATCAGGATACGCGCCTGCGCGACTGGGCCAATCTCGCGCGTTATCGCGACGCGAATAAAACGGTGGCGCGCGCCGAGGTCGTCTTCATGGGCGACTCGATTACCGATATCTGGCAGCAGCCGCGATTCGGCGGCTTCTTCCCGGGAAAGAATTACGTCGATCGCGGCATCAGCGCGCAGACGACGTCGCAAATGCTGCTGCGGATGCGGCCAGACGTGATCGCGCTGAAGCCGAAAGCCGTTGTGATTCTGGCGGGCACAAACGACATCGCCGCCAACACCGGTCCGATGTCCGACGAAGACATCGAGGGGAACCTCGCGTCGATGGCGGAGCTCGCCTCGGCCAACGGCATCAAGGTGGTGTTTTCGAGCATCACACCGGTGAGCGCCTACCACGCCGCCCCCGGCACGCCTTCGCAGACCACACGGCGCCCGGTCGCCCGCATCCAGAACATCAACAACTGGATGCGATCGTACGCCGCGGCTCACAAGCACGTGTATCTCGATTACTACTCGAAGATGATCGATAGCACCGGGATGTTGAAGACAGAATTCAGCGCGGACGATCTTCATCCCACCATGGAAGGCTACGCCACGATGGCCCCGCTCGCCGAGGCGGCCATCGCGCAAGCCGTGAAGTAGCTGCGAAAAAATTGTGACGTGAATCTCGCGCTGTGGACAGCCGTCGCGAGATCCGCGTCCAACACTGAGGGCGCGTTCGGCGGATTCTTGAAGAAATGTGATGGCCTGTCCTTTGCACTTCCGCAGCCGTCATGGAGAAGATCGACAGCAACAATCAATCGCCCTTCAGCCGCCGCGACGTGCTTTCCTTCATCGGATCCGTCGTAGCGGTCGGTTTTGTCGGATGCGGTAGCAGCCAAAGTCCCACCTCGCCCTCGTCTTCATCTTCGTCGACTTCAGGCACTTCCACGGGCACTTCCACATCGACGGCCACAGGCGTGTCGACCGGATCGACCAACGCGCTGTGCACTGTCACGCCGGCTCTCACCGAAGGGCCGTATTTCGTGGACGAACGGCTGAACCGCTCCGACATTCGTTCCGATCCGAGCACCGGCATCGTGCGGCCGGGGACGCCGCTCACGATGAGGCTGCAGCTCTCGCAGATTTCGACGCTTGTCGGCTGCACGCCGCTCGTGGGCGCGCTCGTCGATATGTGGCACTGCGACGCGCTTGGTGTGTATTCCGACATCAGCGCGCAGAATTCACGCGGCCAGCGATTCCTGCGCGGCTACCAGACGACCGACGCGAACGGCGACGTGCAATTCACGACGATCTATCCGGGCTGGTACCAGGGACGCGCCGTGCACATCCATTTCAAAGTCCGAACGAATCCCACCAGCAACAGCGGCCTCGAGTTCAACTCACAACTCTTCTTCGACGAATCGCTCACCGACATCGTGCACGCCCAACAGCCCTACGCGTCCAAAGGGCGCCGCGACACGCTGAATTCGCGCGACGGCATCTACGGCGGCGGAGGCACGCAGCTTTTGCTGCCGCTGAATCCATCGGGCGGCGGCTACGACGGGGCAATGTACATCGGCGTTCGCGTGTAGCCCATTGCACGGTTTCTGCCGGATAGCGGCGTAGTGTGCCAAGGTGCTGATTGCGCAGGCCTATGATGCGGCCAATGCCGTTCCCGCTCGGAAAATACTGCGCGTACTGGTTTGTGAGGAAACGTCTTGGCAACCCCAACGACACTGAGCCGCCCGAAGACGGCCCGCTCGCCGTCGCCAATCAGCGGCAACTGGCCCGTCAGATCGTCAGAGCTGTGCATGCCGCCGCGCTCACGACAGGTACGCATCGTGTCGATCTGAATTCTGAAACGTTTCTTTCAGCGTCACACGACTGGCAGACGCTGTTCGATGTCGTCGACTCGCTGTGGGCGTGCGCTCGGCAAATCGGCGCAACTCAATCCGATCCTAAAGCGCCCGCCATTGCGTTCGCCGACTACATGGCGACACGGTGGGTCTACCGTCGCGTGCTGGGCGAAGACATCACCGCGAGGCCAGCCCATGATGAAGGGTTTCCTCCATCCTATGACGGCGACGGGAAACGCGGCCTCGCCGAAACGCTTGCATCCCGCTGCGCGCATATCGGGATCGAACTGAAAGACACAGACGCCTTTGTTCGCGGTGCCGCGAAATGGCACCTGCTGTCGCAGCCGCGTGCGGCGCTATTGAGGCAGCTGCCGCTCCTGCTCCTGCTCGCGATGGTCATCGGCACTCAACCAGCCGAAGCCCAACTCGCCGACGCGGGCGGTACCGCCGACGAGGCGATCTCGGTGTTTTTCCAGAAAGCGACAGGAGATGTGTGGCGCGGCGGCATCGCCACGCATGGCGAACAGGATCTGACATCCGATTCCGTCAGATTCAACTGGCAGCTCGATTACGGATCGCTCGGCGGCGCACGTGCGACGCCGAGCGGCGTCACCCCGGGCAGAGAAATCGACATCAGCAAGAACTCGGGCGTCTATACGGTGAGCTACGTGAGGAACTACAGCGAGCGCTGGCGCGTGAAGGCAGACACCGGCGTCGAACACCAACGAGTCCAGACGTCCGCCCTCATGACGGACAATCGGATGAACATGCTCGTAAACGCCAGCGTGAGAACAATCGGAGCAAAGACGTTGTGGCGCGGGAACCTCGAGCCGCAGTGTTCGTGGATGTTGCAGGCCAACCTCGCCACGAGCAACGCACTGACGCTGGAGCGCGGGGTGAGAACCGCATTCTTCGATCCTGTTTCTGTCGGATGGTTCTCGTTTCTGCCGGGTTACCTCACAGCGCCCGATCAGACGCCGATCCTGTTTCGACGGATCCAGTTGAGGGCCGAACTCGCGTGGATGCGCCCATTCAGCACCGATATCGGTGCGGCAGGGCACTGGGACGCATCCGCTGTCTTTTTCTTCACTCCAGGAAACGGCGTGATGCTGCGCAGATTCTCGGGCTTCTTCGATCACAATCTCCGCGACCGCAAAGACGCGACGACGTTCAGCCTCGTGTGGAAATTCCGATAGCTAGCGGTGCACCGTCTGCATGCCGCGCTCGGGATAGCGATCCCCGGCCGCGGACCCTTTCGGCACGACTTCTTCCAAACGCGTGATTTCCTCGGGCTCGAGTTCAACCTCGACGGCCGCCGCGTTTTCTTCCACACGAGACCGCTTCTTGGAGCCGGGAATCGGGACGATCTCCTCCCCTTTTGCAAGCAGCCATGCGAGGGCCAGTTGCGCTGGCGTGCATTGGTGGCGGCTCGCCACCTTCTCGAGCTCGTGGACGATCGTGAGATTCCGGTCGAAATTCTCGGGCTGAAACCGCGGGTAGGTGCGGCGCGAATCGTCCTCGGCCAGCTCGCTCGCGTGCTTGAAGCGACCCGCCAGAAAACCCCGGCCGAGCGGGCTGAAGGGGACGAAGCCAATGCCAAGCTCGCGGCATGTGGGTAAGACGCCGTTGTCCTCGACATCGCGCGTCCACAGTGAATATTCGCTTTGCAACGCCGTAATCGGATGAATGGCGTGCGCCCGCCGCACCGTCGCCGCGGCGGCTTCTGACAGACCGAGCCACTTCACCTTGCCCGCGCGCACGAGCTCGGCCATAGCGCCGACGGTCTCCTCAATCGGCACGGTGAGGTCGACTCGATGCTGGTAGTAGAGATCGATCACATCAACCCCGAGCCGCTTGAGCGACGCGTCGCAGGCTTGGCGGACGTACTCGGGACGGCCGTTGATGCCCGCCCACGCGCCGCCCGGACCGCGAAGGTTGCCGAATTTCGTCGCGAGTACGACCAGGTGCCGGCGATCGCGAATCGCCTTTCCCACGAGCACCTCATTGGTCTCGGGGCCGTACACGTCGGCGGTATCGAGAAAATTGATTCCGATCTCGAGGGCGCGCTGAATCGTCTTGATCGATTCCTCGTCGTCGCGGCCCGCATAGAAATCCGACATGCCCATGCAGCCGAGGCCAAGCGCCGACACCACCGGGCCATCTTTTCCGAGCCTGCGACACCTCATCACCGTTTCTCCCCCCGCGTTCGACGTTATCATGAGATTTGATGTACCGACTGAACGAAAAAGCGATCCTTTTCGCACCGCCGCAGACGATCGAGCCCGAGGCGCTGAAGCAGATCGAGAACACGGCGTCGATGCCGTTCATCTACAAACAT
>JANMJM010000219.1:0-27315 GCA_031371345.1 Vicinamibacteria bacterium
TGGGCAACTCTGAAGTTGCCTATTCAGTTCGGGCACATGCTTGCGGCTGATCGGGACCCAGTCACACCGCTGCGAAATGCCCGGGCTCAACCTCTCGCAACGGCGCATCGAGATCCATCGCCTGGGGATCGAGCGTCATCCGCGCCGCCTTGTGATCGGGATCCGGCACCGGAATCGCCGATAACAGCGCCTTCGTATACGCGTGCTGCGGGTTGCTGAAGAGCCGCGGCGTGTCCGCCATTTCCACGATGCGACCAAGATACATGACCGCAGTGCGGCGGCAGATGTGCTCGACCAACCGGAGGTCGTGCGCGATGAACAGATATGCGAGCTTCAGCTTTTCCTGCAGCTCCATCAGCAGATTCACAACCTGCGCCTGAATCGACACATCGAGCGCCGACACAGGCTCGTCGGCGATGACGAACGACGGGTTCAGCGCAATCGCACGCGCGACGCCGATACGCTGGCGCTGGCCGCCGCTGAACTCGTGCGGATACCGCTCGAGCGTCGCTGGATCCAAACCGACCAGCCGAAACAGCTCGACGACGCGATCGCGACGCTCCTGCCGCGAGCCAATGTTGTGAATGATGAACGGCTCTTCGACAATCTGCCGCGCGCGCATGCGGGGATTCAGCGACGAGTACGGGTCCTGAAACACAATCTGCATGTTGCGACGCGCACGGCGCAGTTCTTCGCGGGAGAAAGCGAGCACGTTCTGTCCACGGAACACCACTTCGCCAGACGTCGGCTCAATCAATCGAAGGATGCACCGGCCGGTCGTCGTCTTACCGCTGCCCGATTCTCCGACCAAGCCGAAGGTTTCCGCCTCGTCGACCGTGAAGCTCACATCGTTCACTGCGCGCACGATCGTAGGTTTGCTCAGAAACCCTTCGCTGCGCGTGAACTGCTTGACGAGATGACGAACTTCGACGAGCGCCATTACACTTTGGGATCGTACAGGTAGCATCGCGCCGCGCGACCCGCGCCGACCACGTAGGCCGGCGGCGGAGCGGTCGGACAAAGCGCGAAGCGCTTCAGACATCGGGGCTCGAACGCGCAACCCGGCGGCAGCTTTGCGAGATTCGGAACCGTGCCCTCGATGGCGTGAAGCCGCTGGCCGGGCGTGGCGCCGGGAATCGAGGCGAGCAATCCTTGCGTGTAGGGATGCTTCGGTGCGTGAAACATCTCGCGCATCGGCCCTTCTTCCACGATGCGGCCGGCGTACATGACAGCGACTCTGTCGGCATGGCCGGCGACAACCCCGAGATCGTGTGTGATGAGCAGCAGCGCAAGATGAAACTTCTGCTTCATCTCCTCCAGCAGATCCAGAATTTCCGCCTGAATCGTCACGTCGAGTGCCGTCGTCGGTTCGTCCGCAATCAGCAGCAGCGGCTGACAGGCAATCGCCATCGCAATCAGCACGCGCTGCCGCATGCCGCCAGAAAGCTGATGTGGATAGTCGCGGAGCCGGCGCTCCGGATCGGTAATACGTACCGCTGTCAGGAGCTCGATGGCTTTGGTCCGCGCCGCCGATCGGCTCACCTTGTGATGAACGAGTAACGCTTCCGCAATTTGATCGCCGACGGTAAAGACGGGATTCAGCGCCGTCATCGGCTCTTGAAAAATGAAGCCGATCTCGGCGCCGCGAATCTTGCGCATCTCTCGCTCGGGCAACTCGAGGAGATCTTGGCGGCCGTTGAATTCGATCGGGCCGCCGTATGTGTCGCCAGGCGGTTGCACGAGCCGCAGAATCGAGAGCGCCGTCATCGACTTGCCGCTGCCGGATTCTCCGACCCGGCCGAGTGTTTCGCCCCGGCGCAGCTCCAGACTGACGTGATCGACCGCCTTGACGCTGCCGTGAGGAACCTTGAAGGTCGTCGTCAGATCTTGGACGCGGAGGAGGGGTGGCGTCATCCTAAACAATCGACGCTTCGCGATGTTCGCCAAACACGCCACGTAGCGTATCCGAGATTTCACCGACCGTGGCCATCGCCGTCACGGCGGCGATGATTGGGGGCACCAGGTTCGACCCCTCGCGCGCAGCCCGGGCGATGGCGTCGAGCGATGCCCGCCAGGCCGACCCGTCGCGCGAGGCGCGAATCGCCTGCACGCGCGCTTTCTGCACGCGCTCGATCTCCGGGTCGATGCGCAGCGTCGGAATGGACGGACCTTCGCCGCCTTGAAACCGCGTCACCCCGACCACAATCGCGTCGCCGCCGTCGATAGCGCGCTGTGCGCGGAACGCCGATTCCTGAATCTCGCGCTGAATCATGCCCGACTCGATCGCCCTCAGCGTGCCGCCGGCTGCGTCAATCCGCTTCAACAAGCCGCGCGCCTGTTCCTCGATATCGTTCGTGCGCGATTCGATTTCATAGGACCCGCCGACGGGATCGACCGTGTTCACCACACCAGATTCCCACGCGATAATCTGCTGCGTGCGCAACGCGATCGTCGCCGATCCTTCTGTCGGCAACGCCAGCGCCTCGTCGCGGCCGTTGCAGTGCAGCGATTGCGCGCCGCCCAGCACGGCCGCCAGCGCTTGAACGGTGGTGCGCACCAGGTTGTTGTCGGGCTGTTGCGCGGTCAGCGTACTGCCCGCGGTCTGCGCGTGAAAGCGCAGTTGCTGCGCTCGAGGACTCTCCACGCCAAAGCGTTCGAGCATGATGCGCGCCCACAGCCGCCGGGCCGCGCGGAACTTCGCGATCTCTTCGAGGAAATCATTGTGCGCCGCAAAGAAGAACGACATCCGCTGGCCCAGCGATTCGGCAGACAGACCATGTTCGCGGCCCGCTTCAACATAGGCGACGGCGTTGGCAATCGTGAACGCGACTTCCTGCACCGCCGTCGATCCCGCTTCGCGGATGTGGTATCCGCTCACGGAAATCGCGTTCCATTGCGGCAGCTCGCGCTCGCAGTATTTGAAGATGTCGGTGACCAGGCGCAACGACGACTTCGGCGGAAAGATGTAGGTGCCGCGCGCCACGTACTCTTTCAGAATATCGTTTTGAACCGTACCGCCAATCGCCGCCAGCGGCACGCCTTGCCGCTGGGCCAGCGCGACATACATCCCCAAAAGAATGATGGCCGTCGAGTTGATCGTCATCGACGTCGTCACCCGGTCGAGCGGAATGTCCTGGAACAGCTCGGCCATGTCGTCGAGGGTATCGATGGCGACCCCCACCCTCCCGACTTCCCCGGCCGCTAAGGGATGATCGGAGTCGTACCCTATCTGGGTCGGCAGATCGAAGGCGACACTCAGGCCGGATACGCCTTGAACCAACAGGTGCCGATAACGTTGGTTAGACTCGGCGGCTGTGCCGAAACCTGCGTACTGGCGCATGGTCCAGAGCCGGCCCCGGTACATTGTGGGCTGGATGCCCCGGGTAAAAGGGAACTCGCCCGGTTCACCCAGGTCACGGGCGGGATCCCAGCCCTCGAGATCGGCCGGAACGCGATAAGAATCAACCATATATGGCGTCTTACGTGATTCTATCGTTCTTGACAGTGAGTGATCACGAGCCTACAATGAAACTCGTTAGACACTCTCCCGTTCCGACCGAATTGCTGAAAAGATGACCGTAACGCAGTGGACAGATTCCTGTCGGGCCAGTGGTGTAAACAGGAATCCGATTGCGATTGATCTGTCATAGAGCCCTAGGTATTGGGGACTATCCCCAGATTTGGAGGATCAAATCAATGGACGACGTCGTCAACCGGCTTGCTCGAGAGCTCGCCGATGCCATTGCTGCAGCTGTCGCAGATGATCCTCAAGTGGAGGCGTGCCGCGAAAAGGCGCGCACCGCTGGTTTCGAGATGAAGGTGACGCTCGAAGCGGTTGTCGGTTTCGTCAACCGCACCGAGCAGAACACCAAGGGCGGGGCCATTGTGAAAGTGCCGGCCGCCAAAGTCGTAGCCTCACGCCGCACCCAGGACATGACGGCCAACGATAAGCGATTCCTGCGCTCCCTGAGGATTGCAGCGGACGAGCCGAAGAAAGAAGAAGTCGAATAATCTGGTGATTGGGCGATAGGTGAGTGGGCGATGGGGAATTTCCCATAACCTATCGCTCTCTCGCCAATCGCTCACTCGCCGATCCTCAGATCCTCGCCTGTCATTTCCTTCGGCTTCTCCACTCCCAGAATCCCAATCATCGTCGGCGCGACGTCTCGCAGCGAGCATCCTTCTTTCAGCTTCACGCCTGTAAACTCGTCGCCAACGAGAATCAGCGGCACCGGGTTGCACGTGTGCGAGGTGTGAGCCTCGTTCGCCACGGTGTCCCACATCTGTTCGGCATTCCCATGATCGGCCGTGAGGATGAGTGTTGCGCCGGCGTCTCTCACCGCGCGGACGACGCGCCCGAGACAACGGTCGAGTGTCTCGACGGCGACGACGGCCGCGTCGAGCTTGCCGGTGTGGCCCACCATGTCGGCGTTGGCGAAATTACAAATGATGACGTCGTGCTTGCGCCCGTCGATGTCGTTCACAAGATTGTCGGTGATGCCCTTGGCGCTCATTTCCGGCGCGAGATCGTAGGTCGCAACTTTCTGCGACGGCACAAGGATACGGTCCTCGCCTTTGTATGGCGGTTCGATGCCGCAGTTGAAGAAGTAACTGACGTGCGGATATTTTTCTGTCTCCGCCACGCGAAGGTTCGTCATGCCCTGCGCCTGCATCACTTCCGCGAACGACCCGCTGAGCGACTGCGGCTCGAAGGCGACGGGCAGCTTGAACGTTCGGTCGTACATCGTCAGCGTCGTCATCGCGATCTTCACCGGTGGCGTGCGCTCCAAGCCCTCGAAGTCGTCGAATGCCAGTGCACGCGTCATCTGGCGGGCACGATCGGCGCGGAAGTTGAAGAAGATGCAGCTGTCGCCGTCACGAATCGGGCCGACGGGAACATGATTCGCGTCGACGATCGTGCCAGGCACGACGAATTCATCGGTGACGCCCGCCTCATAGGACCGCTGGATGAATTCCACCGCCGATCGCGTATGAGGCGAGGGCGCGCCGACCATCGAGTCGTACGCCTTCTTGGTGCGCTCCCACCGCCTGTCGCGATCCATTCCGTAGTAGCGGCCGCCCACCGACGCCACGCGGCCGACGCCGACTTCCTTCATCACGCGCTCGAGCTCGCCGACAAACCGCGCGCCACCCGTTGGCGACGTATCGCGGCCGTCGGTGAATCCCTGAACGAACACGTGCTCGACTTTATGGCGCGCAGCCATGTCGATGAGCGCATAGAGATGTTTCTCGTGGCTGTGAATCCCGTTCGGGGAGACGAGGCCGATGAAATGGAGCGCGTGCTTGCCGTCCTTGCAGCGATCCATCGCCTCGACGAGCGCGCGTTTCTCGAAAAAATCTCCCTCGCGGATGCTCCTGTCGATGCGCGTCAGATCCTGATAGACCACACGCCCCGCCCCCATCGTCATATGGCCCACCTCGGAGTTGCCCATCTGTCCTGGCGGCAACCCGACCGATTCACCAAAGGTGACGAGCGATGTGTGTGGGTAGCGATCGAGCAATTCGAGATAGTTGGGCGTTCGCGCCAGCTTGATGGCGTTGTATTCCCGCGCTTCGCGCAGCCCCCAGCCGTCGAGCACGACCAGCACGATCATGAACGGCTTGCCAGCTGGGGGATGGCGTTGCGGCCGGCGTACTTGCCGCGGCTTCCGAGCGCCTCTTCGATCCGCAGCAGCTGATTGTATTTCGCGACACGATCGGTCCGGCTGGCCGAGCCGGTTTTAATCTGGCCGGCGTTGGTCGCCACGGCGAGATCGGCAATCGTCACGTCCTCGGTTTCGCCGGAACGATGCGACACGATGCGCGCGTACTTGGCGTCGCGAGCCATCGCCATCGCGTCGAGCGTTTCCGATACGGTCCCGATCTGGTTGAGCTTCACCAGCAGCGCGTTGCCGACGCCGTCGGCGATCCCTTTTTTCAGAATCTCCGGATTGGTCACGAACACGTCGTCGCCGACCAGCTGGATTTTATGACCCAGCTCTTTGGTCAGCAGCTTCCACCCGGTCCAGTCTTCCTCGGCCACGCCATCCTCTATGGAAATGATGGGGTAGTCGCGTACCCATTCGGCGAGCATTCCGACCATCTGCTCGATGGTGCGGCTGCCTTCGCCGGACTTCTTGAACACGTACTTGCCGTTGTCCCACAGCTCGCTCGATGCCACATCGAGCGCGAGAAACACGTCGCTGCCGGCCTTGTATCCGGCGCTGGCGACCGCTTCCAACACGATCTCGAGCGCCTCGCGGTTCGACTTCAAGCTTGGCGCGAAGCCACCTTCATCGCCGACGCCAGTGGACAGGCCGCGCTTCTTCAGCGACGCTCGCAGCGCATGAAAAATCTCGGCGCCCGTCTGCAGCGCTTCGGCGAACGTGGAAGCGCCTACCGGCATCACCATGAATTCCTGCACGTCCACGTTCGAGTCGGCGTGCGCGCCGCCGTTCAGAATGTTCATCATGGGAACGGGAAGCAATCGTTCTCCAGATCCTTCGGCGATGTTCACGTAGAGGGGCTTGCTGGCCGCCGCCGCAAATGCGTGCGCTGCGGCCATCGACACTCCGAGGATGGCGTTGGCACCCAGGCGGCTCTTGGACGGCGTCCCGTCAAGCTCGATCATTTTTTTGTCGAGCGACCGCTGGTCGAGCTCGCTGCCGACAACCGCCTTGGCGATTTCGCCGTTCACATTCGCGACGGCCTTCAGCACGCCTTTGCCGAGATAGCGCTTCTTGTCGCCGTCGCGAAGCTCGAGCGCCTCGCGGACGCCGGTAGACGCGCCGGATGGAACAGCGGCGCGCCCGAACGCGCCGCCCTGCAGGCCAATCTCCACTTCGACAGTCGGGTTCCCACGAGAATCCAGGATCTCTCTTCCATGCACGCGCGCAATTTTCAAAATTATCTCCCGTCGTCTTCGGCTTCGATGCGGAGTGCTTCCTCGCTGATGGGCTCGACAAGCGGGTCGTCGTCTTCCGTGACGACGACAACTCCAAGGTCGGTGACAGTATGGCGTTTCCGATCTTCTTCAGGGTTGAATCCTATGACCGCGCCGCGCGGAATCAGCACATCGCGATCGATGATGGCCTTGCGGATACGTGCGTGGCGTCCCACACGCACGCCAGGCATCAGAATGCACTCGTCGATGGTGCCGTAGCTGTGGACCCGCACGTTGGGGCAGAGCACGCTGCCGCTGACACGGCTCCCCGAAATGATGCAGCCGGGCGAAATGACCGAATCGAGCGCCTCGCCGCACCGGCGGCCTTTTTCCGCAAACACGAACTTCGCCGGCGGCGCTTGCGGTTGATAGGTGCGCATCGGCCATTCCGGATCGTAGAGATTGAACTCCGGATCGACGCCGCACAGATCCATGTTGGCGTCGTAGAAGGCGTCGAGCGTCCCGATGTCGCGCCAATACTTGGACGCCTTTTTGTTCTCGTCGTAAAACCGGTACGCGAACGTGGGCAGCTCGGCGATGAGCGCCGGGATAATGTCTTTCCCGAAATCGTGCGCCGTCGATCGCGCTGCGTCGGCTTCAAGCGCCTTCAGCAGCACGTCGGTGTCGAAAATGTAGATGCCCATCGAGGCCAGCGAAAACTCCGACGAGCCGGGAATCGTCGGCGGATCTTTCGGCTTCTCGACAAACCCGGTGACGCGATCGTGCTCGTCGACCGACAGCACGCCGAGACGCGTCGCCTCCTGCTTCGGTACTTCGATGGCCGCGAGCGTCATCGACGAGCCGCGCTCTTTGTGGACGCGCAGCATTTTCGCGTAGTCCATTTTGTAGACGTGATCGCCCGACAGCACGATCACTTGATGCGGGCTTTCCTGAACGATCGAGTACACGTTCTGGTAGACCGCGTCGGCGGTGCCCTGATACCAATGCTCGCTGACGCGCTTCTGCGGCGGCAGAATTTCGACGAACTCGCCGAGCTCTTCCGACACGATGCTCCACCCCATGCGGATGTGGCGGTTCAGCGACAGCGACTTGTACTGCGTCGCGATGAAGATCCGGCGCAGGCCGGAATTGATGCAGTTGCTGAGCGTGAAATCAATGATGCGATAGGGGCCACCGAAGAACACGGCGGGCTTCGCACGGTCTCTGGTGAGGGGGTACAGGCGCTCGCCCGCACCTCCCGCAAGCAGTATGACCAGCGCATCGTCGACCATTGTTAAACCCTTGACCTGAAAGGGCGCACACCACGAAAGGGCGGAATCATATCAGGTTTGACTTGCCCGCAATCTACGTCCTATCATCGTGAATTACACCTTTTAATCGTTTCGTTAGATTTAGAGGAGATTCTGAGATGGCTTTTCGGCGCGCTTTCGCAGTGCTCGGTGCCTTCGCCCTGATGACGGCGGTGTCGGCACCCTCATTCGGCCAGGATTACCCGCAGCCTCCGTCGAGACCCGATGATATGCAACGCCCGACGGAACGCCCGACGGAACGCCCCACGCAGCGCCCAGCCAACCAGGGCCCGGGCCAGAATCAGGACCGCAAGAAACTGAGCAAGGACGAGCTTGCGGCTTACGACGCCATGAACGCTCTCGTCAACAACGTGGTCGCAGGAAAGCAGCCGGCGCCCTCCGACGTGAAGCTGACGTGGCACAATCATTTTCTGAAGAGCAACAACAACATTTACGTTCCCTACACAGTGGACGTCGAGCCAGGCAAGTTGGCCGCGACTCCAGTGGTGATGTACGTCCGCGTCGTCAGCAAGGACCCGGCCGCGATTGCTGCCGCAGCGGCCAAAGCCAAAGCGAACGCGCGCGGAGGCGACTCGACGTACGCGTTCGAGGATGTGTATTTCCTGCCCGAAGTTCCGACGCAGGTCGAGCGCGCGATGGAGCTGCCGGCGGGCGACTACGACGTCTTCATTGCGATGGCCGAGCGCGCCAAAGACAAGAAGGCCCAGGCTACGGCCAAGACGGTTGTCTTCACCCAGCCGCTCTCAGTCCCGTCCACCGGCACGACACTGACGACCAGCAGCGTGATCCTGGCCAAGAGCATCGAGCAGGCCACCGCTCAGCTGACCGGCCAGCAGCAGCTCGAGCAGCCGTACACGATTTCCGGCTATAAAATCACGCCGCGCTACACCCCCACTATTCCGAAGACCGACGAGCTCGTCTTTGTGTTTTTCATCTACAATGAAGGGGTCGCTGCCAGCGGGAAACCGGAATTGGATGTCGACTACAACTTCTTCCGCGCCGCCGAAGAGAAGCCATTCAGCAAGCTCGCGACGACGTCGTTCAACGCGTCGACGCTGCCGGGTGAATTCGACGTCAGCAAGGGACATCAGGTATTCGTCGGCCAGGGGATTCCGCTCACGACGTTCGCCCCGGGCGACTACAAGCTCGAGATCAAGGTCAACGACAAGACGAATAGTTCGACGGTCACGCGCAGCGTTCCCTTTACGGTCGCTCCGTAGTTCAGAAACGGTGGGTTCATGACCCGATTGATCCCGGCGGCAATCGCGGTTCTCCTGCTTAGCGCTACAGGTGCGTACGCCCAGTCTGCAGCCCGTCCAGCGGGGAGTAGCTTTCCCGCTGGCAGCATCGAAGGCCGGGTGCTCGACGACAAGCAGGCGCCGGTTGCCGGGGCGATGGTCTCGGCAGTGGGAAGGGCCACGGCCGTGGCCACAACCGATCGCGAGGGTCGATTCGCGCTCCGAGACCTGCCGTTCGGACCCTACGTGCTCAGCGTGCACTCGCGCGGCTACTGGCAGTCCCGCGGGCGCACCATTCAGCTCACCAACAAAAAGCTTTCCGTTCCAGAAATACAACTTGCGCGCGTGACGGCGGATGGCACGCCGGCAGTAACCGCAGCCGCTGCGCCGCAGACCGCTTCGGTCGCGCCGGCCCAGCTCGCCGGTTTCGGCATCGACGTGCCGGTGCCGGACACGGCCGCCGCTGCTGCGCCCGAACCTGAAGACGAAGGTGAAACCGCATGGCGCTTGCGGCATCTGCCGCGCAGTATTTTGAAGGATGCGGCGGCTAACGCCGTTTGGACCGATGCTCGGCGCGAGTCGGAGGCCGTTCATTGGCTGGGGCGCGAGGGCATGGTCGGCGTCGCGACGCCGATTGCGCTCTTCAGTGATTTGTCGCTGTCGGGCCAGGTCAATCTGATGACGACGGAGTCGTTCGATCGACCCCGCCAGATGTTCGGCACCAACTCGACGCGGAACGTGGCGTTTGTGTCGGTCAACGCGCAGGCAGCGGGCGGTGCGTGGGCGATGCAGGGTGCGATGACGCAGGGAGATTTGTCGTCCTGGATCGTTGCCGGCTCGTATAAGTCAATCAGCTCGGACACGCATGCCTACGACCTGGGCTTGTCGTACAGCACCCAGCAGTACGACGGCGGCAACGCGGCGGCGCTGGCCGCCATCCGGGACAACGCGCGCAACGCCGGCGCCGTCTACGGCTTCGATGAGTGGACCGTGTCGCCCCGCTTGGTCGTCGGATACGGAACGGGTTACGCGCGCTACGACTATCTCAACGGCTCGGGACTGTGGAGCCCGCGCTTCACCATCACGCTGCCAATGAACGGCGTCCGCATCAAGGCCCTCGCGTCGCAGCACGCGGTGGTGCCAGGCGCCGAAGAATTCGCGCCGTCGGTCACCGGAATCTGGCTGCCGCCCGAGCGCACGTTCTCGTCGCTCGCGGCCGATGGCGTGTTCCGGCCGGAACAGACTCGTCACCTCCAGGTGTCGCTCGAGCGCGATCTCGATGCGGGCGTCACGGTCGCCGTGCGAGGCTTCACTCAACGTGTAAACGATCAGTTGGTGGAAGTGTTCGGCGTCGATATGCCTGGGCGGCCGGCAACGCCGCTTGGTCATTATTTCGTCGGCACCGCTGGCGATATCAGCGCACGCGGTTGGGGCGTGAGCATGATTCAGGAAGTCGCCGGATACGTGCGTGGCACGCTCGAGTACACAGTGACGACCGCGTACTGGCTGCCGGCGTCGAACGTGGCCTACGCGAGCGCTCCTCGCGGCCTGCGGCCTGCGTCGATGGGCGTCAGCGAGAACGTCTACGATCTTCAGACGTCGATTGAAGCAACCGTTCCGCAAACCTCGACGCGTATTTATGCCAAGTACCGCGTGAACACGGCATTCTGGGATGCCAGCGCCGACGCCCTCGGGCGCTCGTCGTCGAACAGCCGCTTCAACGTCCGCGTGAATCAATCGCTTCCGTTCCTGCGCTTCTCGAACGCCGATTGGGAAATGCTCGTCGACATCCGCAACATGTTCCGCGAGGCCGAAGCCGCAGCATCGGCCTACGACGAAGCGCTCGCCCTGCGCGCGCCGAAGCGGATTGTGGGCGGGCTGCTGGTCAAGTTCTAGCGTCCTCTCTCAGGCCGCCATCCGCGCCGAGTAGCCTCACCTCGGCACGCAACGATCTCCCTCGTTGCATGACTAATAAACGTACAATTCAATAAATTGAATGAAGAATTCATGTGAATGGATTTTTGGCCGGTCAAATCCGATAAAGTACTGTGAATAAACGAATTGGCTTGGAAAAAGAGAGGCATGTAGAGGTATAGCGTTTGCAACCTCACAAGCGTTCCAATGATGTCCGAAACTCCCGAGTAGCCATGGTGGACGTGCGTACGCAGCGCCGCTCGTTAGGCAGCTGGGGCCTTTTCGCCTTGGTTGGGGTCCTGCTGTGCTTCGGCGCGTTGAATATTGCCGTGCGCGCCACGTGGCACAAGCTGGAGGACGGTGTGCTGTGGGAGGCGCGCCCTGAAGGCGTCATGGCCGCCGCCGTGGCTCCTCATAGCAGCGCCATGGCGTCTGGCATTCGCGGTGGAGACCTGCTGATTGCCATCAATGGCTCGCCGATTGAGACGGCGGAAGACGTTCAGCGCGCGCTGACGCAAGCGGCGGGGAGCACCGAGCGCCTGTCGTACACGATGCTGAGGCTTGGTCAGCATCAGATGCTGACCGTGCAACTCGCGCCCGCGCCGGGCGGCAATCCGACTCTGTATTTCATCCTGGCAGGCGTCGGTATTTTCACGCTGCTCGTCGGCGCGTCGGTCCGGATCCGGCGTCCGATCGATCCGGCGACACTCCACTTCTTCTGGCTGTGTCTCGCGTTCTTCGGCACATTAACGTTCTCGTTCAGCAGGCTCGATCGGCTCGACTGGTATTTCTACTGGGCCGACACGGTCGCGACGCTGTTGCTCGCGCCGCTGTTCCTGCATTTCACGCTCGTGTTTCCCGATCGTCCCGGCTCCTGGATCAAGGGCTCAGGCCGCAAAGGTGTTCTGCTGTTCTATCTGCCTTCGCTCGTGCTCTTTATCCTGCATGTTGTCGCCGTGGGCCGGCTGTCGCTGAACATCTCGTTTTATTCGCGTGTGCTTACTGCGCTCGATCAACTGGAACCGTTGTACCTGTCGGTCTACATGATTGCCGGGCTTGTCGTCCTCACGCGCGCGATGGAGCGAGTGCGCTCCGCAACCGCGCGCCGGCAGCTCCGTTGGATCGTGTGGGGCACCGCATTTGGCGCCGGCCCGTTTGCGCTGGGCTACGCGCTGCCATACGCCTTGGGGCTGCGGGCGTCGCTGCCGATGGAGCTGTCCGTCATTCCGTTAAGCCTGGTACCGCTCGCGTTTGCCTCGGCGCTGATCCGCTATCGGCTGATGGACGTCGAGGTGATCGTGAAGCGCAGCCTCGTCTACACAGCGGTCGTCCTCGCCGTCTTTACGATCTACGCCACGCTGCTTCGCATGGCGGGGACGGTGTTCGATTCTGCCGATCAGCACAACATGATCATCGCGATGCTCGCGACGATTGTCGTGGTGTTGCTGTTCAGTCCGGTCAAGAGCGCCATTCAGAACACGCTCGATCGCGCGTTCTATCGCGATAAGTACGACTACCGGCGCGCCATCGTCGGTTTCGCGCGCGACCTGAACAGCGACCTCGACATCGATCGCCTCGGCGAGCGCCTCGTCTCCCGAATTCGGGAAACGTTCGCGGTCGATCGCATGGCGCTGATGCTCGCCGACGAAGCGTCGGGCGACTACCAGGTGATTCGCGCCGAAGGGTTCAACGACATCGCCGTCACGAACATCGGTCGCGCGTCTCAGGTCGCAGCCAATCTGGCCGGCGGGGTGGCGCTGTCGCTCGACGATCCACGGCTGCAGGGCGCGCTGCCTCCCGAAGAGCTCGCATTCTGGCGCATGCGCGGTGTGCACTACTTCGTGCCGTGCGTGGCCAAAGGCGGCACGATTGCCGTGCTCGCGCTCGGCCAGCGCAATTTGGGCGAGCCGCTCAGCAGCGAAGACATGGGACTGCTGTCGGCCGTCGGCAGCCACGTGGCCGTCGCGCTCGAGAACGGCCGTCTGTATCGCCAGCTGCAGCTGAAGGCCGGCGAGCTGCAGCGTCTTCAGGAGTTCAACGAGAACATCGTCGAATCGCTCGACGATGGGCTCGTCGTCGAAGATCTCGACGGCCGTGTGCTGCGCTGGAATCGCGCGCTCGAGGAGATTTACGGAATGTCGGCGACCGAAGCGATCGGTCATCGGCTGGAAGAGGTATTCGACGGCCCGTTCGTGGAAGCGCTGCGCGCCGCGCAGCGCGAGTCGCCGGCCGGCGCGTCGCTGTATCGTGTGCCGCTGGCGGGACGGGGATCGGAGGCGAGCGAGCGCTTGCGCGTGAACATCGCCACGGCGCCGCTGCGAGCGCCGAGCGGGCAGTTCGGCATTTCGACGGTGGGCAACATCATCATCATCGAAGACGTCACCGAGCGCGTGCATCTCGAAGAGCAACTGCAGATTTCCGACAAGATGGCCTCGGTCGGCCTGCTCGCGGCCGGTGTGGCGCACGAAGTCAACACGCCGCTCACCGGCATCTCGAGCTTCACCCAAATGTTGTTGAGCAACGCCGATCCGGAGGATCCGAGAACGCGCATGCTCGAGAAGATCGAGCAGCAGACCTTCCGCGCCGCGAAAATCGTCAACGGCCTGTTGAACCTGTCGCGCTCGACCGGCTCGAACGTCGAGGAGGCCGCGCCCGTCGATTTGAATTCGGTCGTCGGCGACGTGTTGTCGCTGCTTGAGCCTCAGCTCGTGGCAGGCAAAGTGAAGGTGCGCCGCGAGCTCTGTCAGTCGCCGGCGCTTGTAACCGGCATCGAGCACAAGCTTCAGCAGGTTTTCCTGAACCTGTTCCTGAATGCGCGCGATGCGATGCCGAAAGGCGGCTGGCTCTCTGTGTCGACGCGACTGGACGACGGCCACGTGTTGGCCGAAGTCGGCGACACCGGCTCCGGCATTCCCAGCGAACACCTCTCGCGCATTTACGATCCGTTCTTCACCACCAAGCACATCGGGAAGGGCACCGGGCTGGGCTTGTCGATTACTTACGGAATCGTCCGCGAGCACGACGGCACCCTGACCTGCCAGAGCTCTGTTGGCCAGGGCACGAAGTTCACCGTTTCACTGCCGAAGTCGATGGCAACTGTGCGCTCGACCGGCGCGTCAAAGAATTGAACGGCAAAGTTATGAAGACAAATGGCTCGATTCTCGTCGTCGACGATGAAGAAATCATGCGGGAGATCCTCGAGACCTTGTTGAAGGGCGAGGGGTATTCCGTGCGGCTGGCGGCCAGCGGCGAGGAAGGCATCGAGCTCGCCCGGAACATTCCGTTCGACGCGGCCATCGTCGATGTGATGATGCCGGGCATCGACGGCATGGCGACGCTCGAGGCGCTGAAGAAGCTCGACGACGAGCTGGCAGTCATCATGGTGACGGCGTACGCCTCTGTCGAGAACGCCATCACCGCGATGAAGCGAGGCGCCTTCGACTACATCACCAAGCCGTTCAAGAACGATGAAGTGCTGGTCGTCATCAAGAACGCGCTCGAGCGCCGACGGCTGGTCGCCGAGAACACGTCGCTGCGCCAGAACATCCAGGAGCAGTACAGCCACTTCGACAACATCGTCGGCCGAGGGCCGGGCATGCGGCGGGTCTTCGATCTGATTATTCAGGCCGCGCCGAGCCGGTCGACCATCCTCATTCAGGGCGAGAGCGGGACCGGAAAGGAACTGGTCGCGCGCGCGATTCACACGCACTCGACGCGCAAGGATCGCGCGTTCGTGACGGTGAACTCCGGAAATCTTCCACACGACCTTCTCGAATCGACGCTCTTCGGGCACGTCAAGGGCGCATTCACCGGCGCTGTGTATCCGAAGAAAGGGCTGTTCGATCTCGCCGACAAGGGAAGCATCTTTCTCGACGAGATCGGCAACATTCCGCTCGAGACGCAAGCCAAGCTGCTCCGCGTGATGCAAGAACGCGAGTTCATGCGGCTGGGCGGCATGGAAGTGATCAAGGTCGACGTCCGCATCATCGCGGCGACCAACGGCGATCTACGCAAGCTGATGGACGAAGGGCGCTTCCGCGAAGATCTGTTCTATCGGCTGAACGTCGTCAACGTGCAGCTGCCGCCCCTGCGGGACCGGAAGGACGACATCCCGCTGCTCGTGCAGCACTTCATCGAGAAGTACGGCGAGGAGAATCGCAAGCCCGGACTCGAGCTCGTACCCGAGTCGCTCGACGTGATGATGGCGTACGACTGGCCGGGCAACGTGCGCGAGCTCGAGAATGTGATCGAGCGCGCCGTGGTGCTCTCGACCGGCCGCCGGATCGGTCCCGACCTCATCCCCGAGCATATCGGCCGCCCAACGATGTTCCAGATGCCGCGGTTCATCGTGCCGCCTGAAGGCATTTCGTTCAAGGATGTGATTACGGACTTCGAGAAGCGGCTCATCGAGTCGACGCTGGAAGCCGCGGGTGGCGTGCAGAAGCGCGCGGCCGAGCTGTTGCGGATCAAGCCGACGACGCTGAACGAGATGATCAAGCGCTACGACATTCGTCCCCGAAGGAAGCGCGTGACCGACGGACGATCAGACGCAAGGGAAAGCGAAGACACGCGGCCGGAACCCGTAGCGGTTAACGAATAACTCGAAACTCTGGAAACTGGAAACTCGAAAGTAACTTGAAAACTTACTTTCCAGTTCTCAGTTTCCAGTTTTACGTTTCAGCTTCTCACTCTCGCTATCATCCGATCCAGCTTTCCGAGCACGACGTCCCAGCGGTAATTCCGTCGTACATAATCGCGCCCCGAGCGGCCCATCAGCGAGCGGAGGCGCTCGTCCGCACTCAGCAGCTTCATGGCCTCCACGAACTCATCGCGGTCGCCGTAGAACAGCCCCCCGTTGCTTCGCAGGCAGTGATCGACCAGCACGTCGCTGCGCTGATTGCAGAGAATCGGCGTACCGACTGCGAGCGCTTCGAGCGCCAGCAGCGACAGGCTCTCGTAAGGAGACGGGCACACAACGACCGTGGCGGCTTCGAGCGCCTGCAGCCGCTCCTGTTCGGAGAGCAGACCGGCGAAGTTGATGTACGGCTCTTCCGGCAGCGGCATCAGCTTGTGGCCCATCAGGACCAGCGACGCGTCACCGCCGTCGGCAACGTAACTGCTGAAATATTCGATGAGCTCTTCGCATCCCTTGCCGGGATCGATGCGGCCGCCGTACAGCGCGAACGGTCCGTGAATACGATGGCGGCGCTTGAAGCTCGCACCGCGCGCCGACACGTGCGACTGATAGCGATTGCCGCTGCCAGCCGGCCCCTCGTCGCCCTCGGCCGCGCCTTCCCCTTGGACGCCTTCGTCGCCGTCCGGCTCCGGCTGTCCGGCGGGACGCGGATACGCCTGATGAGGAGGCAGATCGACGCCGCAGCCAATGGTTTCTTCAATCACAGCGGTCCGATCGAAGTTGTCGGTGACGAACTTGCGCTCGACTTCCGTCAGATAGCCGATGCCTTTCGGCAGGCGGAACACATCCTGGTAGATCCCGAGCCGGATCGGCGGCTCGTCGTGCGCCGTGGGCACGAGGATGCTTCTGCCTGGATCGATCTGAAGTCCCAGCACGGTTGGCGCGTATAGGTAGGTGTAGAAAATCAGCGTCTCGTAGTTCTTGTGATGACGCTTCAGATACTCCATGAGGCCAGGCGACCACGGCCCCTGGCGCTTAAGCCATTCCATTTCATCGGCGGTGTCGTGCGCGTTCTGGAAGATCCAGTCCGAATAGCGGTTGAATTCGGCGATGTCGCGTGTCTGCGAATTCGCAAACCGCCTCACGGTAACGCCCCGGACGCGATCGACCCCTTCGGGGTACTCGTTCTTCCACGTCACGTAATCGCGCGCACACGTCGTCAGCACGTCGACGTCGTGCTTGGTGGCCAGTCGCTCGGCCATGAGACGGCAGGCGTATTCGGCGCCGCCGAGGATTTCTGTTCCGTATCGTTGGACGATGAACGCGATGCGCACTGGTTGTTAGAAGGCCGAAATCACCGAGGCGAGCCGCTGCTGAATGACAGGATCGCCGAACGCGTGAAGTCTCTGCCGTTGTCCGGCGAGTATTTCCTCGCGCGGATGGTCTTCGAAAGCGAGCATGCCCAGCAGCTCGGCGGCATACTCGAGGTCTTTGGGGGCAAACTGCACGCCCGCGCCTCCAAGTGTATCGGGAACCGCGGCCGCGGCGTACGCGAGCACCGGCACGTCCATCGCCATTGCCTCGAGCAGCGGCACGCAGAATCCCTCGTGCTCGCTGAGTGAGATGTACACGCTCGAGGCGCGGTAATACGCGGCGAGCTCGGCGTCCGGCACTGGCCCGGTGAAGAGAAACCGCTCCGGCAGCATCTTGTACTCCGTCATCAGCGCACGAATGGCGGCATAGTACCGCGGCACGACGTCATACCGGCCGACAAAAATGAAACGGTAGTGCGCGTCGATGTACCGTTTGTACTGCTCGGCCAGTTTGATGTGATCCTCAATTTTCTTGTTCGGCGCAATACGACCCACGAACAGAAAGTTCACGAACCCGTCGTCGAGCAGCTCGTCCAGCGCGGGTTGCGGCGGCGCGTCCGTCAGCCGGCCGATGTCCACGGCAATGGGCATGACGCCGGTCTTGCCGAACCCCAACTCATCCAGCTCGTGGCGGTTGTACTCAGAGTCGCCGAGCGCCAGATCGGTCGATGAGGCCAGCGTCGCCAGCTCCTGGCGCGCAACCGACGCGAGACGGAACAGCCCCGGATCGTAGGCGGCAAAAAACCGCGCCGGTGTGACGTTGTGATACTGAAGCACGCGACCATTGGGCAACGACGCAAAGGCGGCGGTCATTGGCGAGGGCAGCGCGAAATGAAAGATCGTGACGTCGCCCTGTTTTGCCGTCGGATCCGAGAACGGCCGAATCTCGTGGCGCAGGTCGTCGTCGATGGTGAGCGCGAAGATGTCGGACTCGTGCCCCATCGCGCGCAGGAAATCGCGGACCCGCCGCGCACTATCGCCGATGGCGTCCCCTTTATGGGCGGCGGGCACCCACTGATTCACTTTCATCAGTCCTTTCTTTCGGGAACGATCCCGGCTGTCGGGCCTGGTGCAGGCGGCAGCGCCTGAAAGATCGCCGGCCGGTACTGCTGAAGCTCGTACAGCTCTTCGCCGAGCCTGAGCTGATCCCAGAAGTCCCAGGCGACCGGCGGCGCAGGCGTTCTCGGGCTCTTCAGCACCTGATCGACAAACCCAAGTAGCGTCTTGTCGAAGTCTTTCGCGCGAAGGCGTGCGAGTGCGTCTTCCTGCTTGCCGACAATCGCGTCGTAGAGCGTGTCGTCGGACAGCACGGCGTCCACGAGCGCCGCAACTTCGAGCGGCTCGGTCGTGCCATAGAGCACACCTGCGCCATCCATCGTCGCCGGCACGGCGCTCGCGGCATACGCGACGACCGGAATTTCCTTGTAGAACGCCTCGACAATCGGCACGCAGAAGCCCTCATGCGCGCTCGCGCACAAAAACAGATCGGCCACTTCGTAATACGCCGTCAACTCCGCGTCGGTGACATGGCCGGTAAAGACGACGTTGGTCGTGCCGAGCGAGGCGACGAGCTGCTGCAGTGTCGCAAGATATTTCTCGTAGCCGCGGTACGACCCGACGAGCAGCAGTCGCGAGCGCGAGTTGAACGTGCGCTGGTAGGCGTGGAAGTACCTGATGACATCTTCAATACGCTTGTTCGGAATGACGCGGCCAACAAACAGAATATTCGTCCACTCATCGTCGAGCTCGCGCGCGATCAGGTCGTTCGGTTCGACATCGAGATGCGAAAAGTCTGGGACAACCGGCAGCACGGCGGTCGGCGCGAAGCCGAGCGACTCGAGTTCCCGGCGATTGAACTCGGAATCGCCTAGCGCCAGGTCGACCCGATTGCGATAAATGGCCAGCTCTCGACGTCCGGCAAAACACTCGGCAGCGAGCTGTTCGTGCACGCCCAGGAAGAATTCCGGCGGAGTAATGTTGTGGTACACGAGAATCATGCGGTCCGGCACGGCGTAGGCCACGCGCGAGGCGCGCGAGCTGAGCGAAAAATGATGAATGAGGATATTCGATGGATCGCTGGCCTCGATGAGGTCGGGGTACTCACGGGTTAGGTGCTCGAGGCGATGGTCAGCCGTCTGCACGAAGATGTCTGACTCGAACCCGGCGTGTTTCAATGCGCGCTGAATGCCCAGCACCTCGTGTCCGATGGCGTCGCCGTAGCCCAACGTCGCGAGCACCTGATGGACCTTGGGTCTGTTCATTATTTTCTAGTTTAGTACCGGGCCTGATGGCAGTTCCGCCAGAACCTCGGCTGCGGGGCGGAGTGTCTTGCGCCGCTTGGCGAAAAATCCCGGTTCGGGTTCCATTCCCGGCGGCGTCCGCTTCGCCTCGTCGTCGCCCTGGAGCCGCTTCAACATATCGAGATATTTTTGCTCGATCACCGGCCACGCGTAATGCTGCTGGAAAAACTGCCGGCCATTCACGCCCAGCGCGGTGTTCAGGCTGCGTCCATCGGCAATTGCCCGAAGTGTTTCGACAAACTCGGCCTGGGTCTCGTAATAGAGACCCGCCTTGCTGCGAATACACTGGCCGCGCAGTACCTCACACTTGCCGTTGGCGAGCACGGGCTTGCCGAGAGCCCACGCTTCGAGCGCGACCATCGACAAGCTCTCATAGTATGACGGCATCACCAGCAGGTCGGCCGCCGCGAGCGCATCGTACTTATCCTGGTCGTAGAGGAAGCCGAGGTGACGAATTCTTGGATGATCCGGAATCGGCAGGATTTCTTTGCCGACCAGCACCAGCCCCAGGCCTTTCGGCAGTGCGGGCAACGCCTGCAGGAAGAACGCGAACAGTTCTTTGCAGCCCTTATTTTGATCGATGCGGCCGAGATACAGCGCGAAGCGCCCTGTGATTCCGTACTTCTGCCGGAAACGGTCGGCACGCGCTTCGGCCGGAATTTCCGAACCGATACCGACCACGACACCCGGCACCGTTTCGTTGTGGGCCGCGGCCTGAATCAGCCGGCGCTCCTCGGGGCTGTTGTACATGATCGCGCGGACGCCTCGGAACAACGGTGGTGTCATGCCGAGCCCGATCGCTGCGTCCCGTTCGGCAGTCGGCACGAGAATCGCTCGGTCGGCCACGGCCCGTGCGCCGTGGTACGCGTGGTAGTAGCGATAGCTGAAAAACAGAAAGTAGTCGTAGCTGCGGTGATGCGCTCGAATGTAATTCAGCAGCGCGGAGCTCGTCGGGCCCTCGGCATCGAGCCATTTCAGCTCGTCGAGATACGAGTGCTCGTGCTCAAACACCCGATCGGACCATCGCGCAAACGTCTTGATGTCGCGATCGCGATCGACGGAGAAGCGATGCACCGCCACGCCGTTGATCTGCTCGATGCCGGCGGCGTACTCGTCGTGCCAGGTCACGTAATCGCGCGCGCAGGTCGTCAGCACCGTGACCTGCGCATGCCGGGCGAGATGCTCCGCCACGTAGCGCGCGTGCAGCTCGGCGCCGCCGTTGATATCGGCGCCGTATCGCTGCACGACAATAGCGAGCTTCACTGCCCGGTGTCCGGCCCTTCGTCGCCGCCGGAATCGGAACCCGAATCGGAATCGTCGAAGGCATCGGCTTCGTCATCACTCGACTGCGCTGCCTCGGCCGTCGGATCGCCGTGCGGAGGCGTGCTCGCGACCGCCTCGCTCCCCGCCGGGGCGGTGGCGGCGTTGGCTGTCTCAGTGAGGCTACGCCCTCGCCCGCCGCGGCGTCCCCGGCGCCGGCGGCGTCGGCGTCGCGCAGTCCCGCTTCCGTCGGCAGGCGGCGGCTGGTCCCCTTGGGCCGGCTGTGTCTGAGGCGCGACGGAAGTCGGCTGGTCGGGGACCGGCTCAGGTCGCGCGTCATTTCTTTGTTCAGGCCTTTGCTCCGTCCTCGGCTCAGGCCTCTGTTCAGGCCTGGGCTCCGGCCTTGAGTACTGCGGCTGCCGGTCGTTGAAATTTCTCGCAGGGACTGGGCGTGGCTCGCGGCTCGGCCCGGAGCCGGGCTTGTACTGAACGACCCCTTCGAGCGCGCGCGCCCGGCGCTCGTCGAAATCCATGCGGCTGTTCACCGACTCGACGCGCATTTTCAAGTTCTTGTTTTCAATGCCGAGGCGCGTGACTTCGAGCACCAGGTTGTGAATCACTTCGTAATACAACCCGTCCAACTCTTCGCGCACCCGAAATTGCTGCGCGTTGATGTTGTTGATCTGCCCCTGCAAGTGCAGCACATGCACGACGGGGTTCGGGTTGATGAACAGCTTCAGGATCGGATTCAGCAGCTTCCGGAAGAAGCGGACGATGCCTCGATGCGTCTCGTACAGCGTCGTGTCCTCGAACCCGTAGTTCGGCGGCTCGGGGCTCGTCCCGCGGTTCCGTTTGAACTGTTCGACGAGATCGGAGCGAATGCCTTTCGGATCGAGAAACCGCTCCAGCTTGACGTTCGCGAGCTCCTGAATCTGTTGTTCGGTGTAATCGACGCCGCGCTTTTCTTTAATCCGCGCCCGAATCTGGCGCATGATCTGCTCGACATCGACCGAGTCGGTGCGAATGTTGAACTCTGCCATATTTACTCATTTGAAGTCAGGGGCGAGGGGCAAGGGGTGAGGGGCAAAAGTGGTTTGCCCCTTGTCCCTTTCCCCTTACCCCTATCGTGTTTTACCCGTGTGCGCGCGCCGCGCTGTAAACTCCGGCGCTTCCTTGAGACACGTGCCTAAAATGCCGATCGATCGCACGAGAGCCCGCAGGCCCGTCCGCCGGATCTCGGCGCCGCTATCTCCCACATTCGAATAGCCGTCCGCATCGGCGACCGCGGTTTCCCATTCACGGAACAGCCGCCCCCATGGGCTCGCGAGCACCTCCCGCATCAGCGCTTTCGCCTTCAGCGGATACCAAAAGCTGTCGTGATACACCACGCTCGCCGCGTACGCCCAGGGCGCCAGAACGGTCTTGAGCGACCACTCGACGGGTTTGCGCCATGGCCCCCAGTAAATCTTGTGCTGCATGCGCGCGGCGAACGTCATCTTGTTGTACGGCCCGACGAAGTGCCAGTTCTCCGCGCCGGCTTCCTCGTCGCCGACGATTTCGATGTCGCGCGGATCGCCGCATCCCAACCCGAGGTCGTGCGCCAGGCGGATGAACTTGATCGACATCGGGTCCATGCCCATCAGCTTGGCCGAGACCGCGTCGATCGCGACTTGATCGCTGCTGGCGAGGATCACGTTTTTAACGCGCGGCATCATGCACCGCGGCCCCGGGCCGTCGCCGGCGAACGTGCCGTCCATCACCGCAAACACCCCGCGATGAATTTTCTGCTGAATCATCAGCAGATCGACGAGCGTTTCGTGAATCACGGGATGCGTCCAGTGCCGATGCTCGTTCAGCAATCCGCCGAACGCATTCTTCATCGCCCCCGTCATGGTGGTAAAGACATGGGTCTTGACGGTCGGCAGATGAATGATGTTCTCGCCGATGAACCGGCGCGGAATCATGAACCCTTTCGGGTACACGTCGTTCAGGCAGAGAAATTTCTTCGTCAAGTCGCCAACGGCGTCCTTGATGTTGATCCACTCTTCAGTTTCGTAGATGTGGATATTCCGCAGTCCGTGGGCTTCGATGACAGGAAGCTGCTTGTTCTCGCGCTCGCCGAGGTGCGCGTCGATCACCACCGTTCGGTTATGGCACGCGTGAATCAGGTCCGGCGAATATCCGTCCTTTTTCATCGCGCGAATCACCCCTTCGAGCTGCCACGGCGTGGTCGAGGCGGCAGGGAAAAAGAAGTGCCATGAGATGTTGACCTTTAGCGCGGTATCAGCGTCCTTGGCGATGACATCCTGGTAGCCCGCGAGGTTCATCACCTCGTGATAGTCGCGAAGCACGGTTTCGGGCCGTGTCCGCAGGATGGCTACACGCGCGTTGGGCATTCCCACGATTTTACCGGTAAATCACGAGAATCACCGCGCCTGCCCACATCGCCACGCAAACGAGCAGGGGGCGATCGTTCAGCAGCAGTTCGGCCGGGCTGCCCCCGAGATCGCGGCGATGGACCAGGTAGAGATAGCGAAAGATGCCGTAAAGCGGGAACGGAATCGTCAGGCTCAGCAGCGTCGTCCCGAATTTCTCCGTCGTTTCGGGGCTGATTGTGTAAAAGGCATAGGCGATCAGCGTGGAGGCGGTGACGACCGAAATCATCTGATCGAGCAGATACGGCGTGTAGTCGTCGAGCGTGGGACGGTGATCGGTCGCCTCGCCGGCGAGCAGCACCAGCTCGTGCCGCCGTTTGCTGAGCGCCAAAAACAGCGCCAGCAGGGTGGTGCAGACGAGCAGCCAGTGGCTGACGGGCACCGAAATCGCGGCGCCGCCTGCGACGGCGCGTAGCGCGAAGCCCGCGGCAATCGTCAGCACGTCAACAATGACGATGTGTTTGAAGTACGCCGAGTAGGCCCACAACAGCCCGAGATAGGCGCAGGCTGTGGCGAAGAACGGCAACCCGAGTCGGTACGCGACGAACAAACCGAGCGCGGCGAGGGCGAGAGCCGTGACGAGCGCTGTTTTTGGATCGAGCGCGCCGGAGGCGATGGGCCGGCTGGCTTTCAGCGGATGGCGCGTGTCCTGTTCGCGATCGAGCACGTCGTTGACGAGATAGACGGCGCCCGACAACACGCAGAATACCCCGAACGCGAGCGTCGCCCTGAGGACAGAGTCCGGATCGTTCAGCTTGTGCGCGAAGACGAGAGCGCCGAATACAAAAAGATTCTTCGTCCACTGGTCGGGGCGAAGGGAGAGCAGAAGATTGAAGAGAAGCGGGCGGTTGCCCTTGAGGCTACGCAACCTGTGGCAGTCTTAGCGCGAAACGGAAGGACCTAAAGTCCTCCCGCCCCGGCAAACTTTCTCTGCTGAAAACATTCCTTGCAGAAGACAGGGCGTCCCTGCGTCGGACGGAAGGGAACCGTTGTCTCCTTGCCGCACGCAGAACACGTGGCTTGAGTCTCGACACGCTCGCGAATGCCCGGCGATGCGGCCCTGGTCGCTCGTTTCGCTTTGCAGCCTTTGCATCGCTTGGGTTCGTTCTTGAAGTTCTTATCAGCGAAAAACAGCTGCTCTCCCGCCGTCCAGATGAATTCCGCCGCGCAATCCACGCAGTTGAGGATCTTGTCCTGGAACTCCATCGTGTCGCCCCTTCGGTTCCCCAACGCGGGCTGCCGCGTTGGGGTCCCCTTGTGATCGCGCCTGTCTTACTCTGCGTCGCGTCGCATTTTCTTGCGGTTGCGTTTGCGCGCCAGTGCCTGTTTGGCACGACGCTTGTCTCCGGGCTTCAGATAGAAGGAATGCTTCTTGATATCTTTGATGATATCTTCCTGCTGCACCTTCCGTTTGAACCGCCGAAGAGCACTTTCGATCGACTCGCCGTCTTGAACCTTAACTTCCGCCACTTATGAAAACACCCCCTCAACTCGGGCGTATAAGATCACGATTGTGTTACGCTGGAGCAGGACTGCGGATCTTAGGCGCAAAGGCGCAGCCCCGTCAACGGATTAGTCCCTCAGCCTAAATCTTTTACATCCAATAGTTTAAGCGAAAATCGTGACGTCCAGCAAAATCCTGGTTGTCGGCAGCGGTGGGCGCGAACACGCGCTGGTCTGGAAATTAGCCTCCGAACGAGGCGTGTCCGACGTCGTCTGCGCGCCGGGAAACGCCGGAATCGCCCGCTTGGGACGCTGCATCCCGGTCGATGCCGCCGATCCTCACGCGCTCGTCGCCATCGCACAGCGCGAAGCCATCGATTTCACGATTATCGGTCCGGAGTTGCCGCTCAGCCGCGGCGTGGCCGACGTATTTGCCGACGAAGGGCTGTTGTTGTTCGGCCCGACGCAACGCGCCACGCGCTTGGAATCGAGCAAAGTGTTCGCCAAAGAATTCATGCAGCGGACCGGCGTACCCACGGCGCGTTACAAGTCGTGCGACTCGGCGGCCGACGCGATCGCCATCCTGCGACACGGGGAATTTTCGTTCCCTGTCGTGCTGAAAGCCGACGGTCTCGCGGCGGGAAAAGGGGTGGTGATTTCGCCGGACCTTCACGATGCCGAATCGCAGGTACACGCGATGATGATCGAGAAGCGATTCGGCCAGGCCGGCGCGCGCCTCGTGATCGAAGAGTTGCTGGTCGGCCGCGAAGCGTCTTTTTTTGTGTTGTGTGACGGCACTCGCGCGGTGTCGATCGGATCGGCCGAAGATCACAAGCGGGCGCTCGACGGCGACCGCGGCCCGAATACGGGCGGCATGGGCGCGTATGCGCCGAGCGCGCTCTTCGATGCGGCGACCGAGGCGCGGGTGATGAAAGACGTTGTGCAGCCAGTGCTCGACGGCATGCGCACCGAGGGCAGCGAATTTCGGGGCTTTCTCTTCGTCGGGCTGATGCTGACCGCCGACGGACCGAAGGTGATCGAGTTCAACGTGCGCTTCGGCGATCCGGAGGCGCAGGTGGTGTTGCCGATGATCACCGACGATCTCTCGACGCTGCTCATGGCCGCCGCTGCCGGCGAACTCGGCTCGCACAGGATTTCCACCGACGGCCGATGCCGCGTCGGCGTCGTGCTTGCGTCGGGTGGCTATCCAGACACGTACGACACCGGCAAGGTCGTTCACGGGATCGAGGCGGCAGAAGCGCTGACCGACGTGAATGTATTCCACTCAGGCACGACGAAACGCGGAACAGACATCGTGAGCAATGGCGGCAGGGTGTTGACGGTGGTCGCCTCGGGCGGTAGTTATGGAACCGCTATTTCACGCGCATACGAAGCTGTGGGTAAAATCAGTTTCGACGGCATGCACTATCGCCGCGACATCGCCGCGAAAGCCTTAATCTAAGCAGCCGGGCGAGCGTATCAAGATCCGGAGCGTCAGCGACGGCAGGCGCGTGGGGGCTGGGGCCGACAGGTTGATGACGAAGCAGACACGCGAGCGCCTCAAGATCCGGAGCGTCAGCGACGGCAGGCGCGTGGGGGTGGGGCCCCACGCGAATTAAACAATGACACCACTACAAGTTCTCATCCTTATGGGTTCGCAGAACGACGCGCCGGTCATGCAGGGCTCGGTCGACGTGCTGAAAGAGCTCGGCATTTCCGTTGAGATGACGGTCGCCTCGGCGCATCGATCGCCGGAGCGCGTGATGCGGCTCATCCGCGAGGCCGGGACGCGAGGCGTCGACGTCTTCATCGTTGGAGCCGGCGCCGCGGCCCATCTCGCCGGTGTGGTCGCCGCTCATGTCACGAAGCCCGTCATCGGCGTGCCGATCGACTCGTCCGCGCTGAATGGACTCGACGCGCTGTTGTCGACGGTGCAGATGCCGCCGGGCGTGCCGGTCGCGACGGTGTCGATCGGCAAAGCCGGCGCGACTAACGCGGGCGTCCTCGCGGCGCAGATTCTGGCGCTCGGCGATAAGGGCATCGCGGAGCGGCTGGCGAAGTACAAGAAAAGTCTGGCCGACAAGGTCGAAAAAGCCGCGAAAGAAATGCAGGGCTCGTGATGCATCCGTCCCTTATGCCTCACCCCCTATGAGGTACGCCATCGTGACCTTCGGCTGTCGCGTCAACCAGGCCGACTCGTTTCAGATTGAAGAGCAGCTCATGGCCAATGGCGGATCGGCTGCGACTCCGCAGGACGCCGACCTCATCGTCGTGAACACCTGCTCGGTGACCAGCGCGTCGGACCAGGGAAGCCGCCAGATTATTCGAAAGATCGCGAGAGAAAATCCCCACGCGCGCATTATCGTCACCGGTTGTTACGCCACACGCCGTCCGGACGAAATCGCCGCGCTTCCGGGCGTCGTCCAGATTGTTCCAAACGACCGCAAAGATTCGTTTGCGGAGGAAATCGGACTCACGACCGCTGAGCGTTTCAGCAGCGGC
>JANMJM010000247.1:0-1697 GCA_031371345.1 Vicinamibacteria bacterium
CCTGCTGGCACCCGCCGATACCAGATTCTTCAGCGCCTCGTAATCCCGCACACCGCCGGCAGCTTTCACACCGACATCCGGCCCCACAACCCGACGCATCAGCTCCACATCGGCAACCGTCGCGCCTCCCGGACCGAAGCCCGTCGACGTTTTGACGTAGTCGGCGCCGGCCGCTTTTGCCAATGCCGATGCCGTCACTTTCTCTTCGTCGGTCAGCAGGGCGGCTTCGATAATCACCTTGCTTAGCACGTTGCAGTCTTTACAGGCCGACACCACAGCGGCAATGTCCTTTTCGACGACCCCGAGATCGCCGGACTTGAGCGCGCCGACGTTGATGACCATGTCGATTTCGGTGGCACCGTCGAAAATAGCGCGGCGGGTCTCGTAGTGCTTCACATCGGTGGTCGTCGCTCCAAGAGGAAACCCGACGACAGTGCAGACGCCGACCGCGCTTCCGCGCAGTAACTTTGCCGCCGTGGGGACCCAGAAGGGGTTGATACAGACCGTTGCAAAGCCAAACTCGCGCGCCTCGCGGCAAAGTTTTTCGATTTCCTGCCGGGTCGCATCGGCTTTCAGCAGCGTGTGATCGATGAGCGCCGCCACGCCGGTTGGCACTTTCTCGCCGGCGTATAAACCCAGGCGCGACGCGCCGGCGTCGATGACGCCGCGCACGCGGTCCGGGCAACAGTCGTACAGCACGGAGTGGCACTCGCAGGTCCGCGTCCGCTGACGCGACATCGCCGCCGCAACTTCCTCAGCGATGATTCTCTGTAAATCAGTCCATTGCATCCGTCTTTACCCCTTACCCCTTACTCCTTACCCCCTACCCCAGATCTTCGAGCGCCTTGATTTTCGCGAGCCTCCGAATATACCGCGCCTCTTTCATCGGCGTATTCAGCCACACATCGACCACGTCGAGCGCGTCTTTTGGCGACACGATGGTCGCGCCCAGGCTCAGCACATTCGCGCCGTTGTGCTGCCGGGCGTAACGCGCCATGGTCGTGTCGTGACAGACGGCGGCGCGCACACCGCGCACCTTGTTGGCCGCGATCGACGATCCGATCCCTGCACCGTCGATGACGATGCCCGCATCGGCCTCTCCGCGAGCGACCGATTTGGCGACGCGAGCGGCCGTGTCGGGATAATCGACCGGCTCGACCGTCAGCGTCCCGAGATCGTTCACCGCGATCCCTCTACCGCGAAGCGCCTGCGTAATCGCGGCTTTCAATGCGAGGCCGGAGTGATCGCTGCCAATCGACACTCGTTTGATGTCGGCAACCGGCGCTAGATCGTCGGTCTCCGAAGCGAGGCGATCGTCGGAGAGCACCGTGATGCGGCGCGCCTTGAGTGTGTCGGCCGCGAGCGGCGTCACATGTCCGCCTCTCTGCAGCTCCACCGTTTCGCCGACGTCGAGCACGCGCGCATCGGCCTCGGTGATGATCTCGAACCGTTTCATGTTATCTTTCGAATCCCTGTGACTACGTTATTCAGCGCCGAACAGATTCACGCCCGCATCACTCAGCTCGCATCCGACATTAATGCGTCGTATCCACCGGGCGCACCGCTGCACCTTGTCGCTGTACTGAAAGGTGCCTTCATGTTTCTCTCCGACCTCGCGCGCGCCCACCCGCCGCGCACCGAACGGCGAGCCTTCACCGCCGGCGCGTCCTCAGGCGCCGCCACGATCAGCTCGGGCG
>JANMJM010000283.1:0-13466 GCA_031371345.1 Vicinamibacteria bacterium
CCTAATTCTCCGCCGTCGCCGTTGACCATGTGACACATCCGGCATGTTTTCTGGAAGATGCGCTCGCCGTTTTCGGGTGTGCCGGTGAAAGCCTGTGGAGGAGTCGATTCCGCCAGCGTGCGCACATAGGCGAGCATCTGCCAGATGTCACGATCCAGCACGCGTGACGAGTCGGCGGCTGGCATCTCGGTGCCGGGCACGCCTTGCCTGACTGTCTGGAAAATCCGGTCGTCCGAAGCGCCCGACGCCCACAGCCCAGTCAGGTCCGGCCCTCTGTCTCCATGGGCATCCGGTCCATGACATCCCGCACATCGGGTACGGAACATCGCACCGCCATTGCGAATGGCATCGCGATTACCCTCCAGCGGGTTTTTGGTGGGGGCCTGGGCGTGCGAGATACCTTCTGCGATTAGCCACAGAGCCACGAAGAAGGGAATCGACCAACGGTATTTCATGGTTTACCTGATTCGGAACGGCGCATGGTAGCACGTTGCCTGACCCGGACGCGTTACCGTTTCCATCTCGTCGTGCCGATGCAGCCGGCATTGAGGCTGAAGATGCAAGGGTAAAGTCCTGCGACGCACAAGCTGTTCGAGTCCGCGAATCTCACACCCGACCAACTGATTGAGCGCGCGGCAGCCAAGCGCGGACGATTTTACAAAACGATCCAGACCCGGCTAAGAAACCGAGTCTGAAAATCGCCGTAATCGATTGGTTCTAAAGGTTGGTGCGGAAGAGGGGATTCGAACCCCTACGCCCTTACGGGCGCCAGCCCCTCAAGCTGGTGCGTCTGCCGTTTCGCCACTTCCGCGCGGAGAGTACCGAAATAAAACGAGGGCTTACCGCGGCGGTGTCGCCGGTGCTGCTGGCGCTGTTGTCGCTGGAGCCGGTGTCGTCGCCGCAGGCGCCGACGGAACGGCAACCGGCGCCGTCGAGGACGCGGGCGGAACCACCGGCTTGCGAGTGGCGGCTGGCGGGCCAGGCGTGCCGCTGACCACCGAGCTGGTTCCGCGCTGTCCGATGATGGAAAGCGTGAGCGCGAACACCATGAAGAGAACCGCCGCGACGGCTGTCGCTTTCGTGAGCACCGTCGCACCCGAGCGCGCGCCGAATGCCGCCTGACTGCTGCTGCCACCGAACGCGTTGGCGATATCGCCTCCGCGTCCCTGCTGCAGCAGGATAACGAGCGACAGAATCAAACAGACGAGAACGTATAAACCGATGATGACGTAATACATAAATCAGCCGTTACTGGTGAATGTCTGGGATTCGCGAACTACCCATTATACAGGGGCCGGGCGGCTCTTGACGATGATGTCGTAGAAGGCCCGGACGTCGAGGCTGGCCCCGCCCACGAGAGCCCCATCGACATCCTCTTGCGCAATGAGATCCTTGATATTGTCCGGTTTGACGCTGCCGCCATAAATGACGAGGCACGCGTCGGCCGCCGCTGCGCCGAACCACTGCCGGAGCCTCGATCGAATGTGCGCGTGCACTTCGCCAGCCTGCGCGGGCGTCGCGTTGCGGCCCGTGCCGATGGCCCACACCGGCTCATACGCGACGACAATGGCGGCGACCTGCTCGCCCGCAAGACTGTCGAGTCCGCCTTTAATCTGCCGATCGATGACGTCGAGCGTTTCGTTGCGATCGCGCTCATCGAGCGTCTCGCCGATGCACACGATGGGGACGAGCGAGGCGGCGAGCGCGGCCAGCACCCTCCGATTCACCGTGACGTCGGTCTCGCCGAAGAGCGTGCGCCGCTCGGAGTGGCCGATGATGACGTACTCGGCGCCGGCTTCCTTGATCATGGGCGCGCTGATTTCGCCGGTGAACGCACCTTCGCGCTCCCAGAACAGGTTCTGCGCCGAGACGAGAACGGTCGAGTTCCTGGCGGCTTCGGCGAGCGCGTGAATCGCGGTGTAGGGCGGCGCAATCACAATCCGCACGTCGTGGATGTCCTTGACGAGACTGCGAAGCTCCTTCGCGTACAAGGTTGCGTCCTGGACGGTCTTGAACATCTTCCAGTTGCCGGCGATTAAAGGTGTACGCATATGTTTAATCTGGTGAGTGGGTGATTGGTGATTGTTGCGATAGGAAGGCCACAAATCCCCCAATCACCAATCGCCCAATCGCCGATCATTACTTATCCGTCAACGCCTCCACGCCTGGCAGCTTTCTCCCGGCGAGGAATTCCAGCGACGCGCCGCCGCCCGTCGAAATGTGAGTGATGCGGTTGGCCACGCCCGCCTGGTTCACCGCCGCGATCGAATCGCCGCCGCCGACGATCGTTGTCCCTTTCACATCGGCGACCGCTCGCGCGATCGAGTTGGTGCCCGTCGCGAACTCCGGAATTTCGAACACGCCCATCGGGCCGTTCCAGACCACGGTCTTGGCGCGTTCCAGCATCGCCACGTAGTTATGCACCGTCTCGGGCCCGATGTCGACACCCATGCGATTGCCGATGGCAGCATCGCCAATTTTCAGAAGCTCGTGCGGCGCGCCCGCCTCCAGACGCTCGGTCACGACGTGATCAACCGGCAGCCCAAGTGTGATGCCGCGTGCGTTGGCCTTCTCCTCGATCTCGCGCGCGGCATCGAGCTTGTCGTCTTCCACGAGCGATTTGCCGATCGGTACGCCGCGGGCTTTCAGGAACGTGTAAGCCATGGCGCCGCCGATGATGAGCCGATCGACGCGCGAGAGAAAATTCTGTATCACCTCGAGTTTGTCCGACACTTTGGCGCCGCCGAGAATGGCCACCAGTGGATGGTCGGGAGATTGCAGCACGCGCCCGAGGTACTCGAGTTCCTTCTCCATCAACAAACCGGCAGCAGCCTTCGGCACGACATGGGTGATGCCTTCGACCGATGCGTGCGCCCGATGCGCCGCGCCAAACGCGTCGTTCACGTACAACTCGGTAAGCGACGCGAGCTCCTTGGCAAACGCCGGATCGTTTTTTTCTTCCTCCGGATGAAATCGCAGATTTTCCAGCAGCACCACGCCGCCGCCTTCCTGCTTGAACACCTGATCGATCGCGGCCTTTGCCGCCGCGCCGATGCAGTCGGTCGCAAAGCCCACGGGGCGGCCCAGCAGCTCGGCGACCTTCATCGAGACTGGCTTGAGGCTGTACTTCGGATTCACCTGCCCCTTTGGCCGTCCGAGGTGCGAGGCGAGGATCGCGGTCGCGCCGTGCTCCAGTGCGTATGTGATCGTCGCGAGCGACGCGCGGATGCGCGTATCGTCGCCCACCACGCCGTTTTCGATCGGCACGTTGAAATCGACGCGGATGAATACACGCTTCCCGCGCAGATCGAGATCGCGAATGGACAACTTCGACATAGCTTCCAGCCATCAGCTCCCAGCTCGCAGCTGGAAACTGGAAGCTCCTACAGCCCCTTCTTCGCCATGAACAGCAGCAAGTCCACGCAGCGGTTCGAGTAGCCCCACTCGTTGTCGTACCAGGACAGAATCTTCACGAAGTCGCCGTCCATGACCTTGGTGTAGTCCGAGTCGAGGATCGAAGAAGCCGGGTTGCCTTTGAAGTCGATCGAGACGAGCGGTTCGGTCAAGTACTGCAAGATGCCCTTGAGCGAGCCGGTCGCCGCGTCCTGAAACGCCGCGTTCACGTCCTTGGCCGTGGTTTTCTTCTCGACCAGCACGGCGAGATCGACGACCGACACGTTCGGCACCGGAACGCGCATCGCAATTCCGTCGAGCTTGCCCTTCAGTTCCGGCAATACCTCGCCAACGGCCGACGCCGCGCCAGTGGTGGTCGGAATGATGGACAGCGCCGCAGCTCGTGCGCGCCGTAAATCCTTGTGCGGCAGATCCAGCAGTTGTTGATCGTTGGTGTAGGCGTGGACGGTCGTCATCCAGCCCTTCTTAATCGTGAACTTCTCGTGCAGGATTTTCGCGACCGGCGCGAGACAGTTGGTCGTGCACGAGGCGTTCGAAATAATCTTGTGGGTCGAGGGGTCGTACTTCTCGTGGTTCACGCCCATGACGACCGTGATGTCCGGTCCCTTCGCCGGCGCGGTAATGACGACCCGCTTGGCCCCGGCCGTCACGTGCTTGGCGGCCGCATCGCGATCGGTGAAGAGACCCGTCGACTCGAATACCACATCGACGCCAAGGTCTTTCCACGGAAGCTGCGCGGGATCGCGGAACGAGAGCACCTTGAACTGGTCGCCATCCACGGCGATACCATCGCCCTGCACCTCGACCTTCGACTTCAGGTTGCCGAGCACCGAGTCGTATTTCAGCAGATGCGCCAGCGTGGCCGCATTCGTGAGGTCGTTGACCGCAACGAAATCGATCTCCTTGTTGCCCAGTGCCGCGCGCATGATGTTGCGACCGATGCGCCCGAACCCGTTGATCCCGACTTTCACAGCCATTACTCCTCCGGCCGACCCCTCTGGGGCCGAAAATGACGAACGCCAAAAGAGGAATTCTAATGTACGATCGCCCCTGCAGGAAATCCTCACATCCATGTATTTCGTTTACAGCCTGCTGATCTTGGTGTTTGGCATCGTGGCATCGCCCTATCTGGCGTATCAGGCGATCCGTTACAAGAAATACATCTCGAGCCTGAGCCAGCGCATGGGCTATCTGCCCGTGTCCTTCAACCTCGACGGCGAAGAATCCATCTGGATCCACGCCGTGTCGGTCGGCGAAGTGCTGACGGCGCGCGCGCTCATCGCCGATTTGAAGCGCCGGTATCCGCAGCTCAGGATTTTTCTGTCAACGACAACGCTCGGAGGGCAGCAGGTCGCGCGCCGCAACGTGCAGGATGTCGATGCGGTGTTTTATTTTCCGTTCGATCTCGCGTTCATCGTCCGGCGCACGCTGCGGCTGGTGAAGCCGCGCGTGTTCATCATGATGGAAACCGAGATCTGGCCGAACCTTCTTCGCGCGTGCAAAACGCTTGGCGTGGCGACGGTCATGGTGAACGGGCGGATCTCGTCGCGATCGTACCCGCGGTACCGCCTGGTCCGGCCGTTCATGCGGAGCGTGCTCGCGCACGTCGATAAGTTCTGCATGCAAAGCGAGGAGTCGGCGCGCCGCATTATCGATATCGGCGCCGATCCGGCAAAAATCACGGTCACCGGCAGCTTGAAGTTCGACTCGCTTGATGTGCCCGGCGCCTCGACGATCGAAGGCCGCGGGCAGAACCGCGTGCTGCGGTACTTCCGCATGACGTCGGGCCGCCCCGTCATCGTGGCCGGCAGCACGATGCGCGGCGAAGAGGAGCCGTTGCTGCAGGCGTTCCGCCGGCTCAAGGGCAGTGTCACCCATCCGCTGCTGGTGCTGGCGCCACGCAACCCCGAGCGATTCGGCGAAGTCGTGCAGATGTCGCGCACGCACGCCTTTGTCACCGTTCGACGCAGCGACTTGCCGATCGACGCCGAGCCGAGGGCCGACGTGGTGGTGCTCGATACCGTCGGCGAGCTTGCGCAGGTCTATCAGATCGCGACGGCGGTGTTCGTGGGCGGAAGCCTCGTCGACACCGGCGGGCACAACATCCTGGAGCCAGCGGTGTTTGGCAAGCCGATCGTCTTCGGACCGCACATGCAGAACTTCAAGGAGATTGCGGCGACCTTTATCGCGCACGACGCGGCCGTGCAGATTCCCAACGCGCGGGCGCTCGAAGACGCGCTGCTGGCTTTGCTGATCGATCCGGTGCGCCGGGCACGGCTCGGCGCCGCTGCGCGGGCGTTGGTGGAATCCAATCGCGGCGCGAAAGAGAAGAGCCTGGCGGTGATTGGTCAGGTTCTGCCGCTTCGCGGATCGATGGGGGTCGTCCGGCCCTTCCGCGTCGTGCATTAGCTTGCTTCATCTTCTTTACAGTCTGCTTGCCCGATCGCGCCGGCGCTACTACGAGCGCCGACCGCATCTCAGGCGCCGCTTGACGGCGCCCGTCATCAGCATTGGCAATCTCACGGTTGGCGGCAGCGGCAAAACGCCGCTCACGGCCGAGATTGCGCGGATGCTCATCGCGATGGGCGAGCGGCCGGCCATTCTCAGCCGGGGATATGGGCGCGCGACGCCATCGGATGGCGTCGTGATTGTCAGCGACGGACGCTCTCTGCAGACCGATGTTGCGCACGCCGGCGACGAACCGTTCATGCTGACCCGCATGGTGCCGGGCGCCGCGGTCGTGGTGTGTCCAAACCGCTATCTCGCCGGTCGTCTGGCCGAATCGCAGCTTGGCTGCACCGTGCACGTACTGGACGACGGCTTTCAGCATTTTCAACTCCATCGCCAGATCGATCTCCTGGTGGCGCCGCCCGAGGATTTTATCGACGGCAGGACGCTGCCGTTCGGACGACTGCGAGAGCCCCTCGAGGCCGCACGTGCAGCCGATGCGCTACTCGTACCCGGCGGCGATACCGACGCGCCGAATGCGATGTCGTCGCGCCTGAACGTCAGTCCGGTCTTCGGGTTCAGCCGCCGCATCGACAGCCCTGACACACCGTCGCGCGTGTTTGCGTTTGCCGGCATCGCCAAGCCACAACAATTCTTTGACGAGTTGGAGCACGCCGGCTGGCAGGTGGTCGGCCGGCGGGCGTTTCGCGATCATCATCGATATTCGCCGAACGAGATCGAGACAATCGCGCGCGAGGCGCGACAGACTGGTGCCACCGTGCTCGTCACGACGTCGAAGGACGGCGTCCGGCTGTCAGCGGCGCATCGTGCGGCGACTGGCGGTCTACAGGTCATCGAAGTCCCGCTGCATATTTCCATCGATCCGGCCTTCACGGTGTGGCTCCAAGAGCGGCTGTCGAGAGCCCGAGCGGCATGAGACACCGCCTCGAGTTCTTCATCGTCAAGTCGGTTGAGCTTTCGCTCCGGCCACTGCCGCTTCGCGTGGTTCGACGTTTGGGAGAAATCCTCGGACTGATGTTTTATGCGGTCGATGGCGTGCACCGGCGCATCGCGCTCGCGAATCTGACGGTCGCATTTCCATCTCGGGGTGAGGACGAGCGGCGAACGATCGCGAGATCGATGTTTCAGCACTTCGGACGGCTGCTGCTCGAGCTGCTGAAGTACGCGTCGCTATCGAGCGCCCAGAAACTCTCGGTCGTGGATTGGGAAGGCGAAGACCGCGTGCGATTGGCGTACGCGCAGGGCAAAGGCATTCTGTTCTGCACCGGCCACTTCGGCTACTGGGAGCAACAGGCCCTGGCGCACGCGTTGAAATTCGAGCCAATGGCGGTCATGGCGCGGCCGCTCGATAATCCACGATTGCACAATTTGCTCGAGGGTATCCGCATGTCGAACGGCAACCCCGTGTTGTATCGGCGCGGAGCCGTCAGGAAAGCGCTGCGGCTCCTGGCGGATCGCAAAGGTGTCGGCATTCTCATCGATCAACACATGACCAGCCCGGACGCGATTTATGTCGATTTCTTCGGACGGCCTGCCGCGACGACCTCGACGCTCGCGGCGCTCGCCATTCGTACCGGGGCGCCTGTCGTCCCACTGTTTGCGTTTCCGCTGCCGAATGGCCGCTATCGCATGATGTACGAGCACCCAGTCGAGCCGCCGCGCGAGGATTCGCCCGACGCTGTCCGTGAATTCACGCAGCGGTGCACAGATGTTCTCGAGATGCATGTGAGAAGACACCCGGAACTGTGGTTGTGGATGCACCGCCGCTGGCGCGATGCTCCAGGTCCTGCGCTCGAAGGCGCACCCGGCATGTTCCCATCGGCCGCTGATGAGGCCAATGCCGACTGACCAGCGCATTGTCGTCCTCGCGCCGAACTGGCTCGGCGATGTCGTGATGGCGCTACCGGCGATCCGCGATCTGCGCCGGCACTTTGCGCAGGCGCATCTGACGATTGCCGCCCGTGGGTCGGTGGCGAAAGTGTTTGGCGCGGTGCCCGGTGTGGACCACGTCCTCACGTTCAAGGGGACGACACACGAGATTGCTCAGCTGAAGGCGGGGCGGTTCGACATCGCGGTACTGTTTCCGAATTCCTTTCGGTCGGCGTGGATGGTGTGGCGGGCAGGCATACCCCAGCGATGGGGCTATCGATCGGATTTCCGTCGGCCGCTGTTGACGAACGCGGTCCGCCGGCCGAAACAGCGCGTTCATTTCGGCACGTATTACCAGGAGCTCGTTCGCCAGCTCGGCGTCGAGACCGGCCCTCTCGCGCCAACGATCGAGCTACCGGTCTCGGTCGTTGAGGCCTCACGAGCGCTGCTCGAGAAGCGTGGGTGGGTGCCCAACCGGCCGCTGATCGGCATTGCACCAGGAGCGGCATTCGGTCACGCCAAGCGTTGGCCTGCGACGCGATTTGCGGCGCTCATCGCGATGGCGAGAGCGGACCTCGATGCGGTGTGTGTCCTGATTGGCCGTGACGGCGATCGCGATGCGAGCCAGGCGATTGAAGACGCGCTGAAAGACGACAGACGGTTCGTCATCAACCTCGTCGGTCATACTGAACTGGTCCCGTTCATGGGCGTCATCGCGAATTGCAGCGCGCTGGTATCGAACGATTCCGGTGCGCTCCATGTGGCGGCGGCCATGGGCATTCCAGTGGTCGCGATTTACGGGCCGACGAGCGAGCAGTTCAGCACGCCCTTGGCGTCGCAGGAAGGCGCAGGCGATCGCGTCATCACGATTTCCGAGAATGTCTTCTGCCGGCCGTGCTGGCTGCGCGACTGTCCCATCGACCATCGCTGCATGAAGCGGATAGCGCCGGAGCGGGTGTACGCTAGTCTGCGCCAGCTTCTTCAACAGGAGACCCACGCGTGAGCTCAAGTCCGGCCATTTTTCTCGATCGCGACGGCACCATGATCGAAGACGTCGGGTATCTCGATCGTCTCGAGCGGTTGATGTTGTTTCCGTACACCATCGACGCGATTCGGCTGTTGAACCGCGGCGGTTTCAAGGTGGTGGTGGTGACGAGTCAGGCCGGTGTTGCGCACGGAAGCGTCACCGAGGACTTTCTCGCAGAGGCTCACGGCGTGATTACCGAACGTGTCGCCGAGGCCGGGGGGCGGATCGACGCGTTTTATTACTGTCCACATCACCCGCACGCAGCGGTGGAGAAGTACCGGACCGAATGCGACTGCAGGAAGCCGAAGCCCGGTATGATACTCAACGCTGCGCGCGACCTTTCGCTCGACCTCGCGCGGTCGTTCACGGTGGGCGACCGGTGGCGCGACATCGAGATGGGGGTGGCGGCCGGCACCAAAGGTGTGCTGGTCGAGACCGGTTACGGGAAAACGGAGGCGCCGCGTCGACCTGCGCACGTTTCGGCGGTGCCCGTTGTCGCGACCTTGATCGACGCGACGAGTCTGATCCTGCGTTCTTAACTCATGCCTATAGCGAGATCGATTCATCCACTACCTGGTGAGGCGGAGCGCGAAGCGCGGCTGCTGAGTCTGCTGGACGCGTTTTCGGGGCGGCGCGTCGCCGTCATTGGTGACCTCATTGCTGATGAGTTCATCTACGGCAGAGTGGCCCGTGTGTCACGAGAGGCGCCCGTCCTCATACTTCAGTACGACGCGACCGAGGTCTTGCCGGGTGGTGCAGGCAATGCGGCCAACAACGTGTCGGCGTTTGGCGCGCGCACACGGCTGATTGGGATGGTCGGCCGCGATGAAGCCGGCAAACGGCTACTGTCGCGTTTCCGCGGCATCGATACGAAGGGGCTTCTGCGGCCGCGTGGATATCAGACGCCCGTCAAAACCCGGATCCTTGCCGGCGGCGTGCACACGGCGAAGCAGCAGATCGTTCGGATCGATCGCGTCGTCTCGACCGAGCGCGACTCGAAGACGAAGGCCGCATTTGCACGCGCCGCATTACAGGCAGCCGCGCAATGCGACGGGATTCTGCTGTCGGACTACGGAACCGGCCTGGTGACTCCCGAGCTTGCTGCGGCTGTCCGGAAGAAAGCGGGGGAGCGAAGCCGGCGGCGCGTCGTTCCGATTCTGGTGGATTCACGCTACGACCTGTTGCGCTATCGCGGATTGACCGCGTGCACGCCGAATGAATCGGAAGTCGAGCAGATGCTCGAGGTGCGCATCGGCGACGACCTCCGCACGCTCGAGCGCGCCGGTCGCGAGGTGCTGAAGCGCACGCGCATGCAGGCGGTGCTGATTACGCGGGGCAGCCGAGGCATGGCCCTCTTCGAAACGGGCCGCGCCACGATTCACATTCCGATCTTCGGTTCCGATGAAGTGGCCGACGTCACAGGCGCCGGCGACACGGTGATTGCGACGATGACGCTGGCGATTGCTGCGGGCGCGTCGTTCTACGAAGCCGCCGTGCTCGCCAATTACGCCGGTGGCATCGTCGTGATGAAGCGCGGCACCGCAACGGTCTCGCCGCTCGAGCTGCGCGAGTCGATTCAAAACGATCATTGATGAATGATGAGCGGAAAGGTTCTTGGCGAAGAGGAGCTGGTGAAGCGCATCAAGGCCGATCGCGAGGCCGGGCGAACCATTGCATTCGCCAACGGGTGCTTCGACGTGCTGCACGTAGGTCATGTGCGTTATCTCGCCGGCGCCGCGGCGCAGGCCGATCGTCTCGTCGTCGCTGTGAATGACGATGCGTCGGTGAAAGGGCTGAAAGGCGCAGGACGTCCCGTTCTGAGCGCTGTCGATCGCGCCGAGATCGTGGCGGCGCTCGACGGCGTCGACTACGTGCTCACTTTCACCGATCCCGATGTGAACCGCCTCCTCGAGCTGCTGCGACCGGACGTGCATTGCAAGGGCACCGATTACACCGTCGACACCGTGCCTGAACGTCATACCGTGCTGGGCTACGGTGGCCGAGTCGCTATCGTGGGCGACCCGAAAGATCATTCCACCCGCGATCTCATCTCCCGAATTAAAGGTTCTTGAAGAAGATCCTCATCGTCCGACTCGGGGCGCTCGGCGACTTGATTCACGCCGTGCCAGCCGCCGCGGCGCTTCGGCGTGCGTTCCCTCACGCGCGCATCGACTGGCTGGTCGACGCCCGGCATCGCGAGCTGCTCGATTTGGTGCCGGTCGTCGATCAATCCGTCGCCATCACAACGAGCGCCGCCAGCTCTCTCCTGGATGCGGTCAGGGAGCTGCGGCGACGTCACTACGACGTGGCACTCGATCTTCAGGGGCTGTTGAAATCGGCGCTGCTGGCCCGGGCATCCGGCGCAGCACGCGTGATTGGCTTTCCGAGCGCGCTGCTGCGCGAGCGAACGGCTGCGCCCTTCTATAAGGAGACGGCGGGTGTTGACGCCGCACATGTCATTCGGAAAAACCTTTCGATGCTGAAGGCGCTGGGCATCGATGCGGCCGGCATCGAGTTTCCCATCGACAGTAACAAGCCGGAGATCGCCGCCGTCGCTCGCCAGCGTCTTGGCCTGCGCGACACGGATCCGTTTGCGATTATCAATCCAGGTGCCGCGTGGCCGAACAAGCGGTGGCCGCCGGTGTATTTTGGAGAAGTCGCGGCGGCGCTCGCGAAGAGGCACGGTCTGCGGTCGATCGTGTTGTGGGGGCCCGGTGAAGAACAGCTTGCCGAAGCTGTGGTCACAGCGTCGCACGAGTCGGCTGCGGTGTCGCCGGGGACGACCCTGGCGGAGCTCGTGTCGCTGGCCAAAGCCGCGACGTTGATGGTGTCGGGCGACACGGGCCCAATTCACGTCGCGGGTGCAGTGGGCACGCCGCTCGTCGGGATTTACGGTCCGACAAACCCCGAGCGTAATGGTCCATGGGCGTCGATGGATTTGACGGTGTCGCGTTTCAGAAACTGCCAGTGCCACTACCAGCGCCGGTGTCACGCGCTTCGCTGGTGTCTGCTCGACGTGTCGCCGCGCGAGGTGCTCGATCTCGTCGATCAGCGATTAGCGGCGGCGGCACATGTTTGACATCGCCACGCGCCTGGCGCGATCGCGGGTGCCGCTCGGATTCGTGTTTGGACTCATCGTGATGTTCCTGGCGAGGCCGACGCCGCGCAGCGTGATGATTGGCGGCGGCGTCGCTCTCGTTGGCGAGGCGTTTCGTATGTGGGCCGCCGGTCATCTCGAGAAAGGTCGCGAGGTGACGCGCTCGGGACCCTACCGCCTGACGCGCCATCCTTTATATATGGGGTCGGCGATCATCGGGGTCGGGATGGCGATTGCGGCGGCGCGGCTGAACGTCGCCGTGATCGTGCTGGCGTATCTGGGCGTGACCCTGGTTGCCGCGATTCGACACGAGGAAGCGGGAATGCGCACGCGCTTCGGGGATCAGTACGATGCGTATCTACACTCGCGAGCGCAGCCGGTCGACCGGACGTTCAGTTTGGAGCGCGCCATGCGCAACAAAGAGTACCGCGCGATTGCCGGGCTGGTCGTGATGGCCGCGATCTTCGGGATGAAAGCCGCCTGGAAAATGTAAATAATATTTGACATACTGTAAAATATTGTTTACATTCCGCGCATGTCTGCAATGTCGTTCCGCGAGAAGAGCGCGTGGATTTCTTTTGTGTCCATCGCAGTGGTATCGAGCGTCTATTTCTCGAAAATCGCCCAAGTGCTCGTCACCGGAAGAGGAAGGGGCGGCGCGGCACACCTCTTTCTAGGGTTGGTCGCCGCGCTGATTGTCCTCGAGGTCGCCCTGCATATCGCCATTGCCATCCAAGCGCCGCACGAGGCGCGCACGCCGAAGGATGAGCGTGAACGGCTGATCGATATGAAAGCGACGCGCATTGCGTTTCCCGTGCTGCTTGTCAGCGTATTCGCCGCGATCGGCACCCTGCATCTCCCCGGCTCAAGCCGATTCCTGATGGCGGATGCGATCCTGCTCGCGATCGTCGTCGGGCAGCTCACACGGTTCGGCGCCCAGATTCTGTATCACCGGCGGGGCTTCTAGATGCCGGCCTTTGCGATTACCAATCACATCCGCCGTCTGCGCTTCGCCCACAAGGAAATGACGCAGCAGGCGCTCGCCGACAAAATCGGCGTGACCCGGCAGACGGTAAACGCGATCGAGCTGGGCAAATACTCGCCCTCGCTCGAAGTCGCGTTTCGCATTGCCGCGGTGTTTGGCGTTCCCCTCGAAGAGGTCTTTGAGTTTTCGGGCAGCCGCTGACGGCTGGTTTTCGGTTCCGCGCAGAAGTGTCTATAATAGGTGGTTTGGCGGGACGGTCGAACACTCTACAGACGGGCGGTTAGCTCAGCGGTAGAGCACCGGCTTTACACGCCGGCTGTCACAGGTTCGAATCCTGTACCGCCCAGATCGACGCGGGAATTTCAAGAATCGTTTAGGGGTCGTAGTTCAGTTGGCTAGAACGCCGCCCTGTCACGGCGGAGGCCGCGGGTTCGAGTCCCGTCGACCCCGCCAATCTTCGCTGTCGTGATACGCAGCGGGTTGGCGCCCCTCGAGTTCCAGTGACACACCTACCGCGCGTCTTGCCGGTAGGTGCACCGCATCCTTATCCTGATCAGGTTTTCTTTGTCCGCTCGGGTGCCGCTTCCGTCGTTGCGCCCGTGGGC
>JANMJM010000285.1:0-57952 GCA_031371345.1 Vicinamibacteria bacterium
CAGCAGCGTCTTGATTTGCGCGGCGTCGCCGCGCATCGCCGCGTCGATGAGCTGCATGTTGAGGTCTTGGGCGTAAAGCGCGGTGGTGACGAGAAGCGTCAGCGAAAGAACGCGAAGGATCATCAGTGCGTCATCGCATAAAGGATGACGTCGATCCCGATGGCGTAGCCTTCCACGGAGAACGTGTAGAAATATGTCGGGTCGTCGCCTTCGCGCTCGTACGCGTCGCCGAAGTCGGTGTTCATCGACATGAACAACATGATGCGGCCCCTGCTGTCGAGAATGGCGCGTGGATACGGCGTCGCGCTGTCGGCCCCTCTCTCCGACGTCGTGCCGCTGCTTGTCCATCCAATCGATGGAATTTGCGGAAACCGTTTTGCGTCGAAGAGCGTGTGAAACATCGAGTGGCTGATCGGAAGGTCGATGATCGGGAATTCAGCGGCCGATGGAAAGATCTTCCTGACCTGCCGTTCCCAGCTCGCCCACGCGTAGGTGCCCCACGCGTCGTCGACCCAGAGAAAACCGCCTTTCAGCATGTACTCGCGCAACGCTTTGGCTTCGTTCTCGTCCAGGTACGCGCCGCCAAACTCGCTGGACATCACGAACGGGCACCTGAACATTTCCGGATCGGTTGCCTGGATGACGACGTGATTCACCTCGCGGTCGGGTTCGAAGCTCACGACGGTCTTGGTGAGCTCCGACAGGCGAATGGAAAGGTTTTGATCGGCGCGCGGATAGTCGACGCCCCAGCCTCCTCCGTCGCCGTCGGGTGCGAATCGGTACGCCAGCCGGCAGAAGGTGAAATCGCCGCGGAACGTGTTGGCGTCGGGCCGCCGGATCGACGCCATCCGACCACCGCCATAGCCGCCCCGGCGACGCTGGGCATAACTGAGCGCGCTGGCGGCCAGCACGAAGACGACGACGAGGGCGATGAATTTTGTGCCCCGGCGCATCCCTCACCTCTGACGCTGCTAACTAGAAACTAGAAACTTGAAACTTGAAGGTAAGTTTTAAAGTTACTTTCCAGTTTCTAGTTTCCAGTTTCTCGTTAACACCATTCACTAATGAACCTCTCCCTCGCACTCCGGACACTGAATCTCCACAAATTGCAGCCACGCCGCGATTTCTCTTGGCGAAGGAAGCTCGGCAATCCGATCCGCCGACCGCACCCACTGCATTTGGCCCCACCGATCGGCCACGGCGCAACCCGGGAGTGGCATGCCGTCGATGGGATTCGTCGTGACGACGACGACCGCGTCGTGGACGGCCAGCGCCGGCAGCGCCTCGCGCAACTGCTGAATATATGACTGGGCTTCGGGCGACGCGTCTTCGCCCAGGCAAAGAAGCGCGAGGTTCTTCTTCTGCCAGAGATCCGCGTAATTCACGCGGATGTCGTCAATCGTGACGCACTCGAACCGCGGAACGTGATCGCCCTTGTTCAGCATCAGTTAAAGATATCACCGATCGAAAGACTCTTTGCGCCCCGATGGCGAGAGCTTTATCAAATACCGGTCAGGAGTTTTCCAAAATATCTGTTTCAGCTCTGCCAAACTCGTCGCGCCGCCGTAACTAATGGACGAGGCGAGATGCTTCAGCATGCCGGCGATGACCGGACGCGCCGAACCCCGCAACGGAACACTCACTTCGAGACCTTCCGCGCCGAGCGTGTCCACATCGACCGTGTCGGCATCTTCCACGTCGAGGCGATCGACCATCGCGCCGATCGACGCCATTCCGCGGAATACCTTGAAGGGCACCCGCACGACTTTCTGCGATTCGGGCAGGACGACCGATTTGTGCACGGTCTCGCCGGGCGTTTCAGTCGTGCCGGCGAACGCGTTCCCCAGCATGACGGTGTCACCACCGAACAGCAGCGCCTCGATGATGGCGCCGTCGCGCCGGATGCCGCCGTCGGCGATGAGCGGGATTTTGTCGCCGACCGCCATGCGACATTCGACCAGCGCCTGCAACTGTGGCACGCCGAAGTTTGTGTTGAGGCGCGTCGTGCATCCCCCGCCCGGACCGATACCAACCTTTATGCCGTTCACGCCCCGCTCTGCGAGGTATGTCGCGCCATCGGCCGTCGCCACGTTGCCGGCGATCATTTCGAAATCGCCGAACCGGGCGCGGAACGCTTCGATCGCTTTTGCCATGACGACCGAATGGCCGTGCGCGATGTCGATGACGAGCACGTCGACGCCCGCCTTAATCAGCTCGGCGCCTCGCTCGAGAAAATCCCCTTTTGCGCCAATCGCCGCGCCCACGCGCAGCCGCCCCTGCGAATCGCGCGTCGCGAGCGGCAGATGCTTCTGTTTCACGATGTCCCTGGCCGTGATCAGTCCGGTGAGCCGGCCGTCCTTGCTAATCAGCGGCAGCTTCTTGATCTTCCGCTCGACCATCAGCCGCTCAGCATCCTCGAGCGACAGCGGCCCCGATTGGACGACGAGCTTCTCGAGTGGCGTCATACGATCGGCGACGAGTTTCTGGCCGCCCACAAACCGCACGTCGCGCGCCGTTAACAACCCCTTGAGCTTCCCGCTGCCATCGACGACGACCAGCGTGCCGACGCCCGATCTCTCCATCTTCCTGCCCGCCTCTGAGAGGCTTGCGGAAGGCGCGATCGTGTAGGGATCGGCAATCACACCGTGCTGGGTGCGCTTGACGATTTCGACTTCGCGAACCTGCGACGCGATATCGCCGCCGCGGAAGCCTCGATCGATGATGCCGATGCCCCCTTCCTCGGCCTGGACGATGGCCATGGCCGAGCGTGTAATCGTGTCCATGTTCGCCGACACGATCGGGTGTTTCAGCGTGAGATGTTCCGTGAGGCGCGACGACAGATCGATCGTCTTCGGATCGCGGCGCTCGAGCACGCTGTATTGCGGTGAAAACAGGAAGTCGTCGAAGGTGCAGCCCCGGACGGCTTCAAGCAGGTCGGTCATGGCGACATCATAATCTCACCACGCGATATGATTAAGCGTTGCAAACGCGCCGCATTTCATTTGCCGTCTACGCCGCCGGCCTAGTACTGCTTGCTTCGGCCGTCTCCGGCCAGGGTCCCAACCAAGGCGGCCAGCTGACGATTTTGTTGCGCGAGGGTCGCCGGCCCCTTCCCACCGTCGCGCTCCAAGGCCGTCAAATGGTCGGATTGGACGACCTGTCGACGCTGTTTCAGTTGACGGTGCGCGAGGACGCCGCCGCGAAAGCGGTGACGGTGAGCTACAAGAATCAGACGGTGGTGCTGACGCCCGATCAATCGCTGGCCTCGATGTCTGGTGGCCGATTGATTTCACTGCCAGCGCCGCTTGTCCGTCAAGGTAACCGTTGGCTCGTACCGGTGGAATTCATCAGCCGGGCGCTCGCGCCGATCTACGATGCGCGCATCGAGTTTCGGCCGGCCTCTCGACTCGTGGTCGTCGGCGACGTGCGCGTGCCCCGCATTACCGCGCAATACGACGACACAGGAACGGCATTTCGTGTCACGTTCGAAATGACGCCGAAGACCTCGACGGCTGTCACGCAGGAACAGAACCGGCTGGTCGTGCGTCTCGAGGCCGACGCGCTCGACGCCTTGTTTCCCGCGCCACCGTCGCAAAACAATGTGCTGACCGGCATTCGCGCCGTCGAGCCAAACACCATCATCATGGACCTCGGCCCGCGGTTTGCGTCGTTTCGCACATCGACGCCGGTGTCGAGTGGCGCCGCGGCCATGCTCACGGTCGAGCTGCTGACGATTGCCGGCCAGACGTCGGGGAATCCGCCTGTCGCGGCGTCGCCCGAGGCGCCTGCCGTGCCCGCGTCTCCCTTGCCGGTGTTCGGAGCTCCCCGCGCATCGATCAGGACGATCGTGATCGATCCGGGACACGGCGGCGAAGATTCTGGCGCGAAGGGCCCGGGCGGGTCGACGGAGAAAGACGTGACGCTGGCCGTTGCCCGGCGCTTAAAAAGCGGAATCGAGAGCCGTCTGGGCATCCGCGTGCTGACAACTCGCGATAACGATGCGCAGATTGACGCCGATGCCCGCGCGTCGATGGCCAACAACAATAAAGCCGATTTGTTCATCAGCCTCCACGTGAACGGGTCGATGCGGCCAGCGACGAAGGGCGCATCGATTTATTCCCTCAGCCTCGATCGACTTGGGGAGGACGCGCGGCGCCAGTCGCGCGCCGAACGCGAGGTGTTGCCCGTGTACGGCGGGGGCAACCGCGACTTTTCGCTCGTCGAGTGGGAGCTCGCTCAGGCCTCGCACATCGAAGGGTCAACGGCATTCGCGGCGCTTGTCGAACAGAAACTGAAGGAGACGGCCGGTCTCCCCGTAGTGGCCGTGCTGAAGGCGCCGATGCGTGGCCTCGCCGGCGCCAATATGCCGGCCGTGTTGTTCGAGATGGGATATATCTCGAATCCCGACGACGAGAAACTGTTGGGGTCGGCTGAGTTTCAAAATAGCATCGTCCATGCGCTCACGGAGGCGATTGTCGCGTTCCGCGAGTATCTCGATCGGGGGCCTGCCGTGCCCGCCGCTCCCGCTGCTCCCGCTGCTCAATGACACCGAGACAGCGCGCCATCGTGATCTACTCCGGCCTCGCCGTCGTGCTGTCGGTCGCGCTCGTCGCGATGTTGTTTCTCGGACCGCGTTGGCTCGCCACAAGCGAGCCGGAGCAAGCTGCCGCCGCGAGCGCCGCCACATCGAACGCGCGAAAAATTCGCGCCCGCTTGTTCTACGTGTCGGAGGACGGCACTCGCCTCTTGCCTGTCGAACAGGAAGTCGTTTACGGTGAAGGCACCATCGAGCAGGCCAAACGGATTATCGAGGCACAAGTCGCGCCGCCAAAGCCGCCGCTGGTGTCGGCCATTCCCTTAGGGACCAAGCTGAAGGCGGTGTTCGTCACGCCGAAAGGCGACGCGTACGTCGACCTGAGCACCGAAGTGCGCAGCAATCATCCGGGCGGCACGACGAACGAGATTCTGACGGCCTATACGCTGGTGAGCGCACTGACACTGAATCTGCCGGCGATCACGGGCGTGCAAATTCTGATCGACGGAAAAGAAGTGGACACGCTGGCGGGACACTTGGATCTGAGGCGGCCGTTGGAGCAGGACGGGCAGTGGATATCTCAGTAGGGGTAAGGGGTAAAGGATAAATGCGAATTGATCAGCGGGAATTGGACCAATTACGGCCGACGAAGATTACGCCTGGGTTTCTCCTTCATCCCGAGGGCTCTGTGCTCGTCGAATCGGGACGCACGCGCGTCATCTGCACGGCCAGCGTCGAAGATCGCGTGCCGCCATTTTTACGGAATACAGGGAAAGGCTGGGTGACGGCCGAATATGGCATGCTCCCCCGCGCCACCTCGACGCGCACCACGCGCGAAGCGTCGGCGGGCAAGGTCGGCGGCCGGACGCAGGAAATCCAACGGCTCATCGGACGCTCGCTGCGCTCCGTCATGAAACTGGAAGAGCTCGGCGAGCGGACCGTGTGGATCGATTGCGACGTGATTCAGGCCGACGGCGGAACGCGAACGGCGTCAATCACCGGCGCGTTCGTGGCGCTGGTGCTCGCCCTGCAGCACATGCGCGAGAAGGACGGCCTGAAATCCATTCCTGTGAACGACTACGTCGCAGCCACGAGCGTGGGCATCGTCTCGGGCACCCCGATGCTCGATCTCGCGTATGAAGAAGACTCGAAAGCCGACGTCGACATGAACATTGTGATGACCGGAAGCGGCAAGTTCATTGAAGTGCAGGGGACGGCCGAAGCGGCGCCGTTTGGCCGCGATGCCCTGCTGCAGCTGCTCGATCTTGGACAGAAGGGCGTGAACAATTTGATTGCGCTGCAGCGTCAAGCCGTCGGACATATTCTGAAATAGCGAGCGAGGGGGAAAATGGCCAAGCGAACGGGAAAATCCGATCAAGGGCGGCGCGGGACTGATCGACGGAACGTGAAGGACCGCAGAGTCGGCGTGCGTAAAGGCGCCGAGGCCCGCAAGAACGCCGTGACCCTGCTGGTGGCGACGTCCAATCCCCACAAGGTGAAGGAAATTGTCGCAATGCTCGGAAACCTTCCGGTGAACATCAGGACGCTGAAGGATTTTCCCAACGTGAAAATCGCCGAAGAAACAGGATCGACCTTCGAGGAAAACGCGCGCGAGAAAGCTTTGTACTACGCAAAGGCGTCGGGTCTGCTCACCATGGCGGAGGATTCCGGCTTCGAAGTGGACGCGCTCGACTGCAAGCCCGGGATTCACTCGGCGCGATATCTCGGGCCCGATGCGACCTATCCGGAACGGTTCGCCGCCATCTATGCGGAGTTGGCAAAACGCAAACTGAAAACGAGCGCCGCACGGTTTGTGTGTGCGCTCGCGCTCGTCTCTGGGAGCACGGTCACATTTGAAACGAAGGGCGTTGTCGAGGGACAGCTCGCCGCGCGACCGGCCGGCGACGGCGGATTCGGATACGACCCGATCTTCTGCTACCCGCCTTACGGCAAGACGTTCGGCGAAGTGCCGGCAAAAGACAAGGCCGCCGTCAGTCACCGAGGGGAAGCGATTCGCGCCCTTCGGTCCCATTTGGAACAAAATCTCAACGCCGGCTAGCCCGGTCGGTGGCCAACAGCTTGCATCGTTGGTCACCATAATGGCTCCCCAAATCGATACAAGTTCGTACTGGACCGATAACACGCCTGCCCCGAAATTTTCAGCATTAAAAGAGGACATCGCCGTCGACGTGCTCGTCGTCGGCGCCGGCATTACCGGGGTCACTGCCGCCTACCTGTTAAAGCGCGCCGGTCTGTCGGTGGCACTGGTCGAGCGTCATCGATGCGTCGAGGGCGAGACGGCTTACACGACCGCGCATTTGTCGGTGGTCACCGACACACGCCTGAAGGATCTCGTCAAGAAATTCGGCAGGGATCACGCACAGGCCGTGTGGGACGCCGGCTACGCCGCCATCGAGATGATCGATCGGCTGGTGTGGAACGAACAGATCAAGTGTCAGTTCCAATGGGTGCCTGGTTACCTGTTCGATCCCGCCACCGAGACCGAAGAGCGGGCCGCACTCGAGTTGAAGGAAGAAGCCGAGCTCGCCACCGAGCTGGGCTTTGATGCCGAGTTCGTCAAATGCTGTCCCGTCTTTCATCGGCCCGGCATCCGCTTCGAAAACCAAGCGAAGTTTCACCCTCGCAAATACCTGCTCGCGTTACTGCGGCTGATTCCCGGCAAAGGCAGCTACGTGTTCGAGAGCACAAACGTCGAAGAGATCCACGGCTCGCCCATCACAGCCATGACCGATAAAGGGCACCGCATTCACTGCGGACATGTGCTCGTGGCGACGCACGTGCCGCTGCAGGGAAAAAGCAGTGTGATTCCCGCTACGCTCCTGCAGTCCAAGCTCGCGCCCTACACCTCGTACGCTCTCGGCGGATGGGTGCAGCGGGGTACGGTGCCGGAGGCGCTGTTTTGGGATACGCGCGACGCCTACGACTACCTGCGCGTCGATCGCCGGCACGATCACGACTACGTGATCTTCGGCGGCGAAGATCATAAGACCGGACAGGTGGAGCACACGACCGACTGCTTCGCGCGCCTGCAGCAGCGGCTCAAGAAGCTGTTGCCGGAGATCAGCATCACGCACCGGTGGTCCGGACAGGTGATCGAAACCAATGACGGTCTGCCCTTCATCGGCGAGACATCCGAAGGCCAATTTGTCGCCACCGGCTTCTCGGGGAACGGGATGACGTTCGGCACGCTGTCGGCAATGATGTTCGTGGATTACGTCACCGGGGTCGCCAATCCGTGGAAAGATCTTTTCGATCCGGGTCGGACCAAGGTGCTCGGCGGCGCGTGGGATTACCTTAAAGAGAATGCCGATTATCCGTACTATATGGTGCGCGATCGGTTCGTCAGCGTGGGCGGCAAGTCAGTACGCGCCATCGCGCGCGGGACGGGCGAAGTGATCGAGGTGGAGGGCCAGCCAGCGGCGGTTTACCGCGGCCTCGACAGCAAGATCTCCGTCCGCTCAGCGGTCTGCACGCACATGGGCTGCTACGTGCATTGGAACGACGCAGAGCGCACGTGGGACTGCCCGTGCCACGGCTCGCGCTTCAAAACCAACGGCGACGTGATGGCCGGACCTGCGGAAGCCCCGCTTGCGCCGATTGAGAAGAAAAAAAGCAAGGTAGTTGGTTAGTTGTTGGTTGTTGGTTGTTGGTTGTTTCGGAAAAAGAAAAGGCCGGCACTCAAACCCGAGACGCCGGCCTTTCCTTTGACTAATCAACCAACCAACTAATCAACTAAACAACTAATTGCTCTTTCCGACGTGCAGCTCGTCGAACTTCGCAATCATGTCTTCGGCCGACGTCGCCGGCTTCACGGCCTTGTCGATGGCCAGGATGCGGCCATCTTTCCCGATGTAGAACGTCCAGCGCATCGCGGTCCCGCGCGGGCTCAACACACCATATGCCGTCGCCACTTCCTTGGTCGGATCGCTTAACAGCGGAAAATCCGCTTCCTTCTTCTGGACTTCGTTGCCGTTCAGCATCACCTTGGTCGCCTTGGCAAACTCGGTGTTCTTCTCGATCGAATCGGTGCTGGCCATGAAGTACTGCGCGTCATACTTCTTGATCTTGTCGCCGTTTTCCGCCAGCGACTTGCATTCGATGGTGCACCCCTGGGTGAACGCCGCGGGAAACCACGCGACCGCCACGACTCTCTTGCCGGCGTAGTCGGCGAGGCTGTGGGTCTTGCCATCAGACCCCTGCAGCTTGAAGTTCGGGGCCTTGTCGCCCACCTTCAGCTCGACCGCAGGCGCGGGGGGCGCCTGCGCAAACGCAACCGCACATCCCAGGACCACGCCCGCCAAACCCATCAAACTCAGGCTACGCATACTGCCTCCCATTCGTTGTAACGCCAAATGCTTTGAAAAACCGATGTCTGGGATTTTATTACATTTTTGCGCGCCTGGCGTTTCGCGGCGCGCAGCACTCGAGATTCGATCGCACGGTGCAAGGCGTGCAGCAGCCCGTTTGCGCTTCGAGCCGTTGACGATCCTTCGCGACGGACTCGCAATGGGAGAGACAGTGTGTCACGGCGCTCATCAGCACGCGCGTCACCGCATCATCCAGCGGCGCGAGCTGATAATGCACCCACAATCCGTTTTTTCGCGTGATCACCATGCGTTTCTTACGCAAGTACGCCAGGTGACGCGATGCCGTCGGCTGAGGAATGCCCAAGGCTTCGTGGATATTGCAGACGCAGATCTCACCGCCCGCCAGGAGTCCAAGGATCCGAAGCCTTGTGGGATCAGCAAAGGCCCTGAAGGCCTCCTCTAAGGTGGTCAACCGGCCGTCTTTCGTGGGGGTCATATCTCGCTGTTGACAATATACGCTTATGCGCATATTGTTTCCACTATATTCGCATGAGCGAATATTAACGGGAGGTGCGTCATGGAAGCCGGAGATGTTCGGGAAGCCGTCCAAAAGAAGTACGGTGAGTTGGCCAACGCGGTGAAAACTGGCGGAGGGTCCTGTTGCGGTCCGTCGTGCTGCTCGACGGCAGACCCCATCAGTGGAAACCTCTATAAGAAGGAGCACACGGACGGGTTGCCCCAGCAAGCCGTCGAGGCGTCGCTCGGCTGTGGAAACCCTACCGCTCTGATTGATCTCCGAGAAGGCCAAATCGTCCTGGATCTCGGTTCGGGCGGCGGCATCGATGTGTTCCTGTCGGCGCGCCGAGTGGGTTCGTCGGGCAAGGTGTACGGCCTCGACATGACCGACGAGATGCTCGATCTCGCGCGCGAGAATCAGCGTCACGCTGGCGTGGACAACGTGGAATTTCTCAAAGGCGACATTCAGTCGATCCCGCTTCCAGACGCATCGGTGGACGTGGTGATTTCGAACTGCGTGATCAATCTCGCGCCCGACAAAAGTCAGGTGTTGGCCGAAGCGTTCCGCGTCTTGAAGCCGGGCGGGCGATTTGCCGTGTCTGACGTGGTGGTTCGCGGCGCCGTGTCGCCCGAGGTTCGGCGCGACATGGAGCTGTGGGTCGGGTGTATTGCCGGCGCGCTGGAAGAAACCGACTACGCCCGGAAGCTGCGCGCCGTCGGATTCGACGATGTCAGCGTCGAAACTTGGCGCGTGTATGAGGGGGTCGCTCCGGAAGCGGCGGGCAAATTTGCGAGCGCGTTTATCCGGGCCACCAAGCCTGCGAGATAATTTGCACACTGATGATCACGGTACTCTTCGCCTGCGTCGCCAACGCCGGCCGGTCGCAGATGGCGGCCGCCTTCTTCAATCAGATCGCTGATCCGACGAAGGCGCACGCCATCTCGGCCGGAACGCGGCCGGGCACGGCCGTTCATCCCGAAGTGGTCGCAGCGATGCGCGAGGCCGGGATCGAATCTCTCGGGCGTGCAGCCTCGGCTTCTGACACCCGAGCTCGCGTCCTCCGCGCAACTCCTCATCACCATGGGGTGCGGCGACGAATGTCCGTACGTCCCAGGCGTGACGCGCGACGACTGGCCGCTCGACGATCCCGCCGGTCAGCCTATCCAACGCGTGCGCCAGATTCGCGACGAGATTGAGGCGCGCGTGAGAACGCTGGCGAATCGTCCTCGTTTGTGAACAACGCAGCGAAAACCCTGCGAAAAACGACATAACCGATGCGGCAGGTTTTGTGCAGTCTCTCCGTCGCCAGCTCCTTGCCTCTGAATAGAGGATGTCATGCGAACTTTAAAAATGGTCATGCTGATCGCGGCAGCTGCCGTCTTGGGCGGCCCGAGTGTAGCGGCGGCGCAGGACCGTGGTTCGGTCAGTTTCGTCACCGGCGTGTCGATGATCAATGGATCACCGCTCGCCAATGCCGTGTCTTCTCTGTCTTCGGGTATGAACGATCGCATTAATCTTGGCGGTCGCGTCGCGCTCACGCTGGCGCCTGGATTCCAAGCCGTCGGAGAGGTCGGACGCCTCGGGAATGTGCTTCCGCCGCTCGAGGCCGCGATTTTCTCCTTCAGTCCCGTCGGTCTGCGCGCATCGGCCCTCTACGCCGAAGGCGGCGTGCGCGCATTCCTGGGCACGCACTCCGCGGTGAATCCGTATGTCGAAGCCACCGGCGGGCTCTCGCGTCTGACGGTCCGCGTGGCTGGCGTCAACGCCACTACCAGCGATCTGGTTCAACTTGGCTTGGGGTTCGTGGATCGGACGTCGCCGTTGGCAGGGCTTGGTGGCGGCGTGATGTTCCACGCCGGCCCGCTCATGGTGGATGCGGGATATCGCTACAAGAAGATTTTCGCCGGCAATTTCATGAGCGCGCTGCTGTCGGGCGGGAGCGAATTAACGTCACACCAGGCGGTGGTCGGCGTCGGCGTCAGATTTTGAGAGATGTGGGACAATACCCTTCTCTCCGGTCGGGGCGTAGCGCAGCCTGGTAGCGCACCTGCCTTGGGCGCAGGGGGTCGGAGGTTCGAATCCTCTCGCCCCGACCACTTTTCACAAATCGAGACAGAGCGCGTGCCGTTTGAGGGTCTGATGGTGACGGTCGTGACGCCGGGCATGCTGGCACATCGCGGAGCTTCTCCGGCAACGACACGGCGACGCATGAGCGACTTCGAAGTCCCAGAAACCCCACGTTGGGTTCTGTCAGAATTGACTAGCTGCTCGGAACTCCTTTGCGCGCGATAAGAAGACCACGAACATGAGCGCGGCCACCCCGCACGTCACGAACCCGACGCGCACGCCGAAGAACTGGGTTAGCGCACCGACGAAGAGGGGGCCAATCATGTCGCCGAATTCCTTGAACGACTGAGCCGCTCCAATACTCGCGCCCAATTTCGCCGCGGTCGCTGAGGCGCTGACCAATGCGTCACTGTTCGTCCAAACCGTGCCGATGCCGATGCCGGCACAGATGACAATGGCGATTAACAGCCAACCCGACGCGAACGTCGCCGCAATAATACTCAGCGCCGCCACCAGCAAACCGACGATGACGGTCATCCGAGTGTCGACCCGATCCGCAAGTGCGCCTGCGACGGGTTGAATCAACAGGTATGCCGCCGTTGCCGTGCTCAAGACGGCTCCGGATTTTGAGGCTGAGTAGCCGAGGCCGTGCAGGTACACAGGAAGGAAACCGAACAATATTCCGACCAGAAACATGTTAATCACGATGACGGCATAAATAGGGAGCAATTGCCGATCGCTGAACACCTGAAGGGCCTCTCGGAACGACGCATCTTCGTCATCATCCTGCAAAGTCCCCTCGGGATCGCTTGGCAGGAACAGACTCAGAATGAGCGCGAACAAGGCCACGCCGGCAGACACCATAAAGATCATCGCAAAACCGTACTGGTGAGCCAGAAATCCCCCTGTCGCCGGCGCCACGACATATCCTGCTCCTTTTATGGCGTTGTATGTCCCGAACGCGCGGCCGCGGGCCGTTTCGAAGTATCGAGCCACGAGGCTAATCGACACAGTCGACAAGGCCGCAGCCCCGAGTCCTTGAACAAAACGCACGAGCAACAGCAGCCGCGGATTGATCACTAAAAACAGCAATGACCCCGCAATGAACACGACCAGTCCGAGCAACAGCATCTGCTTCATACCGCGACGATCCGCGATGAATCCCGCTGCAGGTTTGGCAAACAACTCCGCAAAGTCGTACACCGCGATCAACAGTCCAATCGTGAACGCACCGGCGCCGACCGTCTCCGCATACGACGGTAGGTTGGTGGCGACAATGTGAGCCCCGAAGGACGTGACGAATCCCGATAACGCCAGGACCACGAGACACCAAGAGCGGGACGACACTGTTCGACGCCTATCGATCGTCATAGGAAGAGTCGTCTGAATCCGATCACGATGGCGGTCGCACTCAAAAGCGCGCCGCCAGCACAGAACCCAATCACTACGGCGTCCCAGAACGGACGTTTGTCATACAAAAATGGAATATCCAGGCTGTGCAGCCCGTGATACAGCCAACGTTCCATGCGCGCCCTTGCTGAGAATGCGGCGACCATTCGGCTGCGTTGCAGGTCGATGTAAACCCAGGTGCGATCCGGGTCGGCAAATCTAACGCGAAGAACCGGCAATGGCAGCACCCCATCGCGATCGCGGTAATAGGCATCGTAGGTAGAAAGCAAAGAGGTGTCGGTGATGGCGGGAAGCCGGGACACGGTGATGCGCCGCACGACTGATTCGACAGAGACGGGACCGACCGACGCATGTCGTTGAGTTGATGCGATGACACCCGACCGATCTGCGCCTCGCGCGACGTATACAGGTGTGCCCTGAATCCGCGAGAACTCGAGTTCGCGCACCCACTGCCGGCTGAAGATGGAAGCGCCGGCGTCGAGCGGCGAGAACTGTGACAGATCGATAGGCGCGCCAGACAGCGCTTCTGCAACGGCCGGCGCCAGGGCGTCGGTCGCCGCCCAGTGACCAGGCTGCATCGAGAGAAAGCCACTGAAGATCCATGTCAGCGTGATCGCGCCGAAAACAACTCCCAACCAGTAGTGCCACCGCATCCACCCGACGTATCGAGCGCGATTTTGCAGAATCGCGAGCACCAAGCCGAGGAGCACCGCAAGACAACTGGCGCCCGATAGCCATAGCACTGTGGACGTCCACAGCCCATCGTGACGACGAAGCACCGCGAAATACAACCAGTGGGGAATCGCAGAGATCCAGGCGAGCCGCCGCGCAGCGCGCGTGGTTGTGATGACGACCTCGCCTGCGGGCTCGGACACGTAAATCACGGTTCCGAGATCATCGGCGCCAACGAGCTTGTGCAACGGCAACGCTTTCCGCTGTCCCAACGTCCATTGGTCCGGTTGGGTCAGCACCCCCGCATACGACAGCGCCGTCAACGGTAATTGAGTGAACTGGCTCCCAATTGCGATGGCCTCGTCCCTACTCAGGTGTTCGAGCCGTTCGCCAGTGTCAGCGAAGATAGTGACGGGCGGCGCAGGACCGAACTGATATGCAGGGCGGCCCATTATCGTCAGCAGTTTCACTTCATCGGGCTGTTGTACGCCGGCACGAACGGCGGCGTCCGGTGCGGAAATATGGATCAGCGCCGGGTTGAGGGGGGGCATGTGCTCCAGCCGCGTCATCCGCTGGAGTTGGGGCATCCCGCGCGCGTAGATCATTGCAATGCCGGAGAGAAACCACGAAAGGACGAGGACGCAAAGCACGATGCCGAGATAGCGGTGGGTCAGAACGACCCACCGCCGTGCGGTCGCAATCATTGAAACCGGATGGAGGCGCTCAGAACGACCTGCCGAGGCCGGCCGGGATCGGCCGTTTCCCCGTCGCTGTTCCAGTAGTACTGCTTGTTGAAAAGATTGTGCGCGGAAAGCGTGATGCGCACCCGCTCACGCTGCCACGACGCGGCGGTATCGACCAGCGAATACGCGTCGATGAGAAACGAGTTCTCGCGGTTTGCCTGGACCGCGTCGAGGTGCTTGACATCAAGGGTCAGCGCGATCGACGCGGTCGGGTTGAACGACGCGCCCCAGTTGACGACGTGGTCTGGTGAAATCGGCAGCCGGTTCCCTTTCAACGACTCATCGCCGTCCTCGGACTGGATGACGAATTCACCAAATCGATGGCGATAAAAGGAAGCATTCATGTAAAGCGAGGCGGCTCGCGAAAGCGATACGGTGACACCTGTCTCGACACCTTTATAGCGAATCTTGCCGGCGTTGGTCGGGAGAAAAAACGGACCCTGACGCGTCGATAGCACGACTCCGTCTTCACGCATCCGGAACACAGCGGCCTCGAGTGACACCCGGCCGCCGGCGACGCCCGCTTTGATGCCCGCCTCGTAGTTCTCGATATCTTCCGGCTGAAGATTGAGCGGCACATCGGCTGGGACGAGCGAGCTAGGCCGGCGCGGCGGCAGGAACGACTGCGAGTACGCACCATAGAGATTCAACGTCGCACGTTGAGCGCTCGCAGGACGGAGAAGTTTGACGACCGCGCTGACCTTTGGGCTGAACGCGCTGAACGTCTGGTCCAGCCGGGCGCCCTCATCGCGTGTGTTGTCGAGCGCGAGCCGATCGTAACGGCCTCCCGCCGTCACACTAAGGCGGGTGGTCGGATCGATTCGATACTGCGCGAAGAGTCCAGTGACGTTCAGGTGATACAGACGGCTACCCGTGTCATGTTGCCATTCGCTGCGGGGCGGGATTACGGGATTCAGATAATTGATGGTGAAGCCGAACAGGTCCGGGTCGTTGTAGATGAAATCACTCGCTAACGTTCCGGCATTCCGCTCGTACGAGCCGCCGACGGTCAGGGCGTGATTTCGCGCGGCCCCGGCTTGGCTTGTCAACTCGAGCCTGAGTTCCTGATAGAAAATGTGCTCGTTCATCGTCTGAGAGAACGGGTACATCGATACCGTGTGCGCCGCCAGGTCAAAGGGCCCGGCAATAAAGTCGCCATCTTCGACGAACTCGTGGTGGACATCGCGATAGCCGAGCACTTCGACGGCCGACGCCCACGTCGCCAACTGGCGGGTCAGGTTCACAGCAAAGCGCGTTTCACGCTGCCTATAGTTGGGCCCAGGGATGTTGAAATTTGTCCGCCGGTCGAAACGTGGGTCGACGAGGTGGAGTAGTTCGCCATCGACGATAGGCTCGTTGGTGGGCGTGAAGTTCTTCGAGTCGACGTGATTCAGACTGACGCTACCGAAGGTCGCACGATTGGGTGCAAAGGTGAGCTTCCCCAACATTGACTTCGTCGAATCCGAGAATTCGGAGGTCGTCCGATTCACGAAATACCCGCCATTGCGCTCCGCCCCTGCGGAAAGGTAATAGCCACCCCAGCTCTTCAGCGGACCCGACACTCGGCCGACGCCTTTCGCCAATCCGAACTCCCCCGCCGTGACGTCGAGTCCCACCTCGCGGCGCGGAGTCGGATCTGCGGTACGGATGTTCACGGTCCCGCCAATAGCCGTGCGACCGTAAAGGGCGGAATTTGGCCCGCGGACGATCTCGATGCTGCTGGCATCGTAGATTGGCATCGCGACGATCCGCGCACCATTATTAGAGAGCGTCTGCGGCACGCCATCGATCAACAGCAGAGTATTCGTGAATTCCGGATCCCCACGAGGCATGCCGCGCAACATGACCGACTCGAATATGCCCAATTGCGTGCTGACGACCGCGCCTGGAATGTGCGCGATTGCCTGCGTCAGCGTTTGATCGCCACGGCTCTCGATCAGATTGCGCTCGACGACATCCGTTTGTGCGGCAACGTCACCGAGTTTGAGAGATTCTTTTGTCGCCGTCACCTGAACGTGCTCGAGAATATTCAGTGTGGGTTCGAGCTCGACAGTCAGTTCGACCGTGGACGCCGGCCGAACCTGCGCGGCGGACGTGCGAAGCACCAGGAACCCGGCGGCCTGAACCACGATCTCGACGGGGCCAGCGGGGATATTTTCGAGACGGAATCGACCCGAAGCACCCGTGACGGTCTCTTCAGAATTTCCAGCGATCGAGATCCGTGCGTTCGCAACGGGCTGGCGGCTCACGCGCGATTGGACAGAGCCGGCGATGGCGCCGGTCTGTTGAGCTTGAGCAATGCTGACTGCCGGATTAGCGAGAAGAATGACGCTGCTGGCCACGACCCTGACCCATACGTTAACAGTCACTCCGACCTCCATTAGACGAGTCACTTATAACAGAACCGGAGTGGTCACACTCGCGCTCTGATGGAACCGGATGCGTTTCCCCTCCGTCTCTATACGCAGTCCTGGGTTAAATGGGGGTGGCAGAATGCGCAATCGTTGTGCGACGCTCGTCGCGTTTGGTCTTGCTCTCGCCCTATCGAGCCCCGTCCGCACGCAGGAGCGGCCGCCGTCGAACGACGGTGATGAACTGCGGAAGCTCGGCTCGACGCTGGACTTCATTCGCACACGGAACGCCCTGGATTACGCCATTTCGACGCCAAATGGTATCGACGAGGCGCGATACCTGAAGGTTGGCGGCATCGAGCAGTGGGTCACCATCCGTGGAGAGGATCGCGCGAATCCGGTTGTGCTTGTGCTGCATGGCGGGCCGGGTGACGCGACCAATCCGTGGGGACACGCTGCTTTCCGATCATGGCTGAAGTTCTACACGATTGTGCAGTGGGATCAACGCGGAGCCGGGAGAACGCTCGGCCGGAATGGGCCAGCCTCCGCCGCAACGCTGACCATCGACCGGCTCGTCCAGGACGGCATCGAGCTGGCAGGCGGTCTTCGCACGTCGTTACGGAAAGACAAAATCATCCTACTTGGTCACTCGTGGGGCTCCGTACTCGGCGTCTTGATGGCCAAGGCGCGACCGGATTTGTTCTCTGCGTTCGTCGGAACCGGTCAGGTTGGTGATCCAGCACGTGGGTACCATGTGGCGTTCGATGCGCTGCTCGCGAAGGCGCGTGCTTTGGGCGACGCGCGCGCCGTTCGCGAACTTCAAGAGATTGGGCCGCCGCCTTACAAGGGCGGGCGCGGCTATCAAGTGCAGCGTCGGTGGTCTAACTTGTTCGAAGGGGCCGACGCTTTCATCGCAGGCATGTTGGGTTTCGCGCTGAGCGCACCCGGGTACACGATCCGCGACGTGAACGACTGGATCGATGGGCAGGGACTGAGTGCCGACCGGTTGGTGCCGCAATCGACTGCCCTCGCGGCGACCGCGCTCACGGGCCGATTCGCCGTGCCGGTCTTCGTCATCCAAGGCGCCGACGATTTCACCACGCCCACCAGCCTGGCTAAGGAATTCGTCGATGGAGTCGACGCGCCGCGCAAGGGATTTGCGACCATCAAGGGGGGGCATTTCGCTGTGTTCATGAACTCGTCCGACTTTCTGAAGGAACTCGACACGGTGCTCGCCATCACGGCTCCGTAATCACGGCCGGAATGTGTGGCGCGCTTGACGAGCTGAAGTTGGACGATGACCTGGTCATGCCGGCGGAGGGCTGTGCCTCACGCCTGTTCCGTCGGGACCTAGGTGCTCGTGTCAGGGACGAAAGTCAGGGCAGGCTCAGCCTTCAAGACGACATTTACGCGATCTAAAGGGTTCTTCGGTGGTCAGTCGTTTGCAGACAGATCGCGCGAGATCCCTTTATGATGATGCCCCTCCGACGGCTCGTTCGGTCCGCTGCGCTTGCCACGGCCCTGACGATCGCGAGCGCCTCCATGGCCAGCGCCGACACGATTTCGTTCAGCGATATCGCGCGAGGCCGGTACAGCACGGCCTCGAACATTGGGACCGCTGCCAACAACTTCTACGGCACGGGTTATTTCAGCGGCGGCCCCACCAGCAACTCGTTCACCGAGTGGCGAAGCTGGTTCGCGTTCGACCTCGCCGGAATCGGGGGCACCATTACGAGCGCGGCCCTGCAGCTCAACGCGGGTACCTACAGCAGCCCGGATGCCTCGGAGACATACGAGCTGCACCAAGTGACGACCGCAGTCAGCGCCTTGGGCGGTGTGTCGAACAACGGACTTATCTTCACAGACTTGGGGGACGGCCCGGCCTATGGGACACACGTCTTCAACGCCAGCCAGAACTCCTCAACGCAATTGATCGCCCTCAATGCCGCGGCGATCACCGACATCCAGAGTGCGTTGGGGCAGCGCTTCGCGCTCGGCGGGCTCTTCACGACGCTTTCGCGCAACGAGGGCGTCACCGAAAACGCGATGTTCGGTACGCAGGCTAATGTCTCACTGATTCTCACGCGCAACGACGTGCAAGCGGTGCCGGAACCCGCCACATTAGGGTTAGTCGCCACCGGCTTGATGGCTCTCGCGCGAAGACGACGCCGAGTCAGCTAGAGGATCAGGGCGCTGCGGATCCCACACCGAGTCCCGTGTACGTGAACTTCTGCACGCGCTTGCCTTCGTAGGTTTCCGTAATAAACAGGTCGCCCTTCGCATTCACCGCGAGATTGTGCGCGCCATAAAACTGGCCGGCCCAATGGCCGGCGCCGCCGAACGTGCTCACGACCTCGAGCGTTTGGCGGTCGATGACATAGATGAGCTGATTCGTCCCGTCGTTGACGAACAGAAATGCCTGCTGAGGATCGGTCGAGAAACCGACATCCCACACTGAACCGCTGCCGAACGTGTCCTTCGCGATGATGGCTTCGCGCACAAAACTCCCGTCTTTCCGGAACACCTGCAAACGATCGTTGGTCCTGTCGCACACATACACGAGGCCATCCTTCGAGATGCGCACCGCGTGGACGATGCGGAACTGCGGCGCGGGCGGACTCTTGGGATCGTATTGGCTCGGCCGGTTCTCGTTCTGAACCGCGCCGGCGAACGGCCCAGGCAGCTTCTCGCCGGCGCGCGTAAACCACCCATCGTCCGGCCGATTTCCATAGGCGCCCCAGTGCCGCTTGTAGGCGCCGGTTGCGGCGTCGAACACGATGACGCGGTGGTTGAGGTAACCGTCCGCGACGTACAACTCGTTGGCCGGCGCGTCGAGTATCACGTGGGCCGGCGCGCCAAGGTTCTCCGTATCATTGCTGCCACGCCCTTTACCCTGATGCCCGATCTGCATCAAGAACCGACCGGCCCGTGTGAACTTGAGAATCTGCGCGTCCTTCTCGCCGCCCGCCGCCAGCCACACGTTGTCGTTGTCGTCAACGAAGATGCCGTGCTCGAGCTGGGGCCATTCATACCCCGCCCCGGGTCCGCCCCACGCCGACAACATGGTGCCGTCGACGTCGAACTCGAGAACCGGCGGCGCCGCCTTCCAGACGGATCGCGTCTCGTTCGGTTGAAGCGTCGAGGGGCGGTGAACAATCCAGACGTGGTCGTGCTTATCGACGGCGACACCCGCGACCGCGCCGATGATCCAGTGATTGGGCAGCGGCTTGGGCCACATGGGATCGACGCGAAACGTCGGCACTCGCGGACGCCCCGACGTTCGTTGAGCGCTCGACGACGTTCCAATCGTCAGCGCGAGGGACACCACAAGAAGTACAAAGGCAGATCCGTTTAGGCCCATAAACCATCACTATACCGTGGGTTAACGCACCGGTTTCGGTGGGCTCGCCAGATAGTTCCTGGATTCCGCCTCGCTCTTGTTCGGCGTCACTTTGTCGGGATCAATCCGCACCATGAGATACACGATGTGATCGTCGATCCTCGTGAACCAATGTCCGGTCCCAGCGGGAATGATGACGACATCGCCAGGCTTCAGCGTGTAGGACACGCCATTGCGGATCGAGGTGCCGTTGTTGCCTGGACCGTTGAACAGTCGAACGGTTTCGAGATCGGCGGGCCGCCGTTTCATGCCGACGATATCGGGGCCGAGCATCAGCGTCGCTGTGCCTTCGATGACATGGTAGAGCTCGCTGACCAGATCGTGCTCGGCGACCGATGCGTCGGCGGGTTTCTCCAGTTTTCCCCGGTAGACCACCCCGACGTCGAGATTGATCTTGCCGATGTCGACCGCACGCATCTGCTGATCGGTGAGGTTGTTATCCGTCGCGCGTTTGATATACGCCCGAACCTCTTCGTTGGGGATGTACGTCCCGGGGCAGTTCACGCACGTCGGTTGCTGGGCCCAGAGTGGCGACAGCCCGAGCACGACGCCCGCCAAACTCAGCATTGTTCTGCGCATCTGTCTCTCCTTGTTGAGGGGCGCCAAGTATACAAAACTGCACGCAAACAGGCGTGAGCCGCTTCGGGGGCATTTTTCGCATCTGGGGGTGAGGTGCTCTGACATGACGGCCCCCGTGAACCTTCGCCCGGCACTTGATCGGGTTCGGCGATCGGCGGCGGCTCTGGCCGCGGCCGCCGCGCTCTCGGGCTGCGCCACCGTCAATACTCTCGCCGTCAAGGGAGTCGCGAGCACATTGTCCGAGGGCGGCGACACCGTCACGTCGCACGACGATCCGGAGCTCGTGGCGGCCGCGATGCCCTTCGCCTTGATGCTGCACGAATCGCTGCTGGCCTCGGTTCCCAGTTACGAGCCGCTCCTCACCACCACGTGCAGCCTGTTCACCCAGTACGCGTTCGGGTTTGTCGCGGCCGACGCAGAAGCCTTGCAGCGCGACAACTACGACCGTTCGAAGGAGCTGAGCGACCGTGCGTTCAAGCTCGCCGACCGCGGCCGCAACTATTGCTGGCGCGGACTCGAAGTGAAGTTCCGCGGCATCACGCAGGCGCTCAAGACCGATGCGCCCCGCGCGCTTGCGCCAGCGAAAAAGGAACACGTCGCGCTCCTCTATTGGTCGGCAGCCTCACTCGGAGCGGCCATCTCGGCCGGCGGGCTCGATCATCCCGAGCTCTTGATCGACTGGCCGGTCGTTCGCGCGCTCGCCGAACGGGCGCTCGCGCTGGACGAGACATGGAACAACGGCGCCCTTCCCGAATTGATGATTACCGTCGAAAGCCAGGGCGACGCACTCGGTGGCTCGGAAGACCGTGCACGCCGGCACTTCGCCCGCGCCGTCGACATTCAACGCGGCTTGTCCCCCAGCCCCTACGTCGCGCTGGCGACTGGTGTGGTGAAATCCAAACAAGACCGCGATGAGTTTGCCCGGCTCCTCCGGCAAGCGCTGGCAATCGATCCCTCGAACGATCCGAGTCATCGTCTTGTGACGTTGATCACGCAGAAGCGCGCGCGGTTGTTACTCGAGCGCATTGACGACCTCTTCCTGGAATCGAGTCCGACCCCTAAATGAACGTCCGTGGAGGCATGAACCATGCTGGCAACGATCCGATATCAGCTCGCCATCGCGCTCACGATCGCCGCGTCCGTGTCGGTCGGCGCACAGGCGCCCGTCAACATCCGTCTCGCCACACTGGCGCCAGACAATTCGCCGTGGACGAGCGCGCTCCGGTCGATGGGCACATCCTGGGAAAAAGCGACCGATAGGCGCGTGCGGCTCACTGTGTATGCCGGCACGATTCCCAGCGAATCATCGGCCATCGCCCGCATGGCGGTCGACGGCCTTCAAGCCGCCACGCTGATGGTGGCCGGCCTCGCCGAGATCGACGAAGCGTTCAACGTGTTCGGTATCCCGTTCTTTTTCGAATCGGACGCCGAGCTGGCGTACGTCGAGCAGAAACTCACGCCGCTCATCCAGGAACGTCTGCGCGCCAAGCACTATCACCTCGTGAACTGGGGCAACGCGGGTTGGATCCAATTGTTTTCGAAGAAACCGATTCGGACGCTCGAAGACGTGAAGCAAGCGAAGCTCTACACGACGGAAGGCAATCCGAAGATGGTGCAGTGGTACACCGCCAATGGGTTCCACGCCGTGCCTCTGTCGGCCGGAGAAATTCCGAAGCAGTTGACGCTGCCGACCGGTGCGATCAACGCCGCGCCCATGCCCCCTGTGTATGCCGTCGCGCTGCAGATCTTCAAGGACGCACCCAACATGCTTGATGTCCGCGTGGCTCCTCTTGTGGGAGCGACGGTGATGACCGACGCCGCGTGGAACAAGATCTCGCCCGAGGATCGCGCGAAACTGGCGGCCGCCGCGATGGCGATGGAACAGCAAATCAACGCGCTGGCTCCGGAACTCGATGCGAAATCGGTTGCGGCCATGAAAACGGCCGGCCTGCAGATCGTGACGCTCGACACGAAGGCCGTCGCCGAGTTTCGTGCCGCCGCCGAAGGCCTGGGCGCCAGCCAGCGAGGCGCGATGATTCCTGCGGACGCATTCGACCTGGCGGTTCGCGAGCGCGGGGCGTTCAGGAAGGCGAACCCCGCGAAATGACCGAGGACCTCGTTGCCGCGCTCGCCGCGATCGGCATCATGGTCCTGCCTCTGGCTGAAGTCGTTCTGAGGCGCTTTTTCAACACCGGGGTTCCAGGCGCCGCACCGTTCACCTCGCACCTCACGCTCGTCGTTGGCTTAATCGGCGCATCGATTGCGGCCCGCGAAGGCAAGTTGCTCGCGCTCGCCACCGGCACAATGGTGCCTGAAGGACGGCCGCGACATCTTGCGGGAATCCTCGCCGCGTTCGTCGCCGCGCTCGTGACGACCATTCTGGCGCTTGGCGGCGTCCGTCTTCTGCAGGTCCACTACGCGGCTGGGAAGGAAATCGCGCTTGGCGTGCCGACGTGGGCCGCCGATCTCACGTTTCCGATCGCGTTTGGCCTGATCGCCCTTCGACTCGTATGGAAGTCGTCGCCGAGCATGATCGGTCGTGCGCTGGCCGCACTCGGCATTGTTGCCGGCGCATGGATGTCGACGCACCCGGAACTCCTGCTCGACCAATCCGGATGGCCGTGGATTGCGATCCTCGTCGGCGCGGCCATTCTCGGTATGCCGATCTACGCGTTGATTGGCGGTGCGGCCGTCATTCTGTTTCTGGTGCAAGGCGACAGTCCGGCCAACGCCATCATCGGCAGTTACGATCAGCTGACGTCGACCGATCTGCCAGCCATTCCGCTGTTCACGCTTGCCGGGTTTTTGCTCGCCGAAGGGCGCGCGTCGGATCGGCTGCTGCGCCTTTTTCGCGCGTTCTTTGGCTGGGCGCCGGGTGGTACTGCTGTTGTGACAACGATCCTGTGCGCGTTCTTCACGCTCTTAACAGGCGGATCCGGCGTCACGATTCTCGCGCTGGGCGGACTGCTGATGCCCGCACTCATAGCCGACGGCTATAGCGAACGATTCTCGCTTGGACTGCTCACCGCCGCGGGCTCGCTCGGTTTACTGTTTCCACCGTCGCTCCCCTTGATTCTCTACGGCATTGTCGCGGAGGTTCCCATCGGCGATCTCTTCATCGGCGGCTTTCTGCCGGGCACGCTCATGCTGGGCGCGCTCGCGGCACTCGGCGTCCGCGAAGGGCTTGTCAACGGCAGCGCGCGGCGGCCGTTCACGCTCCATGAAGCGATCGGTGCCACATGGTCGGCGAAATGGGAATTACTGTTGCCAGTCGTGATCGTCGTGTCGCTCCTCGCTGGAGCCACGACGGTTCAGTCGGCCGCACTCGCGGCGTTGTTCACGCTTGTCGTGCAGCGCTTCATCCATCGCGATCTCGCCACGTTCGGCGATCTGCGGCGCGCCATGAGCCGATCGATTGCGCTCGTGGGAGGGATTCTCGTCATTCTCGCGGTCGCCGTTGGGTTGACGACCTACTTAATCGATGCGCAAGTGCCGGCGCGTCTGGCGGAGTGGGCCAAGGAGAACATCCATTCGAAATGGGTGTTTCTCCTCGGCCTGAACGCGTTTCTCATCGTCGTGGGCGGCATGATGGATATTTTTTCGGCCATCATCGTCGTTGTGCCGCTCATCGTACCCATCGCGATGCACTTCCAAGTTCACCCGATCCACCTGGGCATTATCTTCATCGCCAACTCCGAGCTGGGCTATCTGACTCCGCCGGTCGGCGAGAACCTGTTCGTCGCGTCGTATCGGTTCAACAAGCCCATTCTCGAGCTCGCGCGGGCGATGCTGCCCATGTACGTGATTCTGCTCATCGGTGTGCTGCTCATCACGTACCTGCCTTGGCTGACGACGGGCCTCCTGAAATAATTACCGCCTCTGCACACCGACGGTCACCGCAAACTCACCGCTATTGTCGGGCAGGTGGTCGTCGTTCACGCCGAGATAGACGCGCCCGCTCACGGGAGCGATAATCGATCGTCGGTCGCCGACGAAGATGGTTGAGCTGTAGTCGCCAATTCTCGCGAGCAACCCGCCGGCAAGCTGGTTGACAATCGGGGCGTCGGGCGCACGTCGGCCGATGCGCGACCCGGCTGGGCCCGCAAGATCTTCCCCGTTGTCGCTCATTCGAATCGTGCCGGTTGCGTCGAAGGTGAGCGTGTCGCCTGCCCGCACGTCAACGCCTGTGTCGGTCCACCGCTGCTGCGCGTTCACGCGGACCGATATCGATGCCACGCTGCCGCCGGGTACAGTGGCGGCACTTGTGGTTGCATCGAACTCGCGCCTCGACAGCACGCCGTCTCGGTTCACGTCGAGTTGATTAAAGCTCGCATTTGATCCGTGCCATTCGTTTCGCGCGATCGTGCCGTTCCGGTCGTAATCGAGGTCGGCGAACTGATCCCACACGTCGCCTGCCGTGTCCTGGCCGCCAACGACTTCGTAGCGGCTAAGCACGCCGTCCCTGTTGCGATCGAGCTGGGTGAACACATTCGCGCCGCCGTGCCACTCGCTCCGCTCGACCTGCCCGTTGTTGTTCGCATCGAGGTCGTCGAAGCTGTCTCCGCGGTCGTCGTCATAGTCGCCGCCGAGGAATTCCGTTCTGTCGAGCCTGCCGTCGCCATTGCGATCGACGCGGCGAAACGTTTCGACGTCGTAGTGCCATTCATTCGGCGTGATACTGCGATCGCGGTTGTGGTCGAGGTTGCTGAAACCCGCAGCCGTCCAGGTGACATAGCGCTCGTACCTGCCGGGCATGTGGTCAGCCTCTTCCTCTTCGATCACCGCGTTGCGCTGCGCGCCAATCCTGACCTCCTGACCGGACAGCTTGCCGTCGCCATTCCAATCGTGGACCTGAAATGAACGCGCCGAGCCCTGCCATTCATCTTCCGTGATGATGCCGTCGTGATTTCGGTCCATGGCTTCGAACCGCATGCGCCGAGGCGCAGAGCGGGGTTGGGCCTCGAGGGCCTGTGAAGCAAATGACAACAGTGCGAGGGCCGATAGTGTCAGTAACGATGCGCGATACATAAAGTCCTCCGGGCGGGGACGAGTGCATAACGCGTACCGATACCGGTAGTTGTTGGTTGGTTGGTTGGTTGGTTGGTGGTGGGGAGACCAACTAACAACTAACAACCAACAACTAATCACTATGCCCCTGGTTCCCACTTCGTTTGTTCCCGAATGTTCCAGCCGGCTACGCCCCGCCCTGACAAACGCCGATAAACCAATGGATGACTCGCAAACCCCTCCGCGCCTTGCTCGTGGAGGATTGCGAAGCTGACGCCGAACTGCTGATTCATGAGCTCGAGGCCGGTGGCTACGACGTCATCTTCGAACGGGTAGAGACTGCCGAGGGGCTGCGTGCCGCGCTAGGGCGGCAGCCGTGGGAACTGGTCCTCTCCGATTACAGCCTGCCCAGTTTCAGTGCTCCCGCCGCGCTCGCCATCGTCCAAGAGCTCTGTCCGGAAATGCCGTTCATCATCGTCTCGGGCACTGTTGGTGAAGACACGGCCGTCGCCGCGCTGAAAGCAGGAGCGGACGATTTCCTGGTGAAAGGCCGGCTCGTGCGGCTGATCCCGGCCATCGAACGCGAGCTGCGCGAGGTGAAATTACGCGAGGTCAAAGCGCGCGAGCGCGACGCGCTCGAAGAGCAACTGCGCCAGTCACAGAAGCTCGAGGGACTTGGGCGCTTGGCCGGCGGTATTGCCCACGACTTCAATAATCTGCTGACGGCGATCATCGGGTACAGCGACATGGTGCTCGACCAGATCGGATCGGACAAGCCCATCAGCAAGGATCTCGCAGAAATTCGCGACGCCGCCGATCGCGCGGTCTCGCTCACCCGCCAGCTGCTGGCCTTCAGCCGGAAGCAAACGCTGCACGTCGCGACGATGGACCTGAACGAAATTGTGGCGACGATGCGCGATATGTTGCGGAGGCTGATTAGCGAGGACATCGAAATCTCGCTGCATCTCGCACCGAATCTACCGCTCATCCTCGCCGACCGCATTCAGATCGAACAAATATTATTGAACCTCGTGACCAACGCCCGCGATGCCATGCCCCGGGGCGGTCACGTGACCATCGAGACGATGCTTGCCGCGGCGCCCGAAGTGGCCGCCGCGGGTCATCGGCCGACATTAAACACCTACGTGCGTCTGCGCATCAGCGACACCGGTTCCGGCATGGATCTGGAGACTCAGTCGCGGATTTTCGAGCCGTTCTTCACGACGAAGGGCGTGGGCGAAGGCACTGGCCTTGGCCTTGCCACTGTTTATGGAGCCACGCAGCAGCTCGGCGGCCACGTGGCCGTCAGCAGTGAGGTTGGCCACGGCACGACGTTCACGCTGTATTTTCCGGGAGCCATTGAATCTGCTGAGGAGATGGCGCCCGCCGCGCCCACGCCGAAGACGACAAAAGCGCTCGCAGAGCACCGCGAAGTGGTCCTGGTCGTCGAAGATCAGCGGGCCGTGCGGCAGCTCGTCTCGCGCATGCTTGTTCGTCACGGTTATACGGTCCTCGAAGCCAGCGGCGCTGCCGAGGCGCTCACGCTGTTCGAACAGCACCGCGCCTCCGTCGATTTGCTTCTCACCGATGTGGTGATGCCAAAGATGGGAGGACCGGAGTTGGCGAGCCAGCTCTGCGCGCTGAAACCGAGCCTGAGGGCGATCTTTATCTCGGGCTACACGGGCGAAGACATTTCGCGGCGCGGACCGCTGGCGCGCAATGCGACGATCGTAGAAAAGCCGTTCACCGCAGCTGCGCTTTTGCAGGCAGTTCGGGATGCTCTCGACACCAATGTCGGTGTCCTCTCGCCGGCATTCCATCGTGGGTAAGCTTCTCCATCGCTGGAATAATCTGTCGCTCCGGATCAAGGGCTTTGCTGTAGTGGCGATTCCACTGATTCCCCTGTTGACGACAGCCGTGTTGCTCCTCTTCACCGAGCGACAGGAACGAACCGCAGAGTACGCCGGCCGCTCCGATGACACCCGGCGCTTTGCGTACTGGACCTGAAGATGCCCAAAGTTGATGGCATTGAAGTGTTGAGACAAATCAAGGGCGACAACGCCATGAAACACATCCCGGTCGTCATCCTGACCTCGTCGCACGAGGAACAAGATCTGGTGAAGAGCTACGATCTCGGCGTGAACGCCTACGTCGTCAAGCCCGTCGATTTTCAACAGTTCATCGAGGCCGTCAAGCTGCTCGGAATGAACCTCGGCCGCTAGCGCGAGCCTGAGCGGATCACGCCGGAGGCGCAGAACGCGTCGATGACTTTTACAACCTCGGGCCACACGCCAGGCATCGCCGATTCAATCGGTGCCATCCGTTGCATTATTTGATCGCGATGAAGGTCGTGCGTGCGCCAACTGCCTCCGCCCGCGTGGGCGTTCTGCAGCAGTGGCTGAAGACGATCGACGGCATTTGCGAATTTTGCCTCGTGGGTGTCCTGGGCCTCGAACTCCTCCCATAACGATCGAACGTAGTCGCGCTGGTCGGCCGGCAGCAGTCCGAAGATGCGCGCGGCGGCCGCTCGCTCTCTGTGTACTTTTGTTTCAATCCCGACGGCGTCGTAGGCGAATGTATCGCCCGCATCGATTTCCACGAGGTCGTGGACGGCGGCCATTTCGAGCACGCGGAAGAGATCCAGATCGGCGCCGGCGTACTCGCGCATGACCATCGCCACGAGCACCAGATGCCACGAATGCTCGGCCGAGTTCTCCAGGCGGGACGCGTCGACGAGCGGCGTGCGGCGGAGAATGCCCTTCAGCTTGTCGGCTTCGACCAGAAACGCGATCTGCTGCGCGAGCCGCCCGCCAGGCCCCGTATCCTTATCTGTAGGGAACGACATCGGCGAGCATTGTACGCTTTCGTCACTCGCCGCGCCGAATGCTTCGGTCATCCATGTGTTATGCTCGCGATGGCGCATCGGTATGCAGATTTTTCATCGCAGCGCGAACACCATCGCGCGCGTCAGCATCTTCGGAGCTCTCTTCTTCATCGCGGCGGTCATCGGACTTCTTTATCAAATCGATCGCTCGCCCTGGATGACACAGGAACATGTGTCGCGCGAGCAGCCCATCCAGTTCAGCCACGAACGTCACGTCGCGGGCAACGGCATCGATTGCCGCTACTGCCACACATCGGTCGAGGATTCGGCGGTAGCCGGCATTCCTCCGACCAAAACGTGCATGAACTGTCACTCGCAGATTTTCTCGACAAGCCCGTTCCTCGAGCCCGTCCGCGAGAGCTTCCGCAGCGATAAGTCGATCCGATGGACGCGCGTCCACGATCTACCCGACTTCACCTACTTCAATCACAGCATTCACGTGAACAAAGGCGTCGGCTGCGCGACGTGCCACGGCCCGGTCGACAAGATGCCGTTGATGCGGAAGGCAGCGTCGCTGCAGATGGCCTGGTGCCTCGATTGTCACCGCCACCCCGAGCGCTACGTGCGCCCGCGCGAGGCCGTCTTCGACATGAACTACCTGCCGCCGCCGAACCAACTCGAGCTCGGTACGCGTCTCGTGGCCGACTACCACATCAAGAAATTGACCGATTGCTCCACCTGCCACCGATGAAACCGACAAACGCTCCTGAATTCTGGCGCACGCTCGCCGAGCACGATGGTGCCGATCTGCACGAGCTCGTCGGAGACGAGTTCGCATCGCGGCTCCCGGCGCCGCCCGATGCGGTGGAACGCCGGAGTTTTCTGAAATTGATGGGGGCGTCGATGGCGATGGCCGGCATGGCCGGCTGCACGCGACAGCCACCGGAACAAATCGTGCCCTACGTGCGGCAACCGGAAGAAATCATTCCGGGCAGGCCGCTGTATTACGCCACGGCGATGACGCTCGGAGGACGCGCGAGTGGCCTGCTCGTCGAGAGTCACGAAGGCCGGCCGACAAAGGTCGAAGGCAATCCCCTGCATCCGGCGAGCCTCGGCGCCACCGATGTGTTTGCGCAGGGTGCGGTGCTCGATCTTTACGATCCGGATCGGATGCAGACGCTGACGTACCTTGGCGATATTCGTCCCTGGTCGGCGTTTCTCGGCGCGATGCGCGCGATCGCGACCTCGGCTCAGGGCGCGAAAGGCGCGGGACTCCGCTTTCTGACTGAATCGATCTGCTCGCCTACCCTCGCCGCGCAAATGGACGAGCTGCTCGCGCACTTCCCATCGGCCGTGTGGCATCAGTGGGATTCGGCCGCCGATCTTAATGCGGCAGCGGGCGCTCGCCTCGCCTTCGGCAGCGACGCGAGCATCCGGTACGCCGTCGATCGCGCCGCCGTCGTGGTCTGCCTGGACGCCGATCTGCTCTCGTACGGAGCGGGGCATCTCGCCTACGCTCGGCAATTTGCGACACGCCGCCGGCCCGAAAACGCCGGTATTCGGTTGTATGCGGCAGAGAGCATGCCCTCGTCAACGGGAGCGCGCGCCGATCATCGGCTGCCGACGCGGGCGAGTCAGATCGAAGCGTTGGCCCGTCAGCTCGCCGCCGATCTCGGCGTGGCCGGCGTCGGCCGCGCGGAAGGTCTTGCGCAGGAGACGCACGCATGGCTGCGCGCCGTGCTCAACGATCTGAACGCCCATCGCGGGTCCAGCCTGGTCGTGGCCGGCGAGGGCCAACCGCCGGTCGTGCATGCGCTCGCGCACGCAATGAATGGCGCTTTGGGAAATGCCGGGCAGACGGTGTTTTACGCCGATCCGATCGAGGCGCATCCCGCCGATCAGATGCAGTCGATGCGCGATCTCACCGGCGCAATGAATGCCGGTCAGGTTCAGGCGCTCGTCATCATCAGCGGCAATCCGGTCTACACGGCGCCAGCCGACCTGAAATTTGCCGATGCGATGAATAAGGTGGCGGTCCGCGTGCACCTGAGCCTTCACGCCGATGAAACCTCGGCGTTGTGCCACTGGCAGGTGCCACAGGCGCACTTCCTCGAATCGTGGAGCGACGCGCGCGCCTTCGACGGCACGGCCTCGATCGTTCAGCCGCTCATCGCGCCGCTTTACGGCGGACGATCGGCCCACGAGCTGCTCGCGGCGTTCAGCGATCGTCCAGAGGCAACGGCCTACGCCGTGGTTCGGCAGTTCTGGCAGAAGCGGCATGGAGGCGCAGATTTCGAAAACTTCTGGCGCCAGTCGGTCCACGACGGCGTCATTCCCGATAGCGCCATGGCGCCACGGGCTGTGTCGGTTCGCACCGCGGTGTTTGCAGCGGCTGCTCAGGTACCGGCGTCGGGCCTCGACGTGTCGTTCCGGAACGATCCGACGATTTACGACGGGCGGTTCGCCAACAACGCGTGGCTTCAGGAGCTGCCGAAACCACTCACCCATCTCACGTGGGACAACGCGGTGCTCGTGAGCCCCGCGATGCTTTCACGCCTCGGCGGATCGGCCACACCGGCGATGACTGGCGGCGAGCGTGGACAGATCAAAGCGCCCATCGTGGAAGTGACGTACCGCGGCCGTTCGATTCGGGGCGCCATGTTCCCGGTCGCGGGTCATCCCGATCAGGCCATGACACTTCATCTCGGGTACGGACGCACTCGCGTCGGACATGTGGGCACCGATCGTGGGTTCAACGCCAACGCCATTCGCACGTCGGATGCGTGGTCGTTCGGCACCGGCGCGACCGTCGTGCTCACGGGCGAGACCTTCTCGCTCGCGTGCACGCAGTATCACCAGTTGATGGAAGGGCGCGATCTGATCCACGTCGTCGATCGTGGGACGATGGACGATCGACGATCGACGATCGACGAACTACCGTGGATGTTTCCTGCGGTGGAATACACCGGCTACAAATGGGGCATGGCCATCGATCTGAATGCGTGCACCGGCTGCAACGCGTGCGTGATCTCCTGCCAGGCCGAGAACAACATTCCGGTCGTTGGGAAAGCGGAAGTGCTGCGCGGCCGCGAGATGCACTGGCTGCGCGTCGATACCTATCACGCCGGTCCCGCGGAGAATCCAGACACCTATTTCCAGCCGGTGCCGTGCATGCACTGCGAGAACGCGCCGTGCGAGATCGTGTGCCCGGTCGGCGCCACCGTGCACAGCCACGAAGGCTTGAACGACATGGTGTACAACCGCTGCGTCGGGACGCGGTACTGCTCGAACAACAGCCCGTACAAGGTGCGGCGGTTCAACTACTTCCTCTATCAGGACTGGGAGACGCCAAGCCTCCAATTGCAGCGGAACCCGGACGTCACCGTCCGAAGCCGCGGTGTGATGGAGAAATGCACCTACTGCGTGCAGCGCATCAACGAAGCGAAGATCGACGCCGAGAAGGAAGACCGCCCGGTCCGCGACGGCGAGATCCAGACGGCGTGCCAGTCGGTGTGCCCCACCGAGGCGATTGTGTTCGGCGACATCGGGGATCCAAACAGCCGCGTCTCGAAACTGAAGGGAGAATCGCGCGACTACGCGCTGCTGCACGATCTGAACACGAAGCCGCGGACGACATATCTCGCCACGATCAGCGATCGCCACCCCGATCTCGACAAGAGCAAATGACAGAAAGACGCCACGAAGGCCACGGCGTCGTTGACGGTGCCGCCAGTAGTCCGGTCATTGCCCCGGGGTACACGTTCGGCTCGGTCACCGACAAAATCAGCTCAATCGTGCTCACCCGGGGCGCCAGCCATGGCTGGTGGCTCGGGTTCCTCGTCGCGTTCTTGCTCGCGAACATGCTGTTCGTGTCGCTCGGCTACCTGGTGCTGAAAGGCATCGGCATCTGGGGCAACAACCAACCGGTGGCCTGGGCGTTCGACATCACGAACTTCGTGTGGTGGATTGGCATCGGCCACGCCGGGACGTTGATTTCAGCGATCCTCCTGCTGCTGAAGCAGACATGGCGGACCTCGATCAACCGCTTCGCCGAAGCGATGACGCTCTTCGCCGTGGCGTGCGCCGGCATCTTTCCGTTGTTCCACACCGGCCGCCCGTGGCTCGCGTACTGGATGCTGCCCATTCCCAACACCATGAGCGTGTGGCCGCAGTTTCGCAGCCCGCTCATCTGGGACGTGTTTGCCGTGTCGACGTACGCGACGGTCTCGCTGCTGTTCTGGTTCGTTGGCCTCGTCCCCGACCTGGCGACGCTGCGCGACCGATCGGAATCAAAAATCGGCCGGGTCGTGTATGGCGTGTTCGCGCTCGGATGGCGCGGCTCGGCCCGTCATTGGCAGAGATACGACATGGCGTATCTGCTGCTTGCGGGCTTGGCCACACCGCTCGTCGTTTCAGTGCACACGATCGTCAGCTTCGACTTCGCCGTCGCGCAGCTTCCGGGCTGGCACGCGACGATCTTTCCGCCGTACTTCGTGGCCGGGGCGATCTACTCGGGCTTCGCGATGGTGCTCACCCTCGCGATACCCATCCGCGCGGTGTACGGCCTCGAAGATTTCATTACGTCGCGACACCTGCAGAACATGGCGAAAATCCTCCTCGTCACGGGACTGATCGTTGCCTACGGGTACACGATCGAGGCCTTCATGGCGTGGTACAGCGCGAACACGTACGAAGAGTTCATGATGGCGAACCGCATGACGGGACCTTACGGATTCGCGTACTGGCTGCTAATCCTCTGCAACGTCGTCACACCGCAATTGCTGTGGTTCCGCCGCATTCGCTCGAGTGTCGTGCCGCTGTTCGTCATTTCTTTGATCGTGAACGTGGGCATGTGGCTCGAGCGCTTCGTCATCATCGTCACCAGCCTGCATCGCGACTTTCTGCCGTCTTCATGGGGCCGGTATGCGCCGACTATCTGGGACATCTCCACTTATGTGGGCACGATCGGGCTGTTCCTTGCGCTGTTGTTTCTGTTTCTCCGATTCCTCCCGATGATCTCGATCTTCGAGATGCGCACGATTCTGCCGCAGGCCAAGGTGAAGGAATGAGGCCGTCGAACCGTCCGCGCATTTACGGCGTGATGGCCGAATTCGACGATCCCACGTCGCTCGTCGCCGCCGCTCAGCGCGCGCGCGAGGCGGGATATCGCCGGATGGACGGTTATACGCCGTACCCGATCGAGGAACTTCACGAAGCGCTGCACATTCACGACGCGCGCCTCACCAAGCTGGTGCTTGCCGGCGGCGTGGCGGGCTGCGTCGGCGGGTACGGCCTGCAGTACTGGGTTTCCGTGATTGCCTATCCGATCATTGTCGCGGGCCGTCCACTTCACAGCTGGCCGGCGTTCATTCCGGTGACGTTTGAGTGCACGATTCTGGCCGCCGCTCTCACGGCAGTGTTCGGAATGCTCGCGCTGAACGGGTTGCCGCAACCATTCCATCCGGTGTTCAACGTGCCGCGCTTTGTCCAGGCGAGCCGCAACAGATTTTTCCTGTGCATCGAAGCGCGCGATCCGAAATTCAACATCGACGACACACGGCAATTCATGAACTCGCTTGGTGCGCGCGAGGTGACCGTTGTCGAAGACTAACCTCCTCAGTTCGACGCAGGGACGCAGAGACGCGCGACTTTGCGCCTTTGCGTCGATCGTTGTTTTGATGCTGGGTACGGCGTGCCGGCAAGACATGCACGATCAGCCGAAGTACAAACCGTTCCGGCCGTCCACATTCTTCGTCGACGAGCGATCGGAGCGGACGCCGGTTGAAGGCACCATCGCGCGCGGATTCCTGCGCGACGACGAGCTGCTCGAGACCGGCAAAGTGAATGGCCAGGACGCGCCCGTCTATCCGTTTCCGGTTGACGAGAACGTGATGCGACGTGGCCGCGAACGGTTCGACGTCTATTGCTCGCCGTGTCATTCGCGCACGGGAGATGGCAACGGCATGGTCGTGCAGCGCGGGTATCGCCGCCCGCCGTCTCTTCATGTTCAACGACTGCTCGAGGCGCCGCCGGGACACATCTTCGACGTCATCACCAACGGCTTTGGCGCCATGCCAGACTACGCCGCTCAGGTGCGCGTTCGCGATCGCTGGGCCATTGCCGCCTATATCCGTGCACTGCAGTTGAGCCAGCACGCGCCGGTGGCCGAGTTGCCGCCCGACGCGCGGAGGAACCTGCAGTGAAACTGACGTCGACGGCAGACGAGCTGCTCCCCGAGCTCCACGGTTTTCAACGAAAGCTGCTGATGGCAGGGGGCATTGGCGCGGTGGTGTGTCTGCTCGGCCTCGCGATGAATCCCGCGCAGTTCTTCCGTTCGTACCTCACGACCTATTTGTTATTGCTTGCCATCGCGCTTGGATCGCTCGCCCTTGCCATGGTCCACCAGGTGTCGGGCGGCGCATGGGGGGTCGTCATTCGACGGATACTCGGCGCCGCGACGCGCACGCTCCCCGTGCTGACGATCCTGTTCATGCCGATCGTGGTCGGCATGCGCTACCTGTATCCATGGACCGATGCCGCCGCGGTTGCGCAGGACGCGGTTCTGCGGTGGAAGCAGCCGTACCTGAATGTGCCATTTTTTCTCGTTCGCGCTGCCGTTTACTTCGGGGCGTGGAATGCCATCGTGTTTCTGCTGAACAAGTGGTCGCTCCAGCAGGACGACACCGGCGATCCCCTCATGGCCAAGCGCATGCAAAAGCTCGCAGCGGCGGGCCTGCTCGCCTACGGGCTCACGATTACCTTCGCGTCGTTCGACTGGGTGATGTCGATTGAGCCGCACTGGTTCTCGACGATCTTCGGCGTGCTGATGATGGGCGGTCAGGGCCTGGCGGCCATGGCGTTTGCCATCATCGCGCTCGCCTGGCTGAGCCGCCGCCCACCGCTCAGTGAGCTCGTCACGCCAAATCACTTTCACGATCTCGGCAACCTGATGCTGGCGTTCACGATGCTCTGGGCGTACTTCGGGTTCTCGCAGTACCTGATCATCTGGTCCGGTAACCTGCCGGAAGAAGCCGAATGGTATCTGCATCGCAGCGCGCACGGCTGGCAGTTCGTCGCGCTCGCGCTGGTGGCCTTTCACTTCGCGGTGCCGTTCTTGCTGCTGCTGCTGCGAGTGACAAAGCGCCGCGGCGAGACGCTCGCGAAGGTGGCCGCGCTGATTCTCGTGATGCGGTATGTCGATTTGTTCTGGCTCATCGAGCCCGCGTTCCGTCCCTCAGGGCTGCACGTCCACTGGCTCGACGTTCTGCTCCCGATGTCGATGAGCGCGTTGTGGCTGGGCGTGTTCGTGTATCACCTGCGCGGGCGCGCGTTGCTGCCGCTGCACGATCCCGAGTTTGACGAGGCGGTAGGACATGTCCGGACCGCGTAACAACCCCGAGGTCGTCCACGAAGAGAGCGACGTCCATGTCCGAGCCATTTTCGGCTTCGGCGCCGGATTGCTGGCCGTCGGACTCGTCGTGCAGGTACTTATGTGGCTGCTCATGAACTACTACACGAACCAGGCCGCGCGCGTACCGCGCAACTTCCCACTCTCGGCCGAGTATCAACAACAGGCGCCTCCCGAACCGCGCTTGCAGATCCATCCCCAGCAGGACTTGCGCGATTTTCGCGCGCGCGAAGACGCCGTGCTCCACGGCTACGGTTGGGTCGACAAAAACACTGGCGTGGCACGCATTCCGATTGAAGAGGCGATGAAGATCGTTGTGCAGCGGGGCTTGCCCGCGCGGGAGCGCGCCAAGTGATACGTAACGGGGTCGGACCCCTATTACTGCTTTTCATGCTGACCGGCGCGGCGTCGGCGCAGCAGGCTCAAGAGGCAGGACCGCCGGCGTCCGAACTGCCGCCGATTCTCCGCGAAGTCGGATTCGACCAGAACCTGAACAAACAGATTCCGCTCGATGTCACCTTCAAGGACGAGAACGGGCAGTCGGTTCAAGTTGGACAGTATTTCGGGGCGAAGCCCGTCGTGTTGAATTTCGTGTACTACGACTGCCCGATGATCTGCCTGCAGACGCTCAGCAGCCTCGCCAGCACGCTGAAAGTGTTGTCGCAGGAACCGGGCAGAGACTTCGAGATTGTGACCGTGAGCTTCGATCCGCGCGAGACGCCGGCCCTGGCTTTCAACAAGAAAAAAGAATTCGTCGAGCGATCCGATAAACCTCAGATTGCCGGCGGCTGGCATTTCCTGACCGGCACGAAGGACAGCATCGATCGGCTCACGCAGGCAGCCGGCTTCCGCTATGTCTGGGACGAGCCCTCCAAACAGTTCGCGCACCCAACGGGCATCATGGTGCTGACGCCGAGCGGTCGCATCGCGCGGTATCTGTTCGGCATCGACTACGGCCCGCGCGATCTCAGGCTCGCCATTCTCGACGCGTCGGCAGGAAAAGTGGGGTCGCCCATCGAACGGGTGCTGCTTTACTGCTATCACTACGACCTCACGACGGGCCGCTACAGCCTCGCGATTATGCGCGTCGTGCAGATCGCCGGCGCAGCGACCGTATTTTCCATCGGCATGCTGATCTTCGTCATGACCAAGCGCGACCGCTCCGGGCGAGTGGCGGGGCGGCGGACATAACGACATGTGGAGCGGGACCCCGTTATTTCCCCAAGGCGCCTCGACCATCGCTGGTCGAGTCGATGCGCTGTACTTTTTTCTCCTCGCAGTGTCGGGCTTTTTCGGCCTGCTGATTGCGGGCCTTGTCGTGTTCTTCGCGATCAAATACCGTCGGCGCCATCCAAACGCCGTCGGCACGGAGGTATCGGGCGGCCTGGCGCTCGAGATTGGCTGGACGGTGCTGCCGTTCCTGATCTCGCTCATCATTTTCTTCTGGGGCGCGAATATTTATTTCGCCATGTCCCGGCCGCCCGACGAAACGCTGAACATCTACGCCGTCGGCAAGCAGTGGATGTGGAATATTCAGCATACCGACGGCACGCGCGAGATTAACGAGCTGCACGTGCCTGTCGGGCGCGCCGTGCGCATGATCATGACGTCGGAAGATGTGCTGCACGACTTTTCGATCCCGGCGTTCCGCGTGAAGGCCGACGTCATCCCCGGCCGTTACACCCAGATTTGGTTCGAGGCCACCAAGCCGGGCCGGTACCACCTGTTCTGCGCCGAGTACTGCGGCACGAGGCACTCCGGCATGACGGGCCAAGTCGTCGTCATGAAGGCGGCCGACTATCAGACATGGCTCAGCGGCGGCGCTCCCGAAGGATCGCTCGCCTCGGTCGGGGGAAAGCTCTTCGGCGATCTCGCCTGCAACACCTGTCACCGTCCCGACTCTCGTGGCCGCGGGCCGGTGCTGGCAGGCCTGTTCGGACACACCGTGCAGCTGCAGGGCGGAGACATTGTTACGGTCGACGAGCAATATCTGCGCGAGTCGATTCTCCAGCCGTCGGCGAAGATCACAGCCGGGTATCAGCCGGTGATGCCTGCGTTCCAAGGCATCGTGAGCGAAGAACAGTTGCTGGCGCTCATCGAGTACGTGAAGTCGCTCTCGACACCGCAGCAGCAAACGATGCCGGCACGCCCCGATACCCCGACGTCAGGAGGACCGGCCAGGTAGTCGCCTTATGGAAGTGTTTCCCACTCATCATTATTTGAATGACGGCTACGGCATCAGATCGTGGCTGCTGACGCGCGATCACAAGCGCATCGCGCTGCTCTATCTGGCCGCCATCACGTTCTTCTTTTTCATCGGCGGCAGCTTTGCGGTGCTGATGCGGATCGATCTGGCCACACCGGCCGGCGACCTCGTCAGCGACGACACCTACAACGAGCTGTTCACGATGCACGGCATCGTGATGGTGTTTTTCTTCCTCATTCCAGCCATCCCCGCCGTGCTCGGTAATTTCCTCGTACCGCTGATGATCGGTGCGAAAGATCTCGCATTCCCCAAGCTGAATCTGCTGAGCTGGTACATCTACATACTGGGAGGCCTGTTCACGCTCCATGCGTTGGTCACCGGTGGGGTCGATACCGGCTGGACGATGTACGCGCCGTTGAGCACGGAGTTCTCGACCACGAGGGTCATCCCGGCGGCGCTCGGAATTTTCATCACCGGCTTCTCGTCGATTCTGACGGCGCTGAACTTCATCGTGACGATTCACCGCATGCGCGCGCCAGGGCTGTCGTGGTTCCGCCTGCCGTTGTTCCTCTGGTCGACGTACGCCACCAGCGTCATCACCGTGCTCGGCACGCCGGTGATCGCCGTCACCATGCTGCTCGTCGGCGCCGAGCGCGTGTTTCACTTCGGGTTCTTCGACCCGAAAATCGGCGGCGACCCGGTGCTGTTCCAGCATCTGTTCTGGTTTTACTCGCACCCAGCGGTCTACATCATGGTGCTGCCGGCGATGGGCGTCATCAGCGAGCTCGTGGCGGCGTTCTGCCGCAAGCCGGTGTTCGGATACAGCTTTGTGGCGTTTGCGAGTCTGGCCATCGCGATTCTCGGATTCCTCGTGTGGGGTCACCACCTGTTTGTCGCGGGCCAGTCGGTATACGCGTCGCTGATCTTTTCGATGTTGAGCTTCCTTGTCGCCATTCCGTCGGCGGTGAAAGTGTTCAACTGGACAGCGACGATGTACAAGGGAGCGATCTCGTGGCAGACGCCGATGCTCTACGCCATTGGCTTCATCGGGTTATTTACGATTGGCGGACTCACCGGTTTGTTCCTTGCGGCGATCGGGATGGACGTGCACCTGACGGATACCTACTTCGTCATTGCGCACTTCCACTACATCATGGTCGGCGGCACCATCATGGGCTACCTCGGCGGGCTGCACTACTGGTGGCCGAAGATCAGCGGCCGGCTCTACCCGGAGGGCCTGGCCAGGCTCGCCGCAGGCATCATCTTCGTTGGCTTCAACCTGACGTTCTTCCCGCAGTTCATCCTCGGTTACCTCGGGATGCCGCGGCGCTATCACGCGTACCCACCAGAATTCCAGGTCTTGAACGTGCTGTCATCGGCTGGTGCCTCGATTCTCGGCATCGGCTATCTGCTGCCAATGGCCTACTTCGCATGGTCTCTGCGTTACGGGAAAGTCGCCGGCTCGAACCCGTTCGGCGCAACCGGCCTCGAGTGGACGACGACATCGCCGCCGCCGACTGAAAATTTTGCCGTGACTCCCATCGTCACAAGCGGACCCTACGAGTACCCGTCGCCTGTGGAGAAGCACGTTGCGTGATGACACCTTGCACCATCCGGCGCTGGCGCATCACTTCGATAACCTCGAGCAGCAGGCCGAAGCGGCGTCGCTCGGCATGTGGGTATTCCTGCTCACGGAAATCCTGTTCTTTGGCGGGGCGTTTCTGGTCTACACCGTGTACCGTCACATGTACCATGACGCGTTCGTCGTCGCGAGCCACGAACTCGACGTCACCCTCGGTACCATCAACACCGCCGTGCTCATCGGCAGCAGCTTGACGATGGCGCTGGCGGTGCACGCGGCACAAACGGGATCGAAGCGGCTGATTCAATTATTTCTCATCGTGACGATCGTGCTCGGGTGTGTGTTTCTCGGCATCAAGAGCGTCGAGTACGCGCACAAGTTCCGCGAGCACCACGTGCCGGGCCCGTATTTCCAATTCGACGTCAAGTATGTCCGCGAGGCGCAGATTTTCTTTTCGCTCTACTTCGTGATGACAGGCCTGCATGCGCTGCACATGATCGTCGGCATCGGCGTCATGCTCGTGATGCTCTGGCACGCCTCGCGCGACCGGTTCTCGCCGGAATACTACGTGCCCATCGAAGTCACCGGTCTGTATTGGCACTTCGTGGACATCGTCTGGATTTTTCTTTTCCCGCTGCTCTATCTGATAGGGCGCCACGGAGTGCCGTAACGTGTCTGCGCACATCGTTTCGAAGACGACGTATTACCTGATCTTCGCCACGTTGATGGTGCTGACGCTGGTCACCGTCTTGGTGTCGGCGATCGATCTTGGAGCGCTCAACACGGTGGTCGCGCTTGCGATCGCCGGGTTCAAGGCGGTGCTGGTCGTGCTCTTCTTCATGCACGTGAAGTACGCCCCTCGGCTCACGAAGGTCGCTGTCGCTGCCGGAATTTACTGGCTGATGATTCTGCTCGCGCTGACGTTGAGCGATTACCTGACGCGGTGGAGAGGCACGTACGGATAACCGGCGCCGTGCCTTATTACCTCTTTGACCATCTTCGTACCTTTTAGTTCCGATATCGGTTGTTAGATCACGAAGACACGAAGATCGATCGTGCCGCTCTTCGGGAGATAGGTGATGTCGTGAACCTCCGGGCCCTTCAGAAATGGACCTTTCGGCTCCCAGCTCCTGCGATCGGGATTCGATGCAGCGAGAAATCCGCCCTTGCGCGTGCCGATCATCAACAACACTTTTTGCATGAGTAAAATATGTCATATGAATACCGGTCGATTGATAGCGATTTATGTGAAGCGTGCGCACGGTGGCCCGATGGACGCGAAAAACGACGCTCGTCTCGAGACGGCGAAAGGCCTGGTCGGCAATGCCGATTTCGGCGGACGCCGACAAGTGACGCTCGTTGCTCAGGAGCGATGGGATCAACTGATGGCCGACGTCGGCGCAACGCTCGCACCCGGAGCGCGCCGCGCGAATTTGATTCTGTCGGGCGTGGACCTCGAAAACACTCGAGGCCGCACGCTGAACATCGGCGCGTGCGTGCTGAAAATCAACGGCGAAACGCGGCCGTGCGAGCTCATGGAAGAAGCGGCGGCGGGCCTTCAAGCCGCGATGCGCGAGCACTGGGGCGGAGGGGCATACGCCGAAGTGCTGCAAGGAGGTGTCATCTCGTTAGGTGACGCAGTGACCTGGAAGGTGTAGCGATCCCTGACATCTTTTGCCTTTTCTGCGGTCGATTTCTACTGCTTTTCCCTCGCGCCTGCCCGATCGTTAAGTGGTAGGCATCTTGCTCCCTCCTTGTGTCGTGGAGCTAGGGGACATCCTCGGAATTAGACGCGAAGAACGCCGGCACGCCGATCGACGTAATGCCGATCGCGGGTCTCAGGAGCGCCGACGCGCCGATCGACGGCGCCGCACGCTTCGCGGCCTGGTTTTCGGCATGTTTGCGATGTCGCTTCCGGGTGCATCGCATTTTCAACCGCGCCTGCTCGATGTGAGCCAGCCCGAAGGTTACGTGTCGACGACGGAAGACTATCGCGCGCTGCCGGCCCCCATCGCCTATAACGACGCCATTGCCGATGCGGCCGATCTGTATCGGCTCGATCCCAATCTCATACGCGCCGTTATTCACGCGGAGTCGGCCTTCAATACGTTTGCGGTGTCGCGGACTGGCGCGCAGGGGTTGATGCAGTTGATGCCGGATGTCGCTGAAGAGCTCGACGTGCTCGATCCGTTCGATCCCCGTCAGAATATCTTCGGCGGTGCGAAATATCTCAGGGCCTTGCTCGATCGCAATAAAGGCAACGTGGACCTCGCCGTGGCGAGCTACAACGCCGGACCGGGCGCGGTGTCCCGTTACCGGGGTATTCCGCCGTATCGCGAAACCCGCAATTACGTGAAAACTGTCAGAACCTTCCTGAAGAACGCGCAGCGCACCGAAGGCGACTAGGCCCTAGGCCACACCGAAGAATCGAATCAGGTAATACGTCAAGGCGCCGATTGCCGCAGAGGCGGGAATTGTGAGCACCCATGCCCACACGATTTGCCTCGCGACTCCCCAACGGACAGCCGAGAACCGCCGCGTGGCGCCGACACCCACGATTGCTCCGGTGATCGTGTGCGTCGTGCTGATGCCGATGCCAAGTTGCGTCGCCGTGAAAATTGCGACGGCGGCGCCCGTCTCTGCCGCAAATCCACCCTCGGGGTGCAGCTTGGTGATCTTCGATCCCATGGTGTGAATGATGCGCCAGCCTCCGGTGAGCGTTCCGAGCCCGATGGCCGTGTGCGCCAGCAGCACGACCCAGAACGGAATCGGCAGCTCGCCATTCTGCAGTTGCAGATAACCCCCGGTGACAAGCGCGCCGGCGATGATGCCCATGGTTTTCTGCGCGTCGTTCGCGCCATGCATGAGGCTGAAGGCAGCGGCCGACACGAGCTGTAATCGCCGAAACCAGCGGTCGACGCGGCTCGGAGGCGTCTTGCCGAAGAAAAAATAGATCGCGTTCATCACGAGCAGACCGACACCCATTCCAATGAGTGGCGCAATCACGATGAAGATCAGCGTACGCGTCCAGCCGGACACGATGACCGCGGCGAAGCCCGCCTTCGCGACCGCCGCGCCGGCGTACCCGCCGAACAGCGCGTGTGACGAGCTGGTCGGCAAACCGAAGTACCACGTCAGCAAATCCCACACGATGGCGCCCATCAGGCCGGCGAAGATCACGGCGAACGTGACGACGCTCAAATCGACCATGCCGGAACCGACGGTCTTCGCGACCGCGGTACCGAAGCCGAACGCGGCGACGAAGTTGAAAAATGCCGCCCAGATGACCGCCTTCCCAGGCGTGAGCACGCGGGTCGACACCACCGTAGCGATGGAATTCGCCGCATCGTGAAAACCGTTGATGTAGTCGAAGACGAGGGCAACCAGGATGATGCCCACGATGGCGTATAACGGCGACATGAAGGCAGGCGTCTCCGGTTAGGCGTTCTTCACGACGACGCCTTCCAACAGGTTGGCGACGTCTTCACAGCGGTCGGTCGCTTCTTCGAGAAAATCCAGAATTTCCTTCCACTTGATGATCATCACGGGATCGCGCTCCTCGTCGAATAACCGCCGCAGCGATTCCTCGTGAACGCGGTCGGCCTCGTTTTCCAGGCGGTTGATCTCGACGGCGCGCTGCGCGACACCGGTCTTTTTTTCGAGCGCCTCTAGGGCGTGGCGCACCTGGTCGACGCTCAGCGACACCACGTGCGCGAGCTCGCGCGCGCCGTACCGCACGGTGCCGATCTTGTAGAGCCGGATGACCTTCGCGCACGCGTCCACGGCGTCCATCACATCGTCGAGTGACTTGGCCAGGGCATGAATGTCTTCGCGATCGATCGGCGTCACAAAGGTCGTGTTCAAGCGCGAGATGATCTGGTGCGTGAGGTGGTCGCACTTGTGCTCCACCTCTTTAATCTCTTCGGCCTTATCCCAGATGGCCGGGTCGCGCGCCAGCATCTCCTCGAGCAGCCCGGCACCGATGCGAAGCTGGTCGGCCAGCGTGACGAACTGGTCGTAAAAGTCTTCATTTCTGGGGATAAGGCGGAATCGGAAGCCCAAAGCGTCTCCTTTTGACCGTTACAGCCCTGCGATCTTATCAGAGTCGTTACAGAGGCGTTACAACACCGTTATCTGGCCGGGTCTGGAGCTCCTTGCGAACTCCAGCGTCGGGGCGAGGAAATCTGGCCCCGGTTTCACTCACGGGTGTATAAACGTCTCGCTTCGGTCATTTGAGGAGGATGCCATGTCTCCTGCCCGCCTCCGTATCGATCTACGAGTTCTCACGATGTTCTTGGTCGTCGCCCTCCCGCTCCTGGCCCTCGGTGTCATTCTCGTTCTCGGCAGCGGCCAGGCGCGCTTACGGGATTCATATGGCCGCCACTTGGCGGAAGTGGCACGCCAGACTGCGGCGACCGTCGATGCGTACTTTTTCCGCCGCATCCTCGACGTGTCGATTCTCGCCCGCGTCCCCGACGTCCAGCGCGTGTCTGCCAGCGAAAGTCAGAGGCCCCCGAACGCGGATGAAATCCGCAACCTGGACCATCAGTGGACGACCGAGCGTGTGCTGCCTTCTACGCCCCTTGTCACACAAATCATGACCAACCCTGCCGCGCGCTTCTTCGCGGGCATCGCCGAACATGATTCAATTTACCGGGAGATCATGCTGGCCGACCGCTTCGGACGGCTGGTCGCCGCCTCCAATCGGACCAGCGACTACTACCAGTCCGACGAAGACTGGTGGAAGGAGGCGTTCGATGATGGCGTGCGCGGGCGAGTGAGCATCAGCGACGTCCTCTGGGACGAGAGCGCACGAGTCTTCGCCATTGACATTGCCGTTCCAGTACTGGATCCGGTCACGGGGAATCTCGTCGGCATTCTGAAGACCTCCGCCGATACGCGTGAAATGCTCGCCGCGGTTGCCGGCATTCAGCTGGGCTCGACGGGACAGGCCGTGGCCGTCAGAGAAGACGGCGTGATTGTCTTTGGCAAGCCGCAGACGTCTTCTCGGGAGCGGCCGCAGTTCTTCGCAGCGGACTTACTTCGCGAGCGGCTCGGGGCGGCGCGCAAAACGATGACTCCGGAATTCGTGACCCACTTCTCCGCCCGAGACGCCGATGGGCACAACCAGCTCATCGGGATCGCGCCGAGCCAGTTAGGGCGGACGTTCCCACACTTATCCTGGTGGATCGCGGTGTATCAAGCCGACGAGGAATTGCTCGAACCCGTTCGCAATCAGTTCTGGCACCTGCTGCTGGTGTTCGCGCTGGCCGTGATCGCGGTGCTTGGACTGGCGTTGTGGTTTTCGATGCGCTTGGCCGCGCCAGCCTTGGAAGTAGGCATCGGCGCGGAGCACTTGGCATCGAAGACGGTGGAGAATGTGTAATTGGAATGGCGTTGACAAGCGCCATGGGCGAGCCTACCGTGTAATTAGATCCATTGAACGTCGCGAAGCGTTGGGGGCGGATGGATCGCACGTTTGATAGAGCCCCCGGCAACGTCAGAAAGGAGGTCTGTGGCAATGAATAATAGCGCTGAAGGAACTCCGCCGAACCACCAGGACCGCGGTCCATGGATGCTGCTTAGCTGCCTCCGGAGCGTCTGACACGTCAAAGAGAATCGCCACGCGGCCTCAGGTCAGTTGCCCTTAGGCAACCATAGTAATAGCGACGAACAACAGCGGGCCGTAGAGATGGCATGACTCCCTCGCGCAGCGGATTGACCGGGGTTCGCGACGCAGCATTTTCCACTGGGACGCGGCGACAATGTCTCATTCGTCACGCGCACTAAGCGCCGTAGAGGGCATCTTTCCCGGGAAAGGTGCCCTCCTCGTTTTTCAACGTGCGTTCGGAATGGCCCCCACGCGACGTCATGACGATTGCTCGCCGAAGCCACCGGCCTGGTGGCGGCAAGACTCGCCCGTTACACCACCGTCATAATCCGTGAATTAACGGCGACGTTACAACTCCGTCGCAGCCTCCTTGTACCGGACCTCTACTCTCGAACTGTCTGAAATTTCACTTTTCTTTCATAAGAGGCACAGAGGTGCACATGACATCAACAACGACGTGGCTGCGGCTTTCCCTCGCCTTCGCGCTAGCCGGCGCATTGGCGATGCCAGCGGGGCTCGCCGCCCAGGCGGACACGCGCATCGCGGGGACCGTGCGCGACAGTTCCGGAAGCTCGGTTGCCAACGCGCAGGTTTCCGTCAAGAACGGCAAGACCGGCGAAGTGCGACAGGCCACGACCAATCAACAGGGATACTTCATCATCGGAAATCTGAAACCCTCGGTCTACACGATCAAGGTCGAGATGACGAGTTTTGCGCCGCTCGAATATCCCCAGATGGAGGTTCGGGCCGCGCAGGAGCTCGGCCTCGACTTCGAGCTTCACCCCGCGGGCGTGCAGGAATCGGTTACTGTGCAGGCCGATGCCACGGTCGTGGACATGAGCTCCGCGCGGATCGGCGCCAACGTGACGCAGCTCGAAGTGAATTCGCTCCCCATCAACGGACGCCAGATGTCGCAACTGGTGCTGCAGGCACCGGGATCGGTGAACATCGGCACCGGCACGTGGCAGGAAATCCGATTCAGCGGCCGCGCCGTGAATCAGAATGTCGTCAAATACGACGGCATCGAGGGCTCGGCCATCATCGACGCCTCACCGGGGAATCTCAACGGCGAAGTGCCCACGCCCTTCAAGCTTCAGGCAAGCCTCGAGAACGTGCAGGAGTTTCGCGTCGAGTCGAGCAACTTTCCCGCCGAGTACGGCACGGGCACGGGCGGTCAAATCAACGTCGTCACGAAATCGGGCGCCAACGCCGTGCACGGCGCGCTGTTCGAGTACCTCCGCAACGACAAGCTCGACGCTCCCAACTATTTCGATTCCACCAGAAACAACGATGGCAGTATCAAAGAGACACTGCCGAAGTCGCTGCTCCGCCAACACCAGTTCGGCGGATCGGTCGGCGGACCCATTGCGCGCGACAAGGCGTTTTACTTCGGAAGCTTCGAGAGCTATCGCCTGAGGGCCGGCGTGAACTTCGTCGAGGCGGTCCCGAGCGACATCGCCGCCGCGCGCGCAGTACCGGCTGTCGCGCCGCTGATTGCCGGATTCCGCTCGCCGAGGGCCGTTCTTCTGCCCGGCGCATCGACCAATCCCGATCTCGACATCGTCCAGCTCCAAGGTCAACAGGACGTCGACGAAAATGCCTTCAGCGCGCGCATCGACTTTCATGTGAACCGGACGTGGTCGAGCTACGTGCGTGTCTTCCATGACCAGGGCACGAGCCTGCAGCCCGAAGGGGTGTCAGGTCGTTCGGTTCGAATCACCGATAATCCCAGCAACGCGGTCTGGCAACTACAGGGTCTCCTGGGGAACAGCGCGCTCAACGAACTCAAGGTCGGGTACAACGCGGCGCCGACACGCATCAACGGCCTCGCGCCGGTCGTGAACGGCGTCGATTGGTCGAACATCACCGTCAACATCAGCGGGTCGGTCGCCAATACGGGCATCGCCGGCCAAGGCGCTTCCTCCGGAATCGCCATTCCTGGAGGTCTGGTGCGGTCCAACAGCGCGACCAACGGACGCGGCCAGCCGTACGACCCGTACTCGATCTCGCTCGTCGACAACGTGAGCCGCACGGCCGGTAATCACTACGTCAAGATCGGCGGCGAAGTCCGACTGATCCGCATGACCACCGACCGCCTGGGCGGCACCACGTACACCTATTCGAACCTCGCGAACTTCCTGACGAACACTCTTCAGCAGGTGCAGTATCTTGGCGACGTCAGCGCGCCCAGCGTGTACAACAACGGCGCAACCGGCCCTCGTCACACGGTGCAGAACTATTACGTTGGTTACGCCCAGGACGAGTGGCGGATGCGGCAGAACATGACAATGAATTACGGCTTGCGGTACGAGTACTACACGCCGATGACGGAACGTGACGACTTGCTGGTGAAGTACAACGTGGACACCGGCACAATTGACCCGTCGACGACCTCGCCCTACCAGTCGCGGAAGACGAATTTGTTGCCGCGGTTTGCGCTGACATGGTCGCCGAACGAGAGCACGCTGCTGCGCGGCGGCGTGGGAGTGTACGTCGGTCCGGGGCAGCCCGAAGATCAGATTCAGCCGATCGAAAGCGATCGCGTGAGCTCGACGCTTACCGGTGGGACGTATCCGCTGAATGTTCCCGCGACCGTTGCGGCGTTCGCGGCGGATCCGAACAATAGAAATTTCCAGCCTCGCGCCTACACGAATAACTACACGATTCCTGAGCGCATCTATCAGTACACGCTGTCGGTTCAGCAACAGCTTCCTGCGCGTTTCACGCTGACGGCGGCGTATGTCGGCAGCCAGGGACGCAATCTGTTTCTGCGCAGCGTGACGAATCAGATCACCAGGCTGATTCAAACGAGTCCAACGGCGAGCGCAACCGTCGTTCGGCAATGGGACATCGTGCAGCCTGATGGCGTCACGGTCCGGCGCCCCTTCGCGGAAATCGACATCAAGACGAGCGGCGGCCGCGACAAGTACAGCGCCATGCAGCTGCAACTGACGCGACGCGCCGGCAGCGTCACGATGAATACGCAGTACACGTTTGGCAAGAGCTTCGGCAATACTGGCGGATCGAACGAGGCGCTGACCGCCGCAAACAATGCCGTGAACCTCGCGGACTTCGAGTACGACATGGGCTACAACAACGCCGACATCCGACACACCTACAATACGAGCCTCATCTGGCAAGTGCCGGTTGGCCGTGGGCGCGCGCACGATTTGGGCATGATGAACGCGTTGATCGGTGGATGGGACCTCGGCGGCATCCTGAATGCGCGAAGCGGACTGCCGATTGACGTGCGTGTCACACGGCCTGATGTGGTGTACGTCGACAGCGCGACGGGAGGGGTCTACACCGGAGCTGCAGTGGGCCGCGCGGCCGTCATCAATACTCCCGGCGGCGGCTCGTCGCGCAACGTCCGGCGCCCCGACGTCGTCCCGGGCGTCGATCCGTTCATCACGAGCGGCGGCCTGCTCTTCCTGAATCCCGCGGCGTTCTCGATTCCTCAGCCAGGCACCTTCGGTAACTTGCAGCGCGGAAAGTTGCACGGACCCGGCTTCGCACAGCTCGACCTCGTCGCGGCCAAGCACTGGGCCGTTGGGCGCGGCGGGCAAGATGCCGAGTTCCGCATCGAAGCGTTCAACGTGACAAATCGCAATAACTTCATGAATCCAGTCGCGACGCTTCCCAACGCACTACCGGCAAATCCTGGCGTGGTCAACACGGTGCAGCCGGGCGAGGCCTTTACCTCGGGCGCCGCAGGGACGTTCGGCCGACTGACGAGCACAGTAGGAAGAACCGTTGGGCTTGGAACCAACAGGCAAATGCAGTTCGCATTCAGGTTTAATTTCTAGTTCGGGATGACGCTCGACAGGGGCGGTCGCCGTGACCGCCCCTTTTTTATGTACGTGAGAGATGCATGTAACAACGCTTTAACGAGGGTGTAACGCGAATTAACACAGACGAAACAGCTTGGAAATCCATCAGAAACCGTTCGTTTATAGGCTCTTCTCAGGCACAAGGCATATTCAAAGGAGCTGAGGAGTGCATACTCCCCGTCTGAGAACCGCGATCGCGACGTTGCTGATGACTGCTTTCCCGATGCTCGTTGCCGCACAGGCGACCACACCGCCGCCGGTCACGCCGGCACCGACACCGGCGCCCAATCCGGCCGACACCCCGAACATCCGTATCGGGGCGACGATTTTCGCCGACTACACGTTCGTGCAGTCGCCGCAAATGACCGACGCCGACGGCAACACCGTCCACTCGAATGCGTTTAATGTGGGACGTAGCTACATCAACATAACGGGAAACATCTCGCACATCGTCAATTTCCGCATTACGCCCGACATCTCGCGCGAAACCGGGACGGGGAGTTCCCTGAACGGCAGCTTGGTGTTCCGCATCAAATACGCATTTCTCCAGATGAACCTCGATGAATGGACCGGCGCCGGATCGTGGACGCGCCTCGGCATTCAACAGACCCCGATTGTCGATTTCGAAGAAGGGATTTATCGGTACAGGTTTCAGGGAACCGTCTTCTCGGAACGCGACGGGTTTCTGACTTCGTCGGACGCCGGCGCCTCGTTTCACGCGAACCTGCCCCGGAACTACGGCGACGTGCACGTCGGCGTCTATAACGGCGAAGGCTATAGCCGTCTGGAAGCGAACAACACGAAAGCGTTCCAGATTCGCGGGTCGCTCCGGCCGTTCCCAACAAAGGCGGTTGTTCGCGGGCTTCGCGTGCATGGCTTTTGGGACAACGACGCCTACGTGAAGCATGCCGGAAAGACGCGTGCGATGGCGATGGTCACCTTCGAGCATCCTCATCTCAACGCTGGCTTCGACTACCTTTCGGCGAGCGATCAGACTTTGCTGAGCTCGCGTAAACGCGACGCGCATGGCTTCTCGTTCTGGGCCACGCCGCGCGCGAGCAACGGATGGGAAGGGCTGTTTCGCCTCGACCATCTCGAACCCGACTCACTCGCCGATGCCCGTCGCAACCGCACGATCGCGGGTGTCGCCTACTGGTTTCCTCATCAGGGAAGCGTGTCTGCCGCACTCTTGCTCGATTACGAACGCGTCAACCTTCAGACCAACACGCCGGCCATCTTCGCGCCGGCCGACACGCAAAAGCGCGTCGCCGTCCACGCTTTGATCAATTTCTAATGGAGACATCATGAAGAAGCGACTGGCACCTCTCCTGGTTTTCGCACTGTGCACGGCTTGTGGCGGCAGCAGCGCGCCTGACGCGAATGACGCGGCGGCACCGCCGTCAACCGGCGGCAAGATTCGGGTCACCGGCGCGGGCGCCACCTTTCCGAATCCGATTTATTCGAAGTGGGTCTCCGAATACGGGAAACTCCACCCGAACGTCGAAATTAACTACCAGTCGATCGGCTCGGGCGGCGGCATTCGCCAATTGACTGCGCAGACGGTCTTCTTTGGCGCAAGCGACGCGCCGATGACCGACGAACAGATCGCGCAGGCGCCCGGCAAGATTCTGCACTTTCCGACGGTGCTTGGTGCCGTCGTGCCCGTGTACAACGTCGCCGGCGAGCCGGCGAGCCTGAAATTCACCGGGCCTATCCTTGCCGATATCTTTCTCGGCAAAATCAAGAAATGGAACGATCCGGCTATCGCGAACATTAATGCGGGCGTGAAACTTCCGAACGCCGATATTACCGTGGTGCATCGCTCGGACGGGTCGGGCACCAGCTTCATCTTCACCGACTATCTCGGCAAGGTATCACCTGAATGGAAACAGAAGGTCGGCGTGAACGCGTCGGTCAACTGGCCGGTCGGCGTTGGCGGCAAGGGCAATGAAGGGGTCGCGGGACTGGTGAAGCAGTCGCCGAATTCGATTGGCTACGTCGAGCTCGTGTACGCGCTCCAGAACAAAATCGCCTACGGCTCGATGCAAAATCAGACCGGTGAGTTCGTCGCGGCCACGACCGACTCGGTGACCGGCGCAGCGGCCGCCGCGGCCGCGAACATGCCGAAAGACTTCCGGGTGTCGATCACGAACCCCTCTGGACCCGGTGCGTACCCTATTTCCTCGTTCACCTGGATCTTGCTCTACGAGGACGCGAAAGACAAGAATCAGGCCAAGGTGATGGCCGACTTCATGAGGTGGGCACTGGCCGACGGCCAGAAATTCGCGCCGGAGCTCGGCTACGCCGTCGTTCCTCAAAACGTGGTGCAGATGGAGCTCGAGCAGCTGAATCAGGTGAAAACCCAGTAGATGAAAGTCACGCGCAGCGGCGGCGACGCCGGATTCAGAATCTTCATTGGTGCCTTCGCGGCGCTCGTGCTGGTCGTCGTCTCGGCCATTGGCGTGGAGCTCTATCTCGAATCGACGCTGTCGATTCAGAAATTCGGCTTCATGTTCTGGCTGACCGATATCTGGGATCCCGTGGCGGGACAATTCGGCGCCAAGCCGTTTATTTGGGGAACGCTGTACTCGTCGATTCTTGCGCTCCTGATCGCCGCGCCGATCTCATTGGGCATCGCCACGTATCTGTCGGAGCTCTGCCCACCCAGTCTTCGACAGCCGCTCATCTTCCTGACCGAGCTGCTTGCCGCGATTCCTTCGATCGTTTACGGGTTGTGGGGCGTGTTCGTGCTCGTTCCTCTCGTGCGGCAACTCGAAATGAAAGTACCGGAGTCGTGGAGACAGTTCCCGCTGTTTGCCGGGCCGCCGCTCGGCCTCGGCATGCTCTCGGCCGCGCTCATTCTCGCCATCATGGTGACGCCGTTCATTTCGTCGCTCGCTCGCGAAGTGCTGAAAGCGGTGCCGCGCACACAGCGTGAAGGCGCGTACGCGCTCGGTGCCACGCAATGGGAAGCGATCCGTGTCGCCCTTTCCTACGGACGGACGGGAATCATCGGCGCGATCATGCTCGGATTTGGCCGTGCGCTTGGCGAGACCATGGCGGTGACCATGGTGATTGGAAATAGCCCGGCCGTGTCGTGGTCGCTCTTTGCTCCGCAATACACAATGGCGGCGGTGATTGCCAATGAGTTCACCGAAGCGTCCGACGAGCTCCATCTTCACGCACTTATTGAAATCGCGCTCGTGCTCTTCATCATTACTCTTGTCGTGAACGGGCTCTCGCGCCTGCTGATCTGGAGCATGACGAAGCACACGGCATCGAAGGCCAGGACCAAGCTCGAACCGGCGAACATCGGGAGCGCGGCATGAACGGTCATCGCACATGGCGGCGGCGCGCGACGTCTCGGATTGCTGTCGCGCTTTGCGCGTTGTCGGTCCTCGTCGCGCTGATTCCGCTCGCGGCGATTTTGTTTTTTGTCGTCTCGCAGGGAATCCAGGCGCTGAATTGGGACTTCTTCACCAAGATGCCTGTCCCCGTCGGCGAAACGGGCGGCGGCATGGCCAACGCGATCGTCGGCACGCTCATGCTGTCGGCCCTTGCGGCGGTGATGGCCGTGCCAGTCGGCATTCTCAGCGGCATTTACATGTCCGAGTACGCCGGCACGCGACTCGCATCTGCCGTCCGCTTTGCGGCCGACACGCTGAACGGCGTCCCGTCGATCGTGATCGGCGTCTTCGCGTACAGCATTGTCGTGCTGCCGTTCAAACATTTCTCGATGATTGCGGGCAGCGTTGCGCTCGGCACGATGATGATTCCGATCATCGCGCGCAACACCGAGGAACTGTTGAGGCTGGTCCCACACACGTTGCGTGAAGGCGCGCTGGCACTGGGCGCGACGCGAGGCCGCGCCGTCATGACCGTGGTCCTGCCGGCCGCGCTTCCCGGCATCATCACCGGGGTCGTCCTGGCGCTGGCGCGCATCGCCGGCGAAACGGCGCCGCTGCTGTTCACGTCGTTCAACAACCGCTTCTGGAATCTGGATCCGACGAAAACAACGGCGTCGCTGACCGTACAGATCTTCACGTATGCCAGCTCGCCGTACGAGGACTGGCACCGTCAGGCGTGGGCAGGCGCGCTCGTGCTTGTGACGATCGTCCTGGTGTGCTCGCTGCTGGCGCGCTTCGCGACCCGCCGCCTCGAAAAAATGTCCCTCGGCAGCTAGTACCCTTGACGACAGAGGTCTCGGAGGCACCCTTCGCAGAAACACAGAAATTCCTTTTATGAAACGGAATTCCTCTTTGTATTACTTCTTTGTATTACTTCCGTGTTCCTCTGTGGTAAATGGCTAGGTCGCGGTGACGCCGACGGGACAGCTGACGCCGGTGCCGCCGTGGCCGCAATAGCCGCGGGGATTCTTGGCGAGATATTGCTGGTGATAATCTTCGGCGAAGTAATACTCCCCCGCCGGCGCGATCTCTGTGGTGATGGGACCATAGCCGGCTGCAGTGAGCCGCTGCTGATAGGCATCTCGCGACTGCTCGGCTGCCCGCTTCTGTGCGTCTGAGTAATAGTAAATAGCGGATCGATACTGCGTGCCCGCGTCTGCGCCCTGACGCATCCCCTGCGTCGGATCGTGGCCTTCCCAAAACGGCTTCAACATCGCTTCATAGGATGTCTTTCTTGGATCGAACACGACGCGGACCACTTCGGTGTGACCCGTCTGACCTGAACAGACCTCTTCGTACGAGGCGTTCGGCGTGTATCCGCCGGCATAGCCGACCGACGTCGAGTGCACTCCAGGCAGCAGCCAGAAGCCTTTCTCCGCTCCCCAGAAACAGCCCATGCCGAACAGCGCCATCTCCATCCCCGGAAATGGATCATCCATCGGCGTGCCGTGAATCGCATGACGATCGGCCACCATCATCTTCGCGGGTCGGCCGCGAAGTGCCTTTTCAGGCCCGACCATCATCGTCTTTCGTGGGTTGAACATAAATCCATCATAACCGAGCGCACACGAAAACACGGTAGCGATTACGGCGCCGGGCTGCCGGGAACTTCGGTCCAACCGGCACTGCGCAACTGAACGGCTTCCACCATGAAGCGCATCATCGCGTTCTCTACCCGATGCCAGTCATGCAGCCACGTTCGTTTCACTATGCGGTTGTCTTCCTCTTCCCGAATCTCCCAACCGCGATCATCGGCTTCTCCAACGACGAAGGCACGGGTGTGTTCCTGGCTGCGCAACTGCTTCGAGAAGATCATTTTGTCTGCCCTCCACGTGACGGCTGGATTCTGTCACCACCCGGCAGTCACGACTGTAAACACTGCGTAACGTACCCGACCGTTCATAGTGCGAAATCCGGGCCATGTTTGGGCATACGAGCTATCCCCGGTAGATATGGGAGTGCGGATCCGTTATGTCTCAAAAGGCTACGTTACCCAGAATTAACAGCACGGCAATACCGGGGAAATACCCTCTCTGTAATGTGCCTACTAGATGAAACCAGGGAAAACGAAGGTGCTTATTGTGGAAGACGAGCCCGATATCGCCGGGTTGATGAAGCACGCGCTCGAGCGGGCCGGCGACCTTGACGTCGAGATTGTCGCGACCGGCGCCGCCGGCTTGAAGTCGGTGATGGAAGATCCGCCGGGGCTGGTGCTGCTCGATCTGAATCTACCCTTTATCGACGGGATCGAAGTCTGCCGCCTGCTGCGCGGACGGTCCGCCACGGCCGCCATTCCGATCATCATGGTGAGCGCGCGGAGCGGTGAATCAGAGCGGGTTTCTGGCCTCGAGCTCGGCGCCGACGATTACGTGACCAAGCCGTTCAGCCTGCGAGAGCTCGTCGCGCGCGTCCGCGCCGTGCTTCGTCGTCCGGCGCAAGTGACGACCGCAGAGCGCGTCAACGCCTACAGGCGAGGGTCGCTCACGATCGACTTTGACGCCGTGTCGGTCACGGTCAGTGGCGCGTCGGTGAAGTTGACGAAGCGCGAATTCGAACTGTTGTGCTTTCTGGTCGAAAATCGAAACCGTGTCATCTCGCGCGACCGGCTGCTCGAGCGCGTCTGGGGATTCGACCGGCAAGTCGAAACCCGGTCGGTCGACGTGCACGTGGGGCGCCTTCGCGGCAAGCTGGGGCCGGCCGGCCGTCAAATCGAGACGGTGATTGGCATGGGATACCGTTTCGTCGAAGAGCCCGAGTCGGCGCCCGCGTTGGATTAAGATTCCAGGACTCCATGAACGACGCGCTCGGCATTATTCTCGGTGGCGGTCAAGGCTCGCGTCTTTTCCCCCTCACACAAACGCGATCGAAGCCGGCGGTGCCGATTGGCGGTAAATACCGCCTGATCGATGTGCCGATCAGCAATTGCCTGCACGCCGACGTGCGGCGCATCTTCGTGCTGACGCAGTTCAACTCCATGTCGCTCAACCGCCACATCTCGCAGAGCTATCACATGGACCCGTTCTCGCGTGGGTTCGTCGACATTCTGGCGGCCGAACAGACGCCCGACAACTCGAATTGGTTTCAGGGCACGGCCGACGCGGTGCGCCAGGCCGCTCGCCATTTCGTCGGGTACGACGCCGACTACTACCTGATCCTCGCCGGCGATCACCTCTACAGGATGGATTACGGCCAGCTGCTGGACGCACACGCCGAGCAGCATGCCGACATCACGGTGGCCGCTCAGCCAGTGACGCCGGAAGATGCGACGTCGATGGGCTTGTTTCTGTTCGATCGCGATGGCCAGATTGTCGGATTCGAGGAAAAGCCGAAGCCGGAGCGGCTCACGAAAATCGGCAGCAGTGTGCCGTCTGGGTCGCCGTTTCACGCGCGCGTCCACGATCCCGGGAAGCCGTTCATCGCGTCGATGGGCATTTATGTTTTTTCGCGCGACGTGCTGCTGCAGATTTTGCAGGGCACCGAGGGAACCGATTTCGGCCGCGAGATTATTCCGGCCTCGCTCACCTCGTACCGCGTGAAAGCCTATTTGTTCGATGGCTACTGGGCCGACGTTGGAACGATCGAGTCGTTCTACGACGCCAACATCATGCTGACTGAGCCGAACGCGCCGTTCAAGTTCTTCGATCCAAAGCGGCCGGTGTTCACGCACGAGCGCTTTCTGCCGCCGTCGCACATGCGCGCCTGCACGGTCCGCGAGTCGATCGTCGCCGATGGATGTTTTCTCGACGCCTGCACGATCGAACAGTCGGTCATCGGCATCCGCACGCACATCGGGAAAGACACGAAAATCACACGGTCGGTGCTGCTCGGCGCCGACACCTACGGCCCTGAACCGGAGTCGGGCGGACTGGGTATTGGACGGAACGTGACGCTGAATCGCGTGATCATGGACAAGAACGCGAGCATCGGCGATGGCGCGCGCCTGGTGAACGCGTCGGGCGTGCAGCACGCCGACGGCGACGGCTACTACATTCGGAACGGCATCATCATCGTGCCGAAATTCGGCCGGATCGCGCCGGGAACGGTAGTTGATTAGTTGGTTGGTTGATTAGTTGCTCGTGGTGGTGCGGGAGTCACGAACTAACAACTAAACAACTAACAACTAACCAACCAACTTCAGAAGTTCAGCTTCAATCCCAACTGGAGCTGCCGCGGATCGTAGGTCGAGATAATCGTGCCGAACGCTCCGGAGCTGCGATTGCCGTTCGGCGGACGGAAGTTCGTCCGATTCAGGAGATTGAAAGCCTCGAACCTGAACTCGAGATCCGACGACCTCGCGAGCGCGAAGTGCTTGCTGAGCGCAAAATCCACCTGCCAGAAGAGCGGACCACGGACGATGTTTCGCTTGGCGTTGCCGAACGGTTGGCTGATGTCCGTGGGCAGAACGACGGTCTCCTTGTTGAACCAATTTGTGATGGTCTGTTGCCCCTTTGGCGCGTACGGATCGCCGATCACATTCGGACGGAAGATATTCTGGCCTCGAAAATCCTGCTGGATCCCGGAGACCAACACCGAGGCGGCGGGAGTGTAGGTAAACGTCACAGGTTCGCCGGCATAGAGGCTGCTGATGCCCGATACCTGCCACCCTCCGACCAGCGCGTCCACGACTCTGGAGGCATCGCCCATCCAACGGTGCTCGCGTCCCACGGGGAGAGACCACACAAGGCTCGTCGTGTTGTTGTACGGTTGATGGTAGGCCGAATAGCCGTACTCGGCGTCGAGGTTGTAGTAGTCCTGCGGTGCTGGTGCGTTGCCATTCGGATTTTCAAGCGATCCTGCCCCGTTGTCTTTCGCTACCGACAGCGTCAACGCGTTCAACAGCGATGACCCGCCACGCATCCGCCATTCGTACTTCATCTGCAGGGCGCGATACCGCGATTTTCCACCGTTGAACGCATAGGTAATGTCGGCCATGTCCTGAATCGGCCGCCTCGCCTGAAGCGTTAACGTTCCTGCCGCATTGTTCGGCGCCGCCTGGTTGTAATTGGCAAACAGGAGGAGTCCATCGGCCTTGTTACCCACATAAGCGACATCGATCAGCATGTCGGTGCCAATCTGCTGTTGCACGCCGACGTGCCAGCTCTGGACTGGGCTCGAGTGATAGTCACTCGGGATATAAGTTACGTTGGCCGCGAGCGGGTTGAACTTCGATGGATCTGTGAGGCCAGCCGGATAGCCCTGTTCTGTGGTACGGAACGATGGATCGGTCGCACTCGCTTGGACGACCACGGCATTGATGACCTGCGGGCCGTTGATCGGTAAGAGGTTTCCTCCACCTGCCCGATTGAAGTGGACGTAGCTCACACCCCAACCGGCGCGCACGACAGTCTTCGGCATCATCGTGTAGGCGAACCCAAGGCGCGGTGCGACGTTGTTGCGATCGGGATTGATCAGCGCGCGATCGGCTGTCGATCCGTCCTTGGCTCGGATCATCTGATGCGTCTTCGGATCCCAGTTC